>VSNY01000031.1 GCA_009774535.1 Lachnospiraceae bacterium
CGTCGTCGGCAGATAATAGTCCATAAATTTGTGCAGGTCATCCGCGCTCTGCGGCACTTTTTCCACCTGTTCAAAAATCCGGCGCATAATGGATTCCAGGCGGGAGAGCTTGTAGCTCATTTCTTCGCCCCGGATTTTTTCATTGCATTCATGCACCATACGGATATAGGCATTGCCGTCCTTTAAGATCTTTTCGGTCTGTTCATTATAATGACGTGCCGCCTCCCGTTTCTCCGCCTCCTGGGCCTGTCTTGCCTGCTCCGCCTCCTGGGCCGCCTGCTCCATTTTTGCCGCCTGTTCCCTGGCCTGGTTTTCCTGTTCTGCCTGCAGATACTGCTGGTAGACATCCTGCGTCAGCATAAAAGTCGTCTGGCCGTTGTCAAGACGGCCCTGTGGAAACATATGTTTTTTCATCATTTTGCGCAAGTCTTTGACAACTTCATCCCTGCGCTGCCCGGTCTGTAAGGCCAGCTCTTCAATCGCGATGTATCCTCTCTCCCCGATCAGCCTGGCATAGTGATAAAAACGGTTAACCAGACGGATCTTGCGGCTGCCGCGTACAATATCCGTAATACTTAACGCCGTCAGCAGCCCGAAAATCACAGAAAAAACGATCGGAGCCGCGCCGCCTTCCGTAAGGATCACGATCAGTAAGATGATTGTTGTAATCCCAAAGCCGCTTGTCGCCAAAATTCCCCATGCCAGCTGCAGCGGGCCTAAAATCCTGCCCGTCGGATGCTTCGCTACGGTTGCCGGAAGGAGTTTATTTTCACGTGCCGCAGACGATTCCTGTTTCCAGCCTGTCCATGCAGCGCGGTCTTTATAAATCGAAGTATATTTGCTGTTTTCCCTGCGGCGTGTACGTTCATAGTCTGCCTGGCCTTTTCTTGTATAGGTAGTCTTTGCGTACTGGTGGGTCGGATTGCCATATGTACCTTTGGATGCATCGTCCCTTACCTGACGTACGACACGGTTGACGGTATTTGTTACATTTTCGCTCAGGCCGCTGTAGTCATTCCGGTTGACTGCATCTGCAACCGCATCCAGAATGTCTCCACCGGCATTGCATATGTCTTTGATATCCATAGTGCCACCTGCTTTCTGCTTCTTTCTGCTTTTTGCTGATTCTTTGTCTGCAATCATTATAAAAGAGACTGGGGAATTCTGCAATAGGTATTTTGGGGGATGGGGATTTTTGGGGATATCCTGTACGCGGGACTTTTAAATCGTAAAAAATATCAGGCTAATATTCCATAGGCGCGACCTGGAGCGTATCTTAAAAAGCATTTTTAAGATACGCTCCAGGAAAATACCACTATTCTGACAATACAGTGCATATTTCTTAAGTTCGCGCCCAGGCTCCTGACAAGATACAAAACCACTTAATGCATCAGGCTTTCTCCTGAAATACATAATCCGATAAGCGCTGCAGCGCTTCTTTTACTCTTTGTAACGGCAGCGCCAGATTCATCCGGATATGGCAAGGCCCGTAAAACGGTCTGCCGTCCTGCCAGCCAACGCCGACATCCCATCCTGCCTGCAGCAGTTCCTGAACCGTAATTCCCTGTTTCGTACACCATTCTGTACAGTCCAAAAACAGCATATAGGTTCCTTGCGGTTTGGATACCGTAATTCCTGGCAGATGCTTTTGTATATAATCACATGCAGTATTGACATTCTCACTAAGCGTCTGGCATAACTCGTCTACCCATTCCTGCCCTTCCTGCCTGTATGCGCCGATGAGTGCATGCATGGATAATACATTCATACTGTTATAGTGCGGTTTTAATCCTTTGGATACAATACGGTCGCGCAGCGCACGGTTATAAATAATATGATAGCTTCCAATTAATCCAGCCAGGTTAAAGGTTTTGCTTGGCGCATAAAAAGATGCTGTATGCTCTCTGGCGTACCTGTTTACGGACTGAGTCGGAATATGTCTGCTGCCGTTTAAAAGTATGTCTGACCAGATTTCATCTGCCAGAACCGTTACTTCATATTTTTCAAAAATCTGCATCGCGCGTTCCAGTTCCTGACGCTCCCAGACGCGTCCGGTCGGATTATGCGGGGAACAAAAGACTGCCACATGGATTTTCTGCGCTTTGATCTTTGCTTCCATATCTTCATAATCCATGCGGTAAATGCCGTCAGCGTCTTTTTTCAGTTCACTGTGTACCATCCGGTAGCCATTGCGGGTAAGGCATTCTGTAAAACCAATATAGGCAGGACTATGAAGCAGCACCGCGTCGCCAGGCGCCGCACAGCTGGTCAGCGCAGAGATCACTCCTCCAAGTACACCGTTTTCATAACCAATCTGCTCTTTACTCAGACCGGTTACGCCATTGCGTGTTTCGTGCCAGCGGATAATTGATGTAAAATACGCATCCCTGCTTTCAAAATATCCATAGGCCGGATGCTTCGCGCGCGCGATGATCGCTTCAGGAATGGTCGGGACTGTTGGAAAATTCATGTCCGCAACCCACATAGGAATAAAGTCAAAGCCTTCTTTTGGCGGCGTCGGGGCATATCCTACACCCAAGCCGTCTACAGCTACTGCATCCATTCCGGCGCGGTCCATGATTGATGTAAAATCGTATTTCATATGTCCATTCTCCTTTGCTTGTTTGTCTGATTGTAGCATATTTAAAAAACTGCTACAAGAGACGCCTGAAAAAAGATCCATCATTGACACAGACAACAGCCAGGTTTAAAATAAGTTTTGGATCAAGAATCTGACATTTACGAAAGGAATTTCATACTTATGAGCGCATTGATGTACCTGGCAGCAGACATCCCTTTTTTAGAAGTGAAAAATCCGCATGAACAGACTATATCCATACAGGAAGCCTTAGAGCGCGGAATCGAAGTGCCGGATTGGCTGCTGCAGGATGAAAAAGCAGACCGGAACGACCCGAAAATGCTGCTTTATACAGATCGTTATCAAATTCATTCAGAAAACGGAACTTTTGAAGACCTTGCATATGATGATGACTTTTCGATCTGCCCAATGGAAAAGTCTGCAGATATTTTGACAAAGAAGGCATACTGCGCCAGCGTGCAGTGGAGTCATTACACAAAAGGGCGTGCGGCGCAGATCATCCGTTACATCCGGGAAACGCTGACACATACACCGCAGGTCGAGATCTGGAACATCTGGATGGGAGCCACCTATCCGCCTCCGCGTATACAAAAGGTACGCATTCCGGCAGAAGAACTTGACGCAGATGCTCTAAAAAGGCTGGATGCTTTTGAAATCTCCACCTCAGAACGCGTGACCCGCCAGCAAATCCCGCACGCGTGGGGTATCCCGGAGGATGAACTGGAAATCAGTACACAATACTGCTATGAAATTGTGCGTACATAACCAGCCCTGGTCTTGGTATCAGGCTTTTTTTCAGCAGTTCCCAACAAACACATGCTTCACATACTTCCCCGCAAGATTCGCCAGCCGATAAACCTGCTGCACATCCGTCGCGTCTTTTTCTGTCATATGGTACCTCGGAAAAAAACGCGTCACATGCAGCGGAATATCAGGCCCTGCCCACTTTGCAAGTTCCTCCATCTGTGCCGGATCATCGTTTTCTCCCGGCACAATCAGTGTCGTGAACTCTACATGGCATGTCTGCGCCGCCCGTCTGATCAGAGCAAGCACCAGGTCAAGCGCCAGCGCCGTAATTTTTCCGTAATTTACGCAGACAATTGTCCCATTCTCATTTTTTCTCGCACCGCAAATACCGCTCTGCCCGGGCGCAAGATTACAGTGGTGCATACAGGTCTTGCAAACCGTTCTTGCATACGGCCTTTCTGATCCGGATGCAGAGATTTGTAAATTATTTTTATTCATGACGTACCACTTCAAATCTTTCCAGTTCCACAGATTCCGCTTCACCAATCCCAGCCTTGCGCTTTGCAATCGCAACCTGGTCGCTAACCGTATCCACGCCTTCCAGATTCGGCAGAAGCAGCCCGCGGCGATATCCTTTTGCAACAACTACACCATAACGCCTGACATCCAGCTGATCCAAACTGTTTATTTTTTCCATACTTCCCAGCACATCTACGCTGATTGTCAGCTGATCCAGTTCTGCCTGCGTAATCGGCGAAAATCTGGGATCTAACGTAGATGCACTGACTGCATTTACGCTGCTGTAATTGCCATATGGTCACTCCTTTCTGCATCTCCGTTAAAATTGACGCACATTACGGATCAAGCAAATACTCCGCCATCACATAATTACTGATATCAATCCCAAAATCTGTCAGACAATAGCCGTTCTTTGTCTTATTTATGAATCCTTGTTTTAACTGCTTGTCCAAAACTGTCCCATATACTTCTTCCAACTCTTTATGAAATTGATTTTGAAAATCTTTTGCCGAGACTCCCTGTGTCATCCGCAGCCCCAAAAACATAAATTCTTCCATCTGTTCATATATTTGCAGTTCGTATCTGTCTGTATAAGCATAGACTTCATTTGCAAAATCTGTATTTAAATAATTCCCAAAATCTGAGGTGTTGGAAAAACGAAAATTATTTACCATGGAAGCAGCCCCCAGACCCATCCCCAGATAATTGTTTCGTCTCCAGTATCCGGCATTATGCCGGCATACAAATCCGTCCAAAGCGTAATTTGATATTTCATATCTTTGATAGCCTGCCTGCTGCAGCAGTTCTTTTGTCAGCTGATACATCTTTCGTTCTTCCTTTTCATCCGGAAGCTGATGCTGGTCTTTTCCTTTTTCGCGCAAACGGTCCGACTCACCGAAACGTTCAAAAAATGGTGTCCCTTCTTCTATGATGAGGCTGTATGCGGAAATATGTTCCGGCCTTAAATCAATCACTTTTTCCAGCGAGTGTGCATAAGTGTCCGCCCTCTGCCCCGGAAGGGCTGTCATCAGGTCGACATTGATATTTGCAAAGCCTATGCTGCGTGCCAGTTCGTAATTGTCTCTGAATTCCTGATAAGTATGAACCCTGCCGAGCAGACGCAGTTCCTCCTCCTGTGCAGACTGCAGTCCCACACTAAGCCGATTCACGCCAAAATCCCGGTATGTGCGCAGTTTCACGGCGTCCAATGTACCTGGATTGCATTCTACTGTAATCTCCGCATCCGGCACAATGAAAAAGCCTGCATACAGCTGTTCCAGCAAGCGCTGCATCTGTGAAGGCGTAAGTATCGAAGGCGTCCCTCCTCCAATAAAAATCGTGATCACTGGATCTTTCGCATATTGCCTGGATACTGCACGGATTTCCTGCAGCAGCTGATCCAGATATGCCTCAATCACAGATTCCGGCGCAGGCGCTGACAGAAAATCACAATACTGGCATTTTTTCACACAAAATGGGATGTGAATATAGAGTTCCAGTTCTTTTATTTTCATTATCATTTCACTAATCTTCATCCAGCTTGAGTACGCTCATAAAAGCTTCCTGCGGAATCTCTACGCTGCCGATCTGACGCATCCGCTTTTTGCCTTCCTTTTGCTTTTCCAGCAGCTTTTTCTTACGTGTAATATCGCCGCCGTAACATTTTGCAAGCACGTCCTTACGCATAGCGCGTACCGTCTCCCGGGCAATCACCCTGCTTCCAACCGCTGCCTGAATTGGAATTTCAAACAGATGCCTTGGAATCTCTTCCTTGAGCCGTTCACACATCCTGCGTCCGCGCTCATAAGCTGTCCCGGAGAATACGATAAAGGACAGCGCGTCGACTTCTTCTTTATTAATCAGAATATCCAGTTTCACCAGTTCGGACTTCTGATATCCTTTCATCTCATAATCAAACGATGCATAGCCGCGTGAACGTGATTTTAACGCATCAAAGAAATCATATATAATCTCATTTAAAGGAATCGTATATTTTAGCCGTGCGCGCGTTTCTTCCAGATATTCCATGCTGATATAAATTCCACGCCGCTGCTGGCACAGATCCATAATCGGCCCGATATACTCACTGGACACCATAATTTCCGCATCCACAACCGGCTCTTCCATATAATCAATTTCCGCGGGTTCCGGCAGGTTAGACGGATTTGTCAGCTCAATCATCGTACCGTCCGTCTTATAGACACGGTATACAACGCCTGGCGCTGTCGTTACTAAATCCAGATTAAATTCACGTTCCAACCGTTCCTGTATAATTTCCAGATGCAGCAATCCCAAAAACCCGCAGCGGAATCCAAATCCAAGCGCTACAGACGTCTCTGCCTCAAACTGCAGCGCCGCGTCATTTAACTGCAGCTTTTCCAGCGCATCCCGCAGATCCGGATACTTCGTCGTATCCGCCGGGTACAGCCCGCAGTAGACCATTGGATTTACTTTTTTATAGCCCGGCAGCGGCTCCGCACACGGACGGTCTGCCTGCGTAATCGTATCGCCGACACGGGTATCTTTGACATTCTTAAGACTTGCCGTCAGATAGCCAACCATACCCGCGCTTAATTCCTCACACGGAATAAACTGTCCGGCTCCAAAATAACCTACCTCCACGACTTCCGCGGTCGCAGCGGTTGCCATCATTTTAATTTTCGTTCCGTTTCTTACCGTTCCTTCTTTGATTCTGCAAAAAACAATTACGCCTTTATAAGAGTCGTATTTTGAATCAAAGATCAGCGCCTGCAGCGGCGCCGACGCGTCTCCGTCCGGAGCAGGGATTTTTTCTACAATCGCTTCCAGCACCTGTTCTACATTTACGCCTGTCTTTGCGGAAATCAAAGGCGCGTCCGAAGCGTCCAGACCGATAATATCCTCAATCTCTTCCCGAACCCGCTCCGGCTCCGCGCTCGGCAGGTCGATTTTATTAATTACCGGAAATACTTCCAGGTCATGATCCAGCGCCAGATACACATTCGCCAGTGTCTGCGCTTCAATTCCCTGCGCCGCATCCACAACCAGAATCGCTCCGTCGCATGCCGCAAGGCTTCTGGAAACCTCATAAGTAAAATCAACATGTCCGGGAGTATCGATCAGGTTAAAAATATATTCTTCCCCGTCCTTTGCCTTATAAATAATACGCACTGCCTGCGATTTAATTGTAATCCCGCGTTCCCGTTCCAGATCCATATTGTCCAATACCTGCGCCTGCATCTCCCGCTCTGTCAGCAGCCCGGTCTTTTCAATGATCCGGTCTGCAAGTGTGGATTTTCCGTGGTCGATATGCGCTACGATACAAAAATTTCTGATTCTGCTCTGATCCACTGTCATCATTTCCTCCGTTTTTCTTGTGTCTGTGTATTGCCATCTTAACATAATTTTAGTAATGGTGCAACCCCGACAACACCTTATCCAGCACATCCGCCAACGGCCCCATTGCATTTAACACTTCCTGATATGTATTCGTCTGCGCCCCCACTTCCACAAGCAGCGATTTCGGCAGATAATGCAGATTATACCGATATCCTTTCAGATACACAAACCTGGAAAATCCCGGATAATATTCCGCTGCGGCCAGCTGCATCTGAAACGAAAACGCCAGATTATCCGCAAGGTTCGGGTTATACAAATAGCTGATATCCCCTTGTGCCGTTGTATGGCTAAGTCCGTTAAAAAACATAATCGTAGCCGTATCCTTCCCGTTCACCTTTTCCACCAGTCTCGTACCTTCCGCCACGCCGTCCCTGTGCAGATCAATAATGACCTGAATGCCCGGATAATCTTTTAACAGCTGTTCTACCGCGGGCGCGGCTCTGGAATATGCGTTGTCGCGGTCTGGAAGGTCATATTTGCCTTTATGATGCAGCACTTTATATCCGTAAGTATCCTCCAGCAGCCTGGCCAGTTCATCGCCCAGCCCGACAACCGACTGCGTCTCATCTTTGGAATCCGCAAAACGTTCCTGCGAATGTGTATGATAAATCAGAATCTGCGGACCCTCGCCGTCCGGATCGATGCGCATATCCTTAGCCAGCATCTGCTCCGCGTTCAGCTGCTTGCTGTTTGTCGTGGTCGTACTGTCCACACGGTAAAAATTCTGAAGCAGATAGTCAAAATCATTTAGTTTCTGGCGTGAAAATTTCCTGATTTTATCTCCGGCCACGGACGCTGCTGCCTGCTGCCCGTCCTGCGTCTCTTTTTGTTCCTGTTCCCGGATGCCCTGCAGATCGACATTTTCGCCGGCTGCCTGTTCATTTTCCTGCTCCAGCAGCTGTGCGTGCAGAGCTTCGATGTCTTCGTTGCTGTCACAGCTGTCCTCCGCTTCTCCGGGAAGTCCTGCATCTCCCATAGCCATCTGCATTTCCTGTTCTCTGGCATACCCATAAATCGGAAGCATTTCATCCATATTTGCCGCCAGATAATCATAAATAGTCTTCTCTTCGGAGTCTTTCGCATCATAGACCAAGACCGGCATGCAGCTTTGTACCGCCTGATAGCCCAAATTTTCCTGCAAACAGGTAACAGCTGCATCCAGTATTGTATTTTTGGTGATCCCGGCGGCATCCATCACACAAATACCTGCCGCCACAAAAATGCACAGCGGAAAGGTACCCATCCACCATTTCTTTTTGTACTTTCTCTTAAAATGCATGAACCATCCTCCCATACCGCTCCTGCAGGCTGTGCCTCACAGCTGTGCCAGACGTTCCCTATTGCCTGTACACAGCTGCAAAAGCACTCCCAAACAGTATATGAAACAACCAGGCAGATTTATGTCTGGAAAAGAAGACAGCCCATCCATGCCCGCCGACAGATTCCGCAAAGATTTGTCAATCCTCCTGCAGCGCCAGATTAATCCCTTCGGATACCATAAAACTAAGCTGTTTGACCGCCTCGTCAATATCCTTCGTCGTCACATACATCGTATTGAGCTGCGGCGTTAACAGTTCCCGTACCAGCTCATATTTTTCCATAATATCCAGCTTTTCATATGAACTGCCGATGCGGCGCATCTGTTCTGCCTGGCTCATGGCATCCAAAAGATTGCTCATCGTATCGATCACGATCGTCGCCGCATCCACAACCGTCGGAATGCCAACCGCGATCACCGGAATACCGATGCTTTCAAGGTTAAGCGCATGCCTGTGGTTTCCTACGCCTGAGCCTGGGTTAATCCCGGTATCCGTAATCTGTATCGTACGGTTCAGGCGCCTGGTACCGCGCGCCGCAAGCGCGTCAACGGCAATAATGACATCCGGGCCTGTTTCCTTTGTAATGCCCCGCACGATTTCCATAGATTCCATCCCGGTCTGCGCCATCACTCCCGGTACAATACTGCTGACAGGCTTCTGGCAGCTGTCTCCAAGAACATATTTGCCAAATTCCTTAATAATATGCCTGGTAATACAAAGGTTGTCCACAACCCTGGGCCCAAGGGAATCCGGCGTCACGGCGCGGTTCCCAAGCCCTACCACCAGCGTGGTAAACTCTTTTTTCTTAGGAAGCAGACGCTTTAAAATTTTAGATAGCTGTACGGATATTTCCCGGTGGCAGTCCTCATCTTCTTCGGTCATATTCGCAGCTTCCAGCGTGACATAATTCCCTTTCGGCTTTCCCATCGCTTTTGCCCCGTTTTCGGTCTCGATTACGACACTGCTGATATGGATTTCCGGAGTTACCTGTTCCTCATCGAGCCTGACGCCTTTGATCTCTACATGATCTTCTTCAAATTTCTCCCGCGCTTCCAGCGCCAGGTCAGTACGTACCTGATACATCTGTATAACCTCTCTTATTTTTTATTGTAATAAAAATAGACAGCTGTTGCCCTTCTAATGAAAGTTTTTACAAAAAATCTCATTTTATGTATTGACAGACCATATCAATTATTCTATTATAAGTGAGTGTTCGTTAGTTTGTCCGTGTCCGCGTAACGAACCCATTACATGTGATTTCAGAATCATGCTATTGTAAATGGAGGTGTTTGAATTGGCTAATATCAAATCAGCAAAGAAAAGAATTCTTGTAGCAGAGAAAAGAGCTGCCAGAAATAAATCGATCCGCTCAAAAGTAAAAACATCCATTAAAAAAGTGGATGCCGCAATCGCTGCAAATGACAAAGAAGCTGCTAAGACAGCATTAAAAGCAGCAACCAGCGAACTTGCAAAAGCAACAACAAAGGGCGTATATCACAAGAATACTTCTTCCAGAAAGATTTCAAGATTAAGTCATGCGATCAACAAAATGGCTTAAAGCGACATAATATCACATACAAAAACCACTGATTCCCTCTTAATCAGTGGTTTTTTGTAATCAAAGGAGACATGACCTTATGAAAACGATCGACGAGGATATCCGGTCCGGGCAGTTTCAAAACGTCTATCTGCTGCACGGCAGTGAAAACTACCTGAAACAACAGTACAAAAACAAGCTGAAACAGGCACTGTCCGCACCAGGCGACCACCTGAATGTGACACGCTTTGAAGGACGCGGCGCCAATCCGCTGGCAATTATTGACCTTGCTGAAACGATGCCGTTTTTAGCTGAATACCGGCTGATCCTGATCGAAGACAGCGGATTTTTTAAAAGCGGCTGTGAAGAACTGGCAAAATACCTGCCGGAAATACCGTCTGCAACAATTATTATATTTGTTGAATCTGAAATTGACAAACGCGGAAAGTTGTATAAAGCACTGAATAAAACAGGTCGGGCTGTGGAGTTTGGCGAACAGGGCACACAGCTGCTGACCCGCTGGATCTTAGGACGTCTAAAACGGGAAGGGAAAAAAATCACACAGCCCGTGTTAGAGCTTTTTTTATCTAAAACCGGAACAGATATGGGAAACATTGATAAAGAACTGGAAAAACTACTTTGTTATACACTGAATCAAGAAGTGATCCAGGCTGCAGATGTAGAAGCGATCTGCACGACACAAGTTACCAACCAGATTTTTGAAATGGTAAGCGCCATCGGGAAACGCGACCGCAAACGTGTTCTTGCCTGCTATTATGATCTGCTTGCCCTAAAGGAAGCGCCCATGCGCATCCTGTATCTGGTCAACCGCCAATTCCGTATCCTGCTGGATTTAAAATCCATGCACCAATGCGGGCTGGACGCTAAGACGATGGCTGCAAAAGCAGGAATCCCGCCATTTGCCGTGAAACGCACATTAGAACAGGCTTCCCGTTTTACCTCCGAAGAACTGGTGCAGGCATTACATGACGGCGTCCGGCTGGAAACGGACAGCAAGACCGGAAAGATCACAGACCAGATCGCTGTAGAACTGCTGATTCTGACATACAGCGGCACAGCAGTCTGATCTGCTGAAACTTCAAGTCAGTTCAAATCCGTTCAAATCGGTTCAAACCAGTTCCTCCGTCCACTCTGGTATGGCCTGTATCGCCTGGAACAGTTCTGCAAAGACTTCCTGTGTATCCGGCGGTACAGGTGATTGCAGAACATGGCTTCTAAGCTGCAGCCCATGCGTTCCAAACACTTCCTTCGCCGTCTGCATATAAATGATATTCGCCGTACAGTTTTTTGGCTGCGCATTTAAATAGTCCTGTGTATAAAACTCCAGGCTGACATCCAGCGTACATTCGTATTCCACAACCGGAAAGCACATGCCGCGCGGGCAAATCTGCTCCAGCATTTCCAGGGAGTTTTGTTTTAACTCTTCAAATTCTTCCTGTGACAGATGTTCCAGCATCTGTTTTTGATATTCCGGGTCCGCAAAACGCTGTTCTTCTTCTTTCCATATATCCTGCAGGCCGACGCGGTTGATATAGCAAATACCTTCCTGCGCAGCGCCATCCTGTCCGCGAATCGTAAAAGCAAGCTTCGTCTGTCCGTCCACATCCTCCGCCACATCGCCCGTCACCAGCCGTACCGGCTGTTCGATCTGATACCAGACCGGATATGACTGCCAGGTAACGCTCACTTTTGTCCACGCAAGATCCGGCAGTTCCTCAAACGGGCAAACAAAACTGCAGTGCATCAGCCAGATCGGCTGCTTCTCCCAGTCCTGCCGGAAAAATACATGCTCTGACGGAAGCCGCCATCCGGCATCCGCCAGCTTTTCCATCAAATAGTATCCGCCCAGATCGCCCATATGCAGCACTCCGCAAGAAGAGCTGCTGGAAATCAACAATGTTCCGTCAATTTCCATCCTGTGTATTGATAAGCTGCACTGTCCGCGAACTGTCTGCCGCATCAATTCCCGATTAGAATGGCCCTGCCGCGGGCTGTTTGCTGTTTCTTTCGCAGGATTATCATCCATATAATGATCTTTATTTTTTGGTTCTTTGATCGTTGGCTCTTCCTGCATCAGCAGGCACAGTTCGATTTGATCGTTTCTGCGCATAACGGCAGCGATATGCGCCATCTTACCCAGCAGCGTTACATCCTTTCCAACGATCCGGATCTCATCATACTGATACTGTCCAACCAAATCATACAAATGTTCAAAATTCATAACTGTCACTCCATTTCCACAATATTCTGCAGCCATACGCCTTTTTTCACAAGCGCAAATCCAATGATACACTTAATTAAATCGCCCAGCTGCACCAAAATATACACGCTGATTACAGAAAGCGTCGTAAAACGGCTTAATGTAAATGCAATCGACACACTGACGCACCAGATAAATACACTGTCAAATAAAAACGTAACCACCGTTTTCCCGCCGGAACGCAATGTAAAATAAGCCGCGTGCAAAAATGCATTCTGCGGCATAAAAAAAGCCGTTGCCATAATAAAGTATTTTGCCAGTCTCGCCGCTTCCGCGTTGATTTTGTACAGTCCCGGGAATAACGGCGCCAGCACAAACATAACAGCAGCAATGCAAGTGCAGCTGAATACGGAAAAAGCAATCATTTTATTATCCGTATCCCTTGCTTCCTCCATCTTACCAGCTCCAAGCAGCTGTCCGACTACAATCGCGACAGAATCCCCCAGCGCAATAAACACAATATTAAATACATTATTGATCGTGCTTGAGACATTCAATCCGGCTACTACGTTCAGCCCGCGCACGGAATAGCACTGCGTCAGCATCGCCATACCAGCCGCCCACAGCGTCTCGTTCAGCAAAAGCGGACTCCCCTTACGGATAATCTTCCAGGCAAGGTCTTTCGGAATTTTCATCGTATGATAAAGGCCTTCCATAAACGGATAAATATCCGCCTTTTTATGTACCTGCCAGGTCACAATGACCATTTCCACATAGCGTGAAAGCACTGTCGCTATTGCTGCGCCACGCACTCCCAGTTCCGGAAGCCCGCATTTTCCATAGATCAGAAGATAATTAAATATCAGATTGACAAATACAGCCACTATGCCGGCTTTCATCGGAAGTACGGTCTGCCCGCATTCCCGAAGCGTACTCGCATAGATCTGAACAACCGCAAATGCAGGAAGCCCAAGCAGCATGATATGCAGATACTGTTTTCCATACAAAAGCGTTGCTGCCGCATCTGCAGCAGACCCATTTCCCTTTAAATAAGAACTGATCAGGAACGTACCGCCGCCCAGCAGAATCATAACCGTCAGCCCGGTTACCGCAACCGCCATCCAGAATTTAAAACGCATCGTCTGGCGCACACCTTCGTAGCTGCCCTGTCCGAAATACTGCGCTGTAAAGATACCCGCCCCGGATACGCCGCCGAACATACACAGATTGTATACAAATATCAGCTGATTGACAATCGCCGCTCCCGACATTTGCTCCGTGCCAATCTGCCCAATCATAATGTTGTCCAGCAAGCTTACAAAATTTGTAATGCCGTTTTGAATCATAATTGGAACCGCGATCAAGAGTACCATTTTGTAAAATGCTTTGTTGCCTATAAATTTTGACATTTTATCCTCCCGCTTCTGATATAATAAGAAATTTTACTATATCACAGGGTATTCTATCTGACAAGTCTTAAATATAAATTTTTGTAATAGTTCAGACAGTCGATACATTTTGAATGAAACAGAATTGACATTGTGTTGCGTTTTCTTTCATTGGCAGCCCGGACGCTGGAGGAGGGGGCCGGGGCCGGACTTCCTGCTCCTGTTCCAGAATGTTAAGAATCCCTAAGCATTCTGCATATACACAGTGGCCCCGGCCGGGCGCGCCACCTAGTTCGCCCTGGCTGCGCCAGAAGCTAAAGGTGCCGCTTGGCTCCGCCCCTGGTTCATAGAGCAGAATACTAAGGGCTTCTAAACATTCTTCCAACGTCCCAGGAAGTCCGGCCCCGGCCCCCTCCTCCAGCTGGTTTTTGGCAGTTCCGCATGAAAGATTACATACGATATGGCAGATCAGCAATCAACCGCTGCCTGGCAGTTGTCCCTCATCCGTTTTTCCTACGGATCGCAGTGATTCACGTATCGCCAGCGAAAACCAGACGGGTGAGGGGGAAATGGCCGGGCTTGCGGGGACGTTGGAGGAATGTTTAGAAGCCCTTAGCATTCTGCTCTATAAATCAGGGGCGGAGCCAAGCGGCACCTTTAGCTTCTGGCGCAGCCAGGGCGAACTGGGTGACGCGCCCGGCCGGGGCCACTGTGTAAATGCAGAATGCTTAGGGATTCTTAACATTCTGGAACAGGAGACGCAAGCCCGGCTATTTCCCCCTCACCCGTCGTCCGCACAGCCAATAAAAAACGCAACACAATGTCAAATATGTTGCGTTGAATGATCATTTGCATGATGTGCAGGTTTTATCAAAGGCGTTCGTTATATGAGCATAGATTTTCCAGCTGGTACCCGATCCCGCGTATCGTATGTATTTTAGCAGTGCCAGATCCCACGCTTTTTAAGCGCCGTCTGACCAGGTACATATAGTTGTCCAGATTTCCTTCCTCCACCTGCGCATCCGGTCCCCAGACTTTGGTCAGCAGTACCCGGCGTGACAGCGTCTGCAGCGGGTTCTCCAGAAAAATCTGCAGCAGTGTTCCTTCTCTTTTGGACAGCACACATTGTCCCGCAGGCCCGGTCAGAAGCTGCTTCGCGCTGTAATAAGTAATATCCCCGAAGCGGAATACCTCATTTTGCTGTCCGGCAGCCGGACAGCGGCTGATCCTGCGGATTCTTTCCAAGAGCTCTTCAAAAGCAAATGGTTTCACAAGATAATCAACCGCCGCGGCTTGCCGACTGTCTGCCATATTCTGATATTCACCTGGCGTAGTTAAAAAGATGACTGGCGTTGTATCTTTGTCTGCACGCAGTTTTTGGAATATGGTCTGCCCGTCCATATACAGCAGCTGGTCCAGCAGAATAATGTCATAAATGTGCTGGCTGAGATAGTAAACCAAATCCGCGCTGTTGTCGCACAGATCGGTCTGACAGCCGGCTTTTTCTAATTGAAAAGACAGAGAAGCACACAGTTCCCCGTTTTCTTCGACCAGTAAAATTCTCATGATGCCTCCTGATGTTTGCTTGATGGAAGCTATCGTAACAGGAAAAAGGCACAAAACGGCATAAAAACGGCAGCCAGGGGAATGCTATTTACTCCATTTATCACACAATGACTGAATCTGATCCGCAAATTTCGCCAGTTCCTTATTTGGCCTGCCTTCCATCTTCTGGATCAAACCTAACAGGCGCTCACCAGCTGCCAGCAGTCTGGCAAATACATTGGACGATGCCTTCGCAGCCTTCGCGCGCTTCTGGATACGATGGCGCTGCCCCTGTTTGATCTGCACGCCCGTCACCAGATCATAGGTATCGCCGCTGTATGGGGCCTGTGCATCATATCCAAACTGCTTATGCAGATGATCCGCAAACGCATCTGTAATCGTATCTTCCCCATGTACGATAAAAAACCGCGGCGCACATCCCGCAAACGCGCCTGCCCAATGCGTCAGCTGTTCTTTGTCCGCATGCCCGCTGATGCCCGGAAGGTTCAGGATCTTGGCGTTTACTTCCACGGTTTCGCCGAACAGCCTGACCTGCTTCGCCCCATTTAACAGGAAATTACCAAGCGTCCCCGGCACCTGGAAGCCTACAAAAACAATTGTGGAATCTTTCCGCCACAGGTTATGTTTCAAATGATGCCTGATCCGGCCCGCTTCACACATACCGGATGCCGACAGGATCACGATCGGTTTTTTAATAAAATTAATCGCCTTGGATTCATCGCTTGTAACAGAAGTCTTTAATCCTTCAAACCGGATTGGATTCACACCAGACGCAATCAGTTCTTTTGCTTCTTCATTAAAGCATACGGCATTATTTTTATGAAATACATTCGTCGCTTCCACAGAAAGCGGACTGTCCAGATAGACTTCAAAATCCTCAAATCCAGGCAGCAGATGTTCCGACTTGATTCTGCGCATAAAGAACAGTAATTCCTGCGTACGCCCTACGGAAAACGCCGGGATCACGACATTGCCGCCGCGGATAAATGTTTCTTTTATAACCTCTGCAAGCGTAACTGCATAATCCGGCGGGGCAGTATGCAGCTTATTCCCATAAGTCGATTCCATAATTACGTAATCCGCTTCCTGTATGTATTCCGGGTTGCGGATCAGCGGGCGGTTTCCTGTCCCGATATCACCGGAAAATACCAGTTTCCTCGTCTGATCATCTTCAGTTACCCACAGTTCGATGCTGGACGACCCAAGCAAATGCCCGGCATCCACAAACCGCACGTTCACACCCTCGCCAACCTCGATCTGCGTATCGTACTCGCAAGGCACAAAATGACCCAATACCCCGATGGCATCATCCATATCATAAAGCGGCGTCACAACCGGATTACCGGCACGTTTGGCTTTGCGGTTGCGCCATTCTGCTTCAAACATCTGGATATGCGCGCTGTCCTTTAACATAATATTACAAAGCTCACAGGTCGCTTTTGTGGCAAAGACCTGTCCGCGGAACCCGCGGCTGTACAAAAGCGGCAGCAGCCCGGAATGGTCGATGTGCGCATGTGTAATAAATACGTAGTCTACGGCTGCGGCATTTACTGGTATTTCCTGATTCTCATACAAATCCGGTCCCTGCTCCATCCCGCAGTCTACCAGCATGTTTTTTCCTCCGGATTGTATAAAATGACAACTTCCGGTAACCTCGTGTGCAGCTCCTAAAAATTCTAACAGCATAATACCCTCTCCTTCCTGTATAGAACATAGAAATGGAACTGGAACTTGCTTTTTCCATTTCCTTGATGTCTTTCTTAGGACTTGTTAATTTTAACAAAAAATAGATTCCACTTCTGCCTTTATTATACAAAAACACCAATGAGTATTCAAGAAGATTCTGCCATTTTTTTCTTTAAGCAGCGGCCGCGGTGTCAGATCCTTTGTAAAAACTCTGCCGGCTTTATGGCGGCTACCTTGCTCTCTTTAAAGTCTCTGCTATTTCTGGTTATAATATATTCCGCCCTGATACGGGAAGCGCAGGCACTTTGAACCGCGTCCTCATAATCCTTAAAGTTCATGTCAGCCGCTTTTTTCAAATCATCTGCTTTTAGGTCTGCAACTGTAAAAATCAGGGAAATGCAGTCCAAAATCTCCTTCGTCCTTTCCGCATCCAGTTCCTTTCTCATAATATATATGATATTTGGAACCGACAGTGCAGACATCATACCAGTAATCGTTTTGACCTCACAAAGCTTCCAAACCATAGCGGAATCCTTATAAAAACCGTCTCGTTTACACAGAACGTCAAGAATAATGTTTGTATCAATCAGTACTTTCATATCTGCTCATCCGCTCCATTCTGACCTGCTTCTCATCATAATCCCCTTTCAGAATCCCGGTAAGCGAATCCGTAAGGAAAGAAACGCTTTTATCATAAGAAACCAGGCGGGCAACCTCCTTTCCATTTTTTACAACAAGAATCTCTCCGCCAGCTTGTGCCATCTGCAAATATTTTCCGAAATTATTCTGAACTTCTGTCGCTGTTGCCGTCACCATAAGATCTCTCCTTCCTTCTAAACAGGCGTCTTTCTATACCCAAACTATTTTTCATTCTTTTTTCTAATTAAATTATATGAAATAACCACTCATCCGTCAAGAAATTAGCTAATTTCTATACATATTATTTTATCCAAAAGTAGCTGTTCTGATTGATCCGCAAATTTTCCATAAAAAAGAACGAAGCCAAAGCCCCGTCCTCTTTTCGTTGCAAAAAAATCATTCTACTCAAACCGCACAATCTCCCTGCGCAGCCGCTTCATAATCTTTTTTTCCAGCCTGGAAATATACGACTGTGAAATCCCCAGTAAATCCGCCACCTCCTTTTGCGTCATCTCATTGCCTTCCGGCTTGTTATACCCAAACCGCAGCTCCACAATCATTTTTTCCCTGCCGGATAACTGATCTACCGCATTGCGCAGCAGTTTTTTCTCGACCTCGGATTCCATATCCCTGGAAATAATATCGTCCTCTGTCCCCAGGATATCGGATAAGAGCAGTTCATTTCCGTCCCAGTCCACATTCAGCGGTTCATCAATGGATACTTCCAGCTTCGTTTTACTCGTCCTGCGCAGATGCATTAAGATTTCATTTTCGATGCACCGTGACGCATACGTTGCCAGCTTGATATTTTTCGCCGGATTAAACGTATTAATCGCCTTGATCAGTCCGATGGTCCCGATGGAAATCAAGTCTTCCACCCCAACGCCCGTATTGTCAAATTTTTTTGCTATGTATACGACCAGCCGCAGGTTATGTTCAATCAGCAGGTTTTTGGCCTCTTCTGTTTCTTTTCCTTCCCCGGCAAGCTTTGCAATACATGCGTTTTCCTGCTCCGGGTCTAATGGTGACGGCAGTACATCTGCGCCTCCGATATACCATACTTCCTGCTGCGGCTCTTCCATCTTTAGGATATAATGAAACGTTCCGATCATCGTTTGTACAATCTTATCCGTCCTTTTCATTTCTGCCTCCTGTTACATTTTCCTGTGGATTCATAATTATCTGATATGTTTTTTTCTCAAACAATGCATGGTCCGCAAGCCCCAGAACAGCTCCTTTTACGCTGTCCGTACGCTGCGCGGATACATAACTTAAGTTCTCAATCGTAACTGCCTCTAACAGCCCATGGCGGCATCCAAGTGACTCATAAGGAATCAGGCGCATGGATTGCGGCGCTCCGTACGCTGCTTCATAGACCGCTCGGTCAATCATGCTGACCGGCTTGCCCGTATAAGGATCTTTCAGCAGATTTCCGCTGTCTGCAAGCGCCCGCAGTGTGATTTGATTTCCATGGTGGCTGATTGTAACTTCCAGATATTTTTCGCGGTTTTTTGCCTGTCTGCGAAGCCAGACCGCCGCGGCAGGCAGGAGCAGCAGCGCAGCGCCTACCGCCATTTCATAAGAAACCAATCCAAACCCGCCCGCATACAGCCATTCCACCACCCCGGCAATCATCAAAAACGCAAAATAGCCAACACACAAATCATAAAAAAAATCCTGTTTTGATTTTTCTCGAAAACAGAAATATATCACTGCCGGATTGACAAGGAAATGCACCAGCAAAAGATAAGCTGCCGGACTTTGGCAGGCCGCAAACAAAAGGCTGCTGCAAAGCGTCCCCGCTCCCGCGCCTGCTAACAAACGTAAGGCGCGTATTCCTCTTCTGCGAAACAGATTAACCGCAAGCAGAGCCGCCAGGTCTGCGAGAAAATTATTGACTGCAAGTACATCTATGTACACTTCATAGATCACGTCCACCTCCGTTTTCCGTCTCCTGTCAGCATTGTGTGCTGCTTACGCACCATTGACTCCTGCAGATTTATTGTATGATACCCGGCGGCAAAAAATTGTCAAACTTTCAGGCTTACACAGCAACAGTTCAAAGTTAAAATCAGAGTTCCATTACAAAAAAATGCCGCGTTCTGCAGCTGTAAACACAGTCCTGCAAAATGCGGCATAATTTTTAAATTATTGTATTTACTCCTGCAGCGTTCGATAAATACCTGCATGAAACCCAAAACACAGCAGTGATTTTCGGTCTTTTTCATTCAGACAGAGAACCGACTGCATATATGCGTTTTTAGAAAAAGTATCCCACCCCGCCCGGTCAATCGCTTTTTCATAAAATTTCCATTGATCATAGTGGCCTTTTGGATCATCCTTCTGCTCCTCTTTTTTCTGCCTGATATGATCCAGATCCAAAAATTGAAAATCAATACTCTTTGTCTTTGCGCCAAACAGCTCATAACCTTCCGTATGAAACATAGAACTAATGCAGACATCCGATACATAAGTATAACCAATATCCTTCTCATCAAGATCCAGGGCATCCTGAACCTCCCTCATGTCCATTCCCCACGAAGTACCTGGAAATTCCAGGCTTGTATCCGATTCTTTCCGACTGCAGGAACACAACAAAAAAGAAAACACCAATAACAATAGAATCCATTTTCTCATAAGCATACACATCTCCAGAACAGGATCAGCCAAAAGAAAAATACTTATAACATTCTATTACTTTTTCTATAACAAGGCAGACAATTTTACAATTAATACGCTTACTATAACAAGTTTCACAAAAAAACACCAGCTTATGTAAATCTGTAACGCCTGCCGCCCGCAGAGTCGTCCGGATTCCCACACAAAAAACTGCCCAGTTCCAGGCAAATCATCTCCTTCCCCAAGCAGTCCCTGCTCTTATCCTAATATTAAATATGGCTTTCATTTCCATCAAAATACCCGCACTATGTACTGTCCTACTTTTTCGGATTCTGCAAAAACCCGGGAATCTTAATGTCTTTTACCGGAACCGTGCTTTCCGGCTTCTTCGGCTTATGAATCCCAAATACATTCTGCTGTTGCTGCGTATTCATACCCGCATTAGCGCTGCCCGTATTCATGCCGGAAAATCCGCCTGTCTGGGTCTGTGTGCCTGTTGCCGCAGAACTTGTCCTTCCCGGAAACTGCGTCGTCGTCTGTGTACGTCCGCTGTTCATCCCGGAATTGCCATATTTCATCCCAGACATCCCTGACATCAGTGATGGCTTCGGCTTGTCCTCCACATCCTCAATTCCGGTCGCAATTACCGTAATCGTCGCTTCATCCGATCTGGATTCGTCATATTTCGCACCAAAGATAATATTCGCATTTTCACCAACCAAATCACGCACATACCCAACCGCGTCATTCGCGTCTAACAGTGAAATTGCGCCGGATATATTAATGATTACATGCGTAGCGCCGCAGATATCCGTATCCAGCAGCGGAGAAGACACTGCAAGCTTCACTGCCTCAATCGCCTTTTCATCGCCTTTGGACATACCAATCCCGATATGAGCCAGACCTTTGTCTTTCATAACGGTCTGCACATCCGCAAAGTCCAGGTTAATCAGCGCAGGCAGATTAATCAGGTCTGTAATACCCTGCACGCCCTGCTGAAGCACTTCGTCTGCTTTTTTCAGCGCATCCGGCATTGTCGTACGGCGGTCCACGATTTCGAGCAGTTTATCATTCGGGATCACAATCAGTGTATCCACGCCCTGCTTTAAACGCTCAATCCCGGAAATCGCGTTGACCATACGCGCTTTTGCCTCAAAGGTAAACGGCTTTGTGACAACGCCGACCGTCAGAATGCCCTTTTCCTTTGCAATCTTGGCCACAACCGGAGCCGCGCCCGTCCCGGTGCCGCCGCCCATGCCGCATGTTACAAAGATCATGTCTGCGCCTTCCACAACCGCAGCTAATTCTTCTGCACTCTCTTCCGCAGCCTTCATGCCGACCTCAGGATCTGCGCCTGCGCCAAGCCCTTTCGTCAGCTTTTCTCCGATCTGGATCAGGGTAGGAGCTTTGCACAGCATCAGCGCCTGTTTATCTGTATTAACTCCGACGAACTCTACGCCGCCTATATTTTCATCTATCATTCTATTTACTGCATTGTTACCTGCTCCACCGACCCCGATAACAATGATCTTCGCACTGGAATCTGCTTCTGTTGTTGTAATTTCAAGCAAAGGTAATACCTCCTTAATTTATACATAATCTGTGCCAGCCACATCCGGACACAATATAACTTCTGATTTCTATAATATTATTTTTTGCACATGAAATCAACCAGTTTTTTGAAAAAAAGTGAAATTTTACTTTTTTAACCTCTGGTCTGCAGCTAATCCGGCTCAAAAACAATATCTGTCGTCAGAGGCGTCCAGTTTTCCAGATGAAGCGTCCCCTTTTTCCCCTTTAACTGCGGCATAAGCGCATCCAGACGCATCACCTTTTCGATCAAAAAATCAGAATCCCCGATTTCCGCCCGGACGCTGCCAAAATCCACGGTCAGACTGCGGTCTTCCCGAAAAGCGATCATCCGCGGCACCAGCTCGTATTTTAACAGCTGTCTGGAAAAGGTCAGCAGCATGGAGAGCGTTTTTTCATCATCCAGGCTGAGTTTTTCATAGACGACCACTTCCCTGCATTCAATGCCGTCCACTTTCGGCACGCGTTCGATCTGCCTTTTGGAAATCTCTACTACAAAGCCGTCTTTGTCAAAATATACGTTCTGGTCATTTGCTTCTATGTATCCGATCATTGCCTTTTCATAGACATTGATACGTATCGTGCTTGGTGAAAGCAGTTCAATCTCCATTTCGTCAATAAACGGGATTTCCTTCATATGGAACAGCTTATATTTGAAGAAGACATAGAGCGTATTCCAGGAATATTCATCGTTTAACACACTGTCTTTGATCTGCTGGTCTGAATACAGCTCGTTTCCGCTTACCTGCACCTTTTTTAATTTAAATCCGGTAATTCCAACCAGCGCCAGTATCGCAAGCAGCAGAAAGCATACCAGCACAAACAGCAGCGCCTTTTTTTTCCTGGCACGCTTCTTTCGTTTTTTTCTAATCATGACCACTACCTTCCAGCCGGATTCCCCTTGATACGCTGAGCGCTAACCCCATCTCCGCCAGCAGAAAACTGGTCGACGTGCCGCCATAACTGATAAACGGCAGGGTAATCCCTGTATTCGGAATCGTATTCGTAACAACGGAAATATTTAAAATAACCTGGATCGCGATATGCGCCATAATCCCTGACACAATCAGCGCGCCATATAAATCCGCAGCGTTGTTCGCAATGACCATCAGTCTCCAGATCATCAGCAAAAACAGCAAAATTACACAGACAGCGCCAAACAGCCCCAGTTCTTCGCATATAATCGAAAAGATCATATCATTTTGCGCTTCCGGCACAAATCCCAGCTTTTGCATGCTCTGTCCGAGTCCCTTGCCAAACAGACCGCCGGAACCAATGGCATACAGCCCCTGGATCGTCTGGAACGCAGTGCCGTCCGTATAGTCCTCCGGATGCAGCCATGCCTTAATTCGCTTCATGCGGTAGCCTGCGGCCATAATAAAGCCGACGCCGCCCCCTACGACACCCACGGATACCATTGCGATAAACTGCCCGAACTTCGGACTTGCTACAAAAGTAATCACAATCGCGATGCCCATAATAATAATACCCGTACTCAGGTTTTCATAGGCTACGATTACAAATATTGGCACAATCATAATCATAACCTTGATCAGATTTGAAAACTTCGCGATCTGTTTTGGAATCCGGCATACCAGTCCGGACAAAAACAAAATCATGGCCAGCTTGGCAAACTCAGACGGCTGAAAACTCAGCGGCCCGAGCTGAATCCACCGGGACGAACCTTTTGCTTCGCTCCCGATCCCAGGGATGAGAACAACTGCGCACAGCCCGAAGGCCAGCAGATAAGCAAGATTTCCAAAATAGAACCACACATGATAGTCAATCTTAGAGATCAGGGTCATAGCCGCAATCCCAAGCACAACGGCCAGTCCCTGCCGCCTTAAATAATGCATCGGATCGCTGTACTTTTCATTGGCATTATAAGCGCTGACACTGTACAGCATGACCAGACCAAAACCCAGTAAAAATATAATCAGAAAAAACAAACTGTAATCACAATATTTGGTTTTCTTTTGACGCGTCCTGTTTCGTCTGCCCACTCTTACAACTCCTGATTTTTTTTGCATCAGTCCGGTTTTCCGCCCCCGGAATCATCTGTATCTAACCGTCACAATCCCTTTCCCGTCGCTTTTGTATCCATTCCGGCACGGATACCGGATACGCTGTTTCATCCGTGATACACCCGCAGCGTTCAGGCCAGGAAGCTGCGCACGGTTTCTTTAAAAATCCTGCCCCGTTCTTCGTAATTAGGGAACATATCCCAGCTTGCGCAGGCAGGCGAGAGCAGTACGGCGTCTTTCGGCCGCGCATGAGCATGGCAGTAAGCAACCGCTTCTTCCAGTGTCCCGCACATGACAACTTCCGAAAATCCTTTTTCTGCAGCAGCCTGCGCTATTTTTTCTTTTGTAGCCCCGATCAGCACCAGTTTTTGTACTTTACCGTCAAACGCATCGATCCAGTCACCGTATTCCGACTGCTTATCGTAGCCCCCGCCGATCAGCCAGGTCGGCCGCTCCATCGCGCGGATGCCCTGGACCGCCGCATCCGGATTCGTCGCTTTGGAGTCGTTATAATAACGCACGCCCGCTATTTCTTCCACATACTCGATTCTATGCTCCACAGCCTGAAAGGTTTGCAGTACCTTTACAATTTTTTCCATCGGCACGCCCATCGCGTTGGCAATGGCTGCCGCTGCCATTACATTTTCATAATTATGCACGCCGAGCAGGTTTAATGCATCAACCGCTGTGATTTTTTGTATCCCGTGATCCCCTGCCAGCCAGATCACACCGTCTTCCAGATAAAAGCCGCTCTCCAGCTTTCGTTTACTGCTAAAATAAATCACATTTAAATTACCTGAGATTTTATTGCCAAATGCGCGCAGCACTTCGTCTTCATAATTCAGCACACAGGCTTGTCCCGGCTTTTGGTTTTTCGTAATGGATTCTTTTACCGCAATATAACATTCCAATGAATGATGCCTGTTCAAATGATCCGGCGTAATATTTAAAATCGCTGATACATCCGGGCAGAACGTATCTGCTGTTTCCAGCTGAAAGCTGCTGATCTCTGCAGCCGTTACTGTCTCGTCCGTCATCTGCGCCGCCAGCGACGTATAAGGGATACCGATATTGCCGACGATCGCTGTATCTGCAAAATGGCTTTTGAAGATCTCCCCTACCAGCGCCGTCGTCGTTGTCTTGCCGTTTGTGCCTGTAATCGCTGCCAGACGGCCTTTTGCGCAGCGGTAAGCAAGCTCAATCTCGCCCCACAGCGGCACGCCTGCATCCGCCAGCCGGCGCACCACAGGCTGATCCAACGGCACGCCCGGGCTTAAAACGGCCAGATCCAGCCGACGAATCAAATCCGTATCCAGCGCTCCTAATACAACGGGTACCTCTTTCAAAGCATCTGCTTTTGCACGAATGTCCTCTTTGCACAGTTTTTCATTGCTGTCATATAATATCGTATCCGCACCTAACCGCAGCAGCAGCTTTGCCGCCGCAATGCCGCTGACGCCGGTGCCTGCAACAAGTACTTGTTTTCCTTTTAATTCCATGGCGCTTCCTCCTTTCATCCAGCTTACATCCCAAGATAAGCAGCCAGACATAATAGTGTTGTAACAACTGAAAATACCGCGACAACCTTTGTCTCAGACCATCCGCCAAGCTCAAAATGATGGTGGATCGGGGCCATGCGGAAAAACCGCTTTCCATGAGTTATTTTAAAATAGCTGACCTGGATCATTACCGATAAAATCTCAATCCAGTAAATCAGCGCGACGATCAGAATAAACATCGGCATCTGCATCATATAGGCAGCCGAGGCCACAAACCCGCCGAGCGCCAAAGAACCAGTATCCCCCATAAAGACGCTGGCCGGATATACGTTAAACAGTAAAAATCCGAGCAGCGCGCCTACAACGGCGCAAGTAACCGGCTCAATGCCGCTGTTCGTTGCAATAGCGACAACACTGAAAAACGTAGCGATCAATACGGTGACGCTGGAAGCAAGCCCGTCAAGGCCGTCCGTAAAATTCGCGCCGTTTACCGTCCCGATCACGGCCAGAAACAGAATCGGCAGCGCCAGCCAGCCGAAATCCACGTATTTTCCGCCTGAAAACGGGACAAGCATCGTAAGCGGCACATCGGAAAACCGATGCAGATATATCGCAAATACAGCCGTCACTACAATTTCCAGTATCATTTTCTGCCATGCAAGCAGTCCGTCGGACCGCTTTAACACGACTTTTAAATAATCATCAAAAAATCCGATGACTCCAAACCCCACCGTCACAAACAAAACCGGTATGATTTTCGGATAGGAGGAGATGAAAAACAAGGATGTGATAATAATGGCAAGTAAGATCATCAGCCCGCCCATCGTCGGCGTTCCCATTTTCTTCTGATGGGATTTTAATTCTTCACGCTCCGTATTTCCGACTTTCAGCCTTCGTAAAACTGGTATCATCAAAGGCCCTAAGAGCGCTGTGATGGCGAATGCAAGAATTACTGCAAACATGTATCGAAAATCTGTCAACTGCTGTGTCATTTCTTTATCTCTCTTTCCTTTGTCCTGCGCAGCCGTTCCAATCACAAACGGATACGTTCCTGCTGCCTCAAATCCATAGTATAGCGGATTTTTACGCCTGTTGCAAGGGGCTGGGACGGATTTTATTGATTCAGGCAGGTCTGCCTGTTACTGTTCTTTTTGTTCCTGTTCCTGCCTTTCTTTTTCTACGACCGCAGGGTCTTTTTTTATGCCAAGATACGGCAGGATATTTAAAAAAAGCTCTTTGGCGACCGGAGCTGCAATCGTACCTCCATAATAGACGCCCGTCGGATTATTGATAATCACCAGGCAAAGCACCTGCGGGTCGTCAGCCGGCGCAAAGCACATAAACGATGAAATATAACGGTGCGCGCTTCTTGGCAGCGTCTGGGAGGTAGCCGTTTTGCCGCCGATCTGGTAGCCTTCAATATACGCTTTGTTGCCGCCTCCTTCGGAAACTACTTTTTCCAGCAGGGAACGCATCGTTTCTGAAGTCTTCGGACTTAAAATCTGCGCCGTCGGTTCATACGAAAAGACTTCGACCGGATTGCCTTCCTGGTCTTCGATTTGAACGCCGAAATGCGGGATAATGCGTTTTCCGCCGTTAATCAGCGAAGAAATCGTTGTAGCAAGCTGCACCGGAGTAATCTGGAACGACTGGCCAAAGGAAATCGTGGCAAGCTCTACCTGACCGATATTCTTTTTTTCATGCATAATCGTTCTTGCTTCCCCCGGCAGGTCAATATTCGTCTTGGACAGCAGGCCGAACTGCTTAAAATATTTATAGTACTGGTCTGTCCCAAGGCGCATCCCAAGCTCGATAAAGACCGGATTGCAGGAATTTTCCAGTCCATGAACAAAATCCTGCGCACCGTGTCCGCTCGTCCTTGCACAGCGGATTTTACGGTCTTCCACGATCTTATAGCCCGGACAGAAAAAGTTGTCGCTTAAGGAAACTACTCCTGCTTCCAGCGCCGCGGATGCCGTGATCACCTTAAAGGTCGAACCAGGTTCATACGTATCGTTGATACAGCCGTTGCGCCACATCTGGTTCAGCAGGTTCTGCTTTTCCTCCTGGTTTGCATAGCTTGCGCCTTCGGGAAGTTCGTACGGTTCATTTAAGTTAAATTCCGGCAGGTTGACCATAGCCATAATCTCGCCGTTGGACGGCTTCATAATAATCACGCTGACACTGTCCGCTTCTTTTGCCTGCATAGCCTTTTCAGCCGCCTGCTGGGCGTACATCTGAATATTATAGTCCAGGCTGATGCGCAGGTTATTCCCGTCTACCGGGTTCAGGCGCCGCTCCCCGGCATCCGCCAGTTCCACGCCGCGCGCATCGGTCAGCGTCAGGATCTTGCCGTTTGTACCCATCATTTTTTTATCGTACACCACTTCAAGTCCGATAATCCCCTGGTTATCGCCCCCGGTAAATCCAAGCACTTTAGAGGCCAGACTGTCATATAAATAATACCGCTTATAATCTTCGTCCACCTTAACGCCCGCCAGCTTCCGGTCGCGGATACGGTCTCCGATTTCTTTGGATACGTTGGACTTGATCCGTTCGATAGAGCTGACTTTTTCCACACGTTTGCGTACTGTCTCTTCCTCCATGCCAAGTTCTTCACAAAGCGCCGAAATCACCTGTTCCGGTTCCTTTACCTGGCTGTGGATAACCGAAATCGTGCAGACGCTGCGGTTGGACGCAAGCACCTTGCCGTTAATGTCCAGGATCTTTCCTCTTGCCGCTTTGATATCCCGTTCCCGCTCGTGCAGGTCCTCGGCCTTTGCACTGTAAAACTCGGACTGGAACACCATCAGATAGACGAGCCTTCCCGCCAGAAAGACCATGGCGCATGCGATGCAGAAAAAGACGGTTACGATTTTTTTACGGTTATGCGTTTTTGTCCCGTTCATAAAACAAACCTCATAATAGCAGTTATTATAGCTTATTCTGCAATTATGAGGTTATGTATTTTTTGCCGTCAATGATATTTCACAGCCTCACCTAATGCTGCTTCTGCTTCGTAGCCGGCAATTTCCGTGTACATATTGGTATCCTTCTTCTTCAAAGCATCTTTTTTCACTTTTTCGTCTTTGTATATGTTCATATAAGGCAGAATCTCTTCTAAAATTTCTCTGGCCAGGTTCTGAGCAAACGTACTGTGCGCCTGCTCTTCGTTTTCAGTCGGCTGGTTCGGCGTGTCAATCACCACGTAAATGACCAGCTGCGGATTTTCATGCGGCAGATAACCGATAAACGACACGACATAGTTATTGTCTTCACGCGGAAGCTTTTCCGCTGTTCCTGTCTTGCCGCCCATAGAATATCCCGGCACCTTTGCAACGCCTGCCGTTCCTTCGCTGACAGTCGCAAGCAGGTACTCCTTGACCTGATCGCTTGTTTCTTTGGAAATCGTCTGCTTTAACAGCTGCGGCTTGATTTCTTTGACCAGGCTGCCGTTCTCATCCGTAATCTTAGATACAATATGCGGCTGGTAATAATATCCTCCGTTAATAATCGAACTGAACGCGCTGATCATCTGAATCATCGTGCAGTTGTATGACTGTCCGAACGAAGATGTCGCCAGGTCTACGGAAGACATCGTCTCTAATGGATGAATCAGCGTATCCGTGCGAGCTTCCCCGGGCAGATCAATATTCGTCCGAAGCCCCATGCCGAAATTGCTCTGATAAGTGGCAAAAATCTCTTTCCCCATGCGCCGCGCCATCTGCATCAGCGCGTCGTTGCAGGAATCCATCAATGCCCCCTGGATCGTCTCCGTCCCGTGTCCAAACCTTGCCACACAACGGATCTCCCGGTCCGCGACCACCTCTACGCCGTCGCATTCAAACGATTCCCTTCCGGTTAATTTTCCGCTGTCAAGCCCTGCCGCCACGGTCAGCGGTTTCTGTACGGAACCGGGTTCAAACGTATCACTAATACAAAAATTGCGCCAGATCTGATTGAGCGCGTCTGCCTTATCATCTTCTGTCATTGCATCAATTTCTTCTTTTGTATAAAATCCATCCAAGGAACGCGGATCTGAAAGATCATAATCCGGAAAATCCGCCATTGACTTTATCCCGCCGGTATTCGGGTCCATAATAATGACGCCGATATTTTCCGCGCCGTTGCCGGGCCTTGCTTCATTGCGGTAAGCCCGGTTGAACTCTTTCATCTTTGCTTCCACAACCGTCTGAATATTCATATCGATCGTTGTTACAATATTGTTCCCGTTTACCGCGTCTTTAATCGTGCGCTCTACGGCATTGTCGGAATTCAGATAACCATACTGCCTGCCGTCTTTGCCGTTTAACGTGCTGTTATAATAATTTTCAAGCCCTGCCATTCCAAGGTTGCCGCTCGTTGTCGAACCGATCACGGCACTGGCGAGCGTGCGGTAAGGATAATTGCGCTGGTATTCTTTTTCAAACCAGATTCCTTTGATATTTTTTGAAGTATTGGATGATTCGTCTTTTTTTTCATCCTGCTTGTTATCCTGAACTCCTTTTTGAGCTTCCTTCTGTTTTTCACTTTGCTTTTGATCCGTATTCCCACCCTGCTGCAGATCCAGAAATGCCTGCACTTCTTCATAAGGAATCCGCTTTGCCAGTATTTTATATCTGCTCGTTGGGTTTTCACGGAGAAATGTACGAATCTCCGTCTCGGAAAGTTCTTGCGGAAAGCACGCCATTAACGCCGCTAACGTTGGCTCCAGATATTCCTCTTTGGACAGAATCTGGGTCGCATCTAAAATAATATTATATACATCCAGGCTTGTAGCAAGCGCAATTCCGTTACAGTCCAAAATATCCCCTCTGCGGAACGGAATAACCCGACTGTCGTAATTTGACTGTGCCAGCACGATCTTTTGGTATTTCTGGCCGCTTGTATGTTCGATATACACAAGACGTCCCATCAGCCCGGCCAACGCCAGTACAATTCCGAAAAATATAATCATCATTTTCAGATGGTTTCTGCGGTTCAGCTTAAGCCATTTGCGTCTTGGCTTTCTTTTTCTCCGCCTGCCCGCGGAGCGGTTCCCTGTCTGGTTCCTTGCTGCCATATGTCACCTTTTATATACCATGTATTTTAACAGTTTCTTTCCTATATGGATCTCATTCATCAGAATACTGCGTCATAAAATCTGTATTTTCAATCGTATAATGCACGATCTGGTTTTCGGACGGGTATCTCATTCCCAGACGCTTCGCCTGTTTTTTAATTTCTTTCAGGTCAACAGACGCCGTGATCCTTTTATATGCTGCGTCATTTTCGAGTTTCAGGGTGGATATCTCCTCTTGCAGATCTTCGATCGCTTCCTGTCTGATAATCAGATCTGACTGCAGATTCACATAAGCTACCGAAGTAAACGCAACTGCCATAACACACACGGATAAAAAAGCTACATATCCGGCATTCATCTTCAGCGCACGTTCACGGTTTCTTCTTGCCGCCCGCCTGCGTCTGCGCTTTTGTTCCGATATCCTCCTTTCCTCTTTTCTTTTTCTGCGTTCATCGTGGAAATCGGGTGCTGCTTCTAACCGCCGGACGGTATTGCCATCTTCGTACGTATAGACCTCATAGGGCCTTTTGTGCTCTTTCTGTCTGCTCATTACTGCTCCTTCCGTTCAAACACCCTGAGCTTTGCGCTCCTTGAACGTTTATTATTCTCCCATTCTTCCTCAGATGGTACAATCGGCTTACGGACCGCCTTTCCTTTCGATACCCTGCCGCATACGCATACCGGAAAATCCGGCGGACATATACACGGGTTTTCGTTTTTCTTAAAAATCGTTTTAACAATACGGTCTTCTAAAGAATTGAACGTGATGACACAGATTCGTGGGCGGTGATTTTACAGTTGGTTCATTTCATTCTGGATTTCTC
>VSNY01000310.1 GCA_009774535.1 Lachnospiraceae bacterium
ACTTTTTCCATCAATTCCTCAAATCGAAACATATTTTCTGCTCTTGACAGGTTATATCCTGTTGCAAAGAGCGCAAACTCCCCATCCACTTTCCTCTTGCCTTTCAGCAGAAAGCAGCTTGCTCCCATTGCTCGTTTTATTGTTCCAAACGGATGCTCTGAGGTACATTTCCTCAGTTCCATTTTCTGCCTGGTCGGAATTTTATCCGTACCACCTTCTTCTTTTCAAAATGCCACTTCTCCTTTTTCCCTTTCATTACACCAGAACCAAGGAAACAAATGCTGTCGCACTTTGCAAATCAGCATATTATTAAAACCCTCGGCTCTGGCAAACTGTTTTTACGATAAATTTGATGCGAAGAACGCCGGTTCTGCGTTTTTCCAAGCGAAAATACAGCCTTTCTTTGTCAATGTTTTATTCTGCCTTTATAAAGACTTTTCCTTTTTTCTATCTGGTCGGTAAATCCATATCCGGGAAATCCTGCTCCGGCAAAAAACCTTCTTCCTGCCCCATGATTTGTTCCTGCACTTCCGCCACTGCCCTCTCATATGCATCTTTCAGCAGGGTATTCAATTTTCCGCGAAATTCCCCTGTAACAGGAAAACAGATGTCATGGTATACACTGCGTTTATTCTCATCTACCTGGTTCGTCTTATAAGACGGCATGGAAACAAACAGCCCCTTCTTCCCCATGATAAGGCTGATATTGCTGACGGCAAAACAGTTGGCAATATAAATTCGGGCAAGCCCCCGGATGCTGCTGTTTTCCTTTTCAAAAGGCGTGACCGCCACGGTAAAGGGCAGTTCTTTATCCTGTTCCTCTCCCACAAGATATTTTTTCTGCCCTGTCTGCTGCAGGTTCTCCAGTGCAAGAAGAACATTCTCCTCCAGTTCCCCGCGGAACTCCTTTGTCGTTGGGCAGCAGATGTCATTCCTCTCCCCATCCCCGCTTTTTGCGTAATGCGGCATGGATATATACAGCTGGTTATCCCTGTTCGCCAGAATCGTGATGTTGCTGACCTTAAAACTGTCCCCAAACACCACCGGCGCATAGCCCCTTACATTGCTGTTCTGTGTCTTTACTTCCCCTACGGTAATCTCATATTTCATACGTTCCTCCATTTCTGCATAGCCGGTTATTTCAGGCTATTGCCCTTACTGCCCATAAAACCGCTGAGTGCCGGTTCCTGCTGTCTTTACTGTGCTGCCCTACATGGCGGAACCGTAAAAGGGGGGCTGCGGAGTGTCCGTACAAAATGGGAGAAGAAAGACCCTGTAAATGGATAGTTCATGTGGGATTTTTCCGTAATCAAGGAGCTTTTGATGAATCCTGTTTATACTGGGGCAATCGCATCACAGAAGGCGTACTATAAATTTAAAATCGGCACTATCGGGGATAAAAAGCCGGAGGAATGGATTGTAGTGGAGGGACAGCATGAAGCCATCATTGACAGGGAGAGCTTCAACATCGTGCAGGAAAAGCTAAAATCACGCCAGCGTCCAGGAAAGTCCGGGGAAATCAGCCTGTTTGCAGGGCTGGTGAAATGCGGGGAGTACGGAAAGGCACTGACTATCAGAACAACGCATGAGAAGTTCTCCAAACGGATTTATTCCTGCAAGACTTACAATGCCTTTGGAAAAACGCACTGCACCCAGCACCGTGTAGAATATGACACACTTTACGCCCTTGTGCTGAACAAAATCCGAGAATGCGCCAAGATGGCACTGGTGGACGGCGAAGCGGTTGCAGGGAAGCTCTCCGACACATGCGAAGCCGAACAGAAAGGGCAGAAAGAGGCGTTGGAACGTTCCCTTGCCAAAGATGAAGAACGTATTAATATACTGGAAAAGATGGTGCTGCGTCTGTATGAGGATATGGCTGCCGGACGCATCAGTGAGCAGAATTTTAACCTGATGCTGGAAAAGACACAGAAGGAGCAGGAAGAATTAAAGGCAAAAATCAGCGAAGAAAAGAAAAAGTTAGCTGACGAAATCCAGCTTGTAAACAGCGCAAGGCAGTGGATAACTGCCATTCAGGAATATGCAGACATTGCAGAACTGGATGCGGCAGTATTAAACAAGCTGGTTATGGAAATCGTTGTCCATGAAGAAGTATGCAATTGCCTTTCAAAAGAAAAACAGTCGGCAATTATTGGAAGAAAATCCGATTTTGCACAAAAGGCGGAGATAAGCCTAAAAAATAAGTTTTAGAAAAGAAAACACCCTAAATTAGAGGACAAAGATGATTGGAAAGGCTCTGTATCATGCAGGGCTTTTCTTATTTGATAAAAAGACAGAGTGAATGAGTGGGATTCCGCCGTAACCGGCATTCGTGGAAATGTGTATAACTGGCTTGTTTATGGAACTGTGGGTAACTCTGTTTGCAGGACGTGGGAAAGCTGCCCTTTGCTTTTCCATGTGCTGTGAATGGAATTATCCACGATGGAACAGCCAGTTATGCATATTTCCACAATGCAATTTTAGGTACTTGTAATTGCCCAAATCTCCACATATAATTGTAATGTGGCTGTAATCTCGGCATATGGATGCGTAATTTAATGAACGGAGGAACGTCAATAATGAACAGGATTTTGATTATAGATGATGATAAGGAACTTTGTGTACTAATCAAGCAGAG
>VSNY01000311.1 GCA_009774535.1 Lachnospiraceae bacterium
TGGCAAAAGGCACGACAGCTTCTGGCGGATGTCGGTGTAGATCTGGCGCTGCTGGATGTGAATCTGCCGGATGGAAATGGATTTGCGTTATGCCGTGAGTGGAAAGCGGCAGATCCGCAGCTTCCGGTGATTTTTTTGACAGCGAACGATATGGAACAGGATGTGCTGAATGGATTTGACATGGGGGCGGAGGACTATGTGACAAAGCCTTTTCATATGGAGATTTTGCTGCGCCGCGTGGAAGTGGCGCTGCGGCATGCGGGAAAACAGGAGGCAGCGTCTGCGTCGGAGCAATGGAGCGATGGGTTTTTGAAGATTGATTTTTCGGCGCTGACGGTGTGTCATGGGAATGAGACAGCGGCGTTAACGCCGAATGAATATAAACTGCTGCGGGTGCTGACGGAAAATGCCGGAAAGATTCTGACCAGGCAGATTCTTTTAGAACGTCTGTGGGACAGCGGAGGGAATTTTATAGATGATCATACGCTGACGGTGACGATGAACCGCCTGCGGGCCAAGGTAGAGGATGGCGCCCATACGTATATACAGACGGTCAGGGGAATGGGATATATCTGGAAAGGGATGCAGCGATGAAGCGGAAGCTTGCCGCATGTGTGGACGGTGTGCTGATTGGGGCTGGCGTGCTGCTGCTGGCGGCGCTGGTGCGGGTGTTGTGGAAGTATGTGCCGCGTGTGTCTGTGCGGTATGGCGTGCTGTTATTATGCGGCGGGATTGTGCTGGCTGCGGTGTTGTGGGCGCTGGCCAGGCAGTGGCAGATCCGGCAGTTTGCGGATGATATTTGTGAAACGCTGGATGCGGCTATGGCAGACCGCCAGCCGGAGAATTTTCATCCGTATGAGGATTCGCTGACGGCCAGCGTTCAGGGGAAGCTGCTGCGGTATTATGAAATTATGCATGATAGCCGCCAGCAGAGCCTGCAGGATAAGGAAATGATACAGGGGCTGGTTAGCGATATTTCCCATCAGGTAAAGACGCCGATTGCAAATATGAAGCTATACATAGGTATTTTACAGAAACCGGATCTGACAGAGGAAAAGAGGGATCTGTTTTTAAGGACGCTGGATGATCAGATCAGCAAGCTGGATTTTCTGATGCAGTCGCTGATTCGGATGTCCCGGTTGGAGACAGGTACGTTTGTGCTGCACCCGGCCAAAACAAGGCTGAATGATACGATTGCGCAGGCGATGAGCGCTGTATGGATGCAGGCGGAGCAGAAAAATATCCATTTTACAGTAGTCTGTGATCCGGAGCTTACAGCCTGTCATGATCAGAAATGGACGGCGGAGGCGCTGGGCAATCTTTTGGATAATGCGGTAAAATATACGCCGGATGGCGGAAACGTTACGGTTACGGTGCGTCCGTGGCAGTTTTATGTACGGATTGACATTGCGGATACGGGGATCGGTATTTCCAGCGAACATTATCATGATGTGTTTCAGCGGTTCTATCGTGCCGAAGAGGTCGCAGCGCAGGAAGGCGTTGGCCTGGGGCTGTATCTGGCAAATGGCATTATTACCCGCCAGAAGGGATATATCAGCGTGCAGTCGGCTGTTGGCAAAGGAACTGTTTTCTCGGTGTATTTATTAACTTAATCAAAAGGAAAGAAGAAAACTATGGATATATTAACAATACGTCAGCTTTATAAAACATTTGGCAAAGGGGATCAAGCAGTAAAAGCGCTGGACGGTATTGACCTTTCGATTGAAAAGGGAAAATTTACTGCGATTATCGGTGTATCCGGTTCCGGAAAGACCACACTCTTAAATATGATCGGAGGGCTGGATATCCCGGATCAGGGGGAAGTGATCGTGGATGGTGTCCATCTGTCCGGGCTTAAGGAAAAGGAACTGGCAGTATTCCGCAGAAGTAAAGTAGGATTTGTATACCAGAATTTTCATTTGATTCCTACGCTTACGGTCAGGGAAAATGTGCTTTTTCCGCTGAGTCTGGCGGGAGCTGCCGCGGACCAGGCATTTTTTCAAGAGATTATGCAGCTGCTTGGCCTGGAGCAGCGTCTGGATGCCTATCCGCAGGAGCTTTCGGGCGGAGGGCAGCAGCGGGCGGCGATTGCCAGGGCGTTGATGACCAAACCGGCGATTCTTCTGGCTGATGAGCCGACCGGCAGCCTGGACTCCAAAAGCGGTCAAAATGTGCTGGGCCTTTTGAAAATGTCGGTGGAGAATTACCATCAGACATTGGTAATGATTACGCACAATCTGGAGATCGCCCAGATGGCTGACCGGGTGGTCCGTATCGAAGACGGACGCATACGGGAGTAAGGAGGCGCGTACATGCTGGCAAATCATAATCTAAAGATCTGTCATACGCTTGTCCGGAGGGATTTTCGGCTTTTTCGGGGGAAAAATCTGGTACTGGTACTGGCAATGTCGCTGGTGACAATGCTATATGCATTTGTTTTTTTATTGGGAAGTTCGGTAGAAAAAAGTTATTTGCTGAATTTGCAGTATACATACGGTTCTGTCAGTCAGATCGTCTATACGGGCCTTACCTGGCAGCAGGCGGATCTGATTGCGGAACAGGATGCGGTGAAGCAGACGGTGCGTATCCGCACGATCGGTAAGCTTACGGGC
>VSNY01000312.1 GCA_009774535.1 Lachnospiraceae bacterium
ACGTTGGTGCTGGTGATTTTTGCAGCCTTGACATACATAGACAATAAACACAACCGCAAGTAACGGAAAAGGCTATCCTCTACTGCGAATAGAGAATAGCCAGTGATCCGTTTGTTTTTCTAAAATTGATTACTCGTTTCCGATTGAACAACCGTCGGACGTGCTTGAATCCTTCGGCTTCTAAGATGATTATAAACCAACACTGCGGATTTTGCAAGAGGGTTTAGGGAATGGGGGTGCTTCGGCGCTCCTATTTTTTTGTGGATTTGCAGACTATATTACAGGAATATGGTCTTGTCTGCAAGGAATTTTTTTGTTTTTTATAACAAGGTAGGAAGAAATGGGTGGGATTCCGCCGCCTTCGGCATTGTGGGCAGTGTGTATAACTCCCCGTCTTATGGAGCTGTGGGCAACACTGTTTGCAGGATGTGGGAAAGCTGCTTTTGCTTTTCCATATGCTGTGAATAGTGTTGTCCATAGCGGAATGGGGAGTTATGCACACTGTCCACGATGCTTTTTTTGCTTTTAAAGCCTCTTTGGGATAGGATTTTACCGATCAGAGCTGTTGCTTCGGTCTGGCTGTTCTTGTGCCTTTTTAGGCGGCTCTGTGCGCCCTAAATACTGGTTCAGGTTCTCCAGTTTCCGATTCAGCGATTTCAATTCTTTCTCGCTGTTTTTGTAGGTGGCAGTCAGTTCTTTTTTCTGTGCGGTCAGCGCCTGATATTCCGATTTCAGCTTGTCGATGTTCAAGCCTTTTAAGGAAATGCCCGCCTGTTCCAGCATACGCCTTGCGCCGCCATATAGGATAATCTGGCTCTCATGCCTGCGGAAATATGCGTCAGGGTTTTTCGATTTCTTATAGGAAATATGGTAGGATTTGTTGGCTTTGTATTGTTCCGCATATTTAATGATTTCCGCAAGGTCTTTGATGCGGTTTTCCAGCTTGCGGACGGTCTGCTTTGCTTCTTTTCCGGTGGCGGAAGCGGCAGAGATTTTTTGCTCCAGTTCTGCGATGGAACCTATCTCATTGTATGCCTGTGCAGCAATCTTTAAATTCTCCACCGCCGCCCACCTTTGCAGTCCCGGACTGTTCTGAAATTTCTCATCAGAGGTGTCAATCAATCTCTTATTTGCGTAATCCCTTTTCGGGATAACTGCCTTCCGTTCCCGTTTCAGTTCAATCCGTTCTTTGATGCGCTCCTTCGTGTATTCCTTTCCGAGTGACTTGATGCTGCCACGCACAAAACGGTCTTTGCCAAGTGGACGGAAGGAGATAAATTTGAGGGCGTCTTCCCCAAAAGTTTCGCCTTTTATCTCATAGCCTTTCGCCCGCATCAGGAGCAGAAATTCTTCATAGGTAGACGATGCTTTTATGGCGGCGTTGATGTCTTTTCTTATCTGCGTTTTCCATGCTGTACCATTCTTGTCTGACTGCCATTCATTGTATTTTTTGCCACGCTCCCCACCGGGAATTATGACGGAAAGGTTATGCTCGTTGCACAGCTCGTCACTTAATTTTCTGATGCGGTAATACGTCTGTTTACAATCGTGGTATTTGTCATGTTCTATGTTGTCGGCGGCACAAAAAATGATGTGGTTATGGACATGACCTTTATCAATATGTGTGGTGACAACATAAGAATATTTTCCCTCTAAAACTTTGTCGGCAAGCTCTTTCCCTATCTGGTGCGCTTCGTCAAAACTGACCTCACCGGGAGCGAAAGCCTGTATCAGATGGTAGGCTTTGTTAGGGCTGTTTTCCCGGCAGTGGTCTAAGGTATATTTGAAGTCAATCGCTGCGGTTTCCGGCGCACAGGCGTAGGAAGAAATGTAGATGCTTTCATCTGTCTTATCCGGGTTGCATATGTAGTCTACCGCTTTATCAACGGTTGCTGTGATAGCATGGATTTTTGTGACTGCCATACCTGTTTCATCAACTCCTTTACTTCGTCCATATCTTCCTGATAGACGTGGTTTGTGCTGTTAATCCTTTTTGCAATCTGGTTCAGGCTGGAGCTTATCCGCCCCAGTTCCGTATTGTATTCCCGCAAAAAACTGTAATCCACGTCATAGACATATCCGTATAAAATCAGCTTCCGTATAAAAGCCGATTTGCTTTTCATGCCGGACAGCTTAAACTTCTCATCAAGGATGTACTGCTCTTTGTCATCTAAGTGAAATTCATTCCGGTTGGTGCGTGTCCTGTTTGCCATTTTTACATCGTCCTTTCTAAATTTGGGCATAAAAAAACTGCTGTAACTTGTTCGGTTTACAACAGTCTGGTTTCGTGTCTGTTCAGTTGTTTTGGATAGAATTACCCATGTGTTATTGTAGCAAATCTGCGGAAGAAGGTCAAGGACTTGCAGAGAAAAAGAGGAAAGAAAACCAAAGAGGGTTAGGGATACTTCCCTATGGAAATTTCATCATACGGACGGTAGGGAAGTATGGGGAATTTTGCTCATGTGTCCGGACATGAGCAGTGCTTGCTATTCTTGCTATTCTTGTCTTTCGACACTCCCGGAGGGTGTGTCGATATTTTGATTTTTTCTTGATATTATTCGTTTGAAC
>VSNY01000313.1 GCA_009774535.1 Lachnospiraceae bacterium
ATCCTACATCTATATCAAAAAAGAATAAGTCTATAGCCTGTTCTGACTGGCTATAAACTTATTATACGAGGGGGAAGCGAATAAGTTTGATCTTTATGTCCCAACCAGTTATACCGCAAACAGCTACGGTCTGGTTGTATATCTTCATGCGGGCGGTTTTACAAGCGGAGATAAATCAGAAGACGCCGAGATGTTAAAGTGGCTCTGTGCGAAAGGATATGTAACGGCGGGTATTAATTATACGCTGGTCAGTGATAAATATCCTGATGCAAGTGTATATTCCCAATCCATGGAAATTAGAGAAAGTATCCCTTATGTAATTGCCGAAGCGGAAAAATTGGGCTATCCGATTGCGGAAATGTCCGTTTCGGGTGGGTCGGCAGGCTGTTGTCTTGCCTTGTTGTATGCTTATCGGGATGCTAAAACTTCGCCTGTACCTGTAAAAATGGTATTTGGAGCGGTGGGGCCATCCTCTTTTTATCCTGAAGACTGGAAATGCTATGGATTTGATCTTGGAACGGATAAAAGCAACGCTGCCGCAAGAAAACTGTTTGGGGCAATGGCGGGCAAAGAAATTAAGGCTGCATTTGGTACCCCTGCTTATAAGGAAGAAATAAAAGATATTTCTGCCTTGTTATGGATCAACGAAAACAGCGTGCCTACGCTCGTGGCATATGGGAAATATGATAAAGTCCAGCCTTATGAAAGCTCGCAAAGGCTGCTGAAAGCGTTGAAAGATAACCATGTCCCTCATGATTATTATTTATTGGAACATTCAGGTCATGGTTTGCAGAATGATCATAAAGTGTATAGAGAATATATGCGTAAGATCCTGGAGTATCTTGATACTTATATGCCGCTCAACGGAACAAGACAAGCTGAAAAACACTGGCAGAACTAGTACACCGGCAGAAATATTACTGGAAGGCTGCGCCCAACGCCTGTTTTGCCTGGATCACAGACATTATACCAGAAGACTACAGTGCAGTTAGAATCATTAAGAGAACTTAGATATAACAGCCTTTACCTTGCCGGAATCTATGGCTCCAGGCATATGGAGGATGGGGTGAATAATATGGCAGAGGTGTTCAACCAGCTTCGCAATTGTGCCGGGAGATACAGAATGGAAACCGGACTGAAGAAACAGAAATCGAAAAGCTGCATGAACTGCGGATATGATCAGTAATCTTGACATAGACACCTATACGGACAGCGTATTTACTGCGCTGTCCGCATCTCTTTTCATTCTTGACAATTATGAGCGTCTGGAATAAAATATTTTTATGATAAATTTCGGCATAACTAGAATGGTACATCGTTATACGAATGAAACGACTCAAAATCTCCAGATGACAAAAAAATCAATCCCAATCAAAATAAAGTTTTAAAATTTCGAGAAGTATATATAAGGAAGAAAGGAGGGATTGCCGTGGTCAGTATGCAGGATATCGCCGACAAAGCGGGAGTTTCCAGAGTTACCGTTTCCAGAGTTCTTTCTAATCATCCTTCTGTGAAAGCAGAGACGCGGAAAAAAGTACTCCATTGGGTGAAAGAACTGGATTATGAACCAAATCTTATCGCGCAAAGCCTGGCTGGAAACCGGACAAACATCATTGGCCTGCTGGTTCCGGAAATTGCCTATCCTTTTTTCAGCGAAATTATAGAATCGATCGAGAACCAGGCATTTTATGAGGGATATAGCATTATCATCTGCAACACACACCGCAGTCTGGAAAAAGAAAAAAATATCCTCGCCCAGCTGCGCCAGAGAAAAGTAGATGGCGTCATTGCAGTCCCGGTTTCTACAAAACAAAGTCTGCCTGCCTACCAGCGTCTGCTTGTTCCCGCAGTGATGATCACCAAGCGCATGGAAGGATTCAGCAGCGTATATATCTCACATTATCATGGCGGCCAGCAGATCGCCCGGCATTTTCTGAACATGGGTTTCCAAAAAATAGGTTATATCGGGCCTACCAAAGAATCTACCTCCGCTCTGAAATATGCCGGATTTCAGCAGTATTTATCTGCCAGCCAAATAAATCTGACAGATGTGATTGAGTGCCCGGCTCCCAAAAACCTGAACGCCAGCATGGTCTATAAGCTAGTAAAACAATACGCGGCAAATACAGGGCTGCATTGCGAAGCTTATCTGGCCAACGATGATATTACCGCCTGTGAAGCCATCACCGCGTTTCGTGAATTAGGCTATGCTGTTCCACAGGATATTGCCATTGCTGGTTTTGATAATTCTTTGCTGGCCAAAGAAATCAATCCTAAACTGACTGCTTTGGCGCAGCCGTTAGACGAGATTGGAAAAAAATCCGTGGAAATTCTGCTGGATCAGATCAATAATGGTACGGAGCCTTGTATGTATGAACTGGAGTCACGTATTATTGCGAGAGAATCTACGATTCGCTTTGTGTCTGCGTGACTACTGGAGGGGAGTGGCTTCGCGGACGTGTGGGTGACAGCAGAACGGGATGGCAGACGGGCGGCATAGGATTGAGCGGACTGGGGCAACGCTGCGGTGAACTAATCGCTAACTGCGACTAAGACAGTCGGCGTGT
>VSNY01000314.1 GCA_009774535.1 Lachnospiraceae bacterium
GCCGTTAAGTCAACGCTCTTTGCAAGCGCAAGTTCCTCTGCCGTAAAACTTCTCCTTTCTTCCATCGCCTCACCTTGCTTTCCCTTTTTCTGCCACCATTGCCGTTTTCCCAAAATCCAGTTCATTATAATCCGCAGTAAAAGAAAATGAGGGATACTGTAACAGCTTTTTTTCGCTGAAACTAAAATACTGGCTGTTGTCACCGCCTACGATCACATGGTCAGCAAGCCTTATCCCCATAAGTTCCGTCAGTTCTAAAATCCTGTGTGTCATTAAAACGTCCTGTCTGGAAGGCACAAGCTCACCGCTTGGGTGGTTATGCACCATGATCATCCCCGCTGCATTGGATAAAATGCTTGACTTAAAAAGTTCCCTCGGCTCTGCAATGGTCTGGTTAATTGCGCCTATGCTCACAATGTTACAGTTGATAGGGGTTCCGTCTGATTTCAGGTTGATGACACACACCACCTCCCTGTCCATTTCACACAGGAAATCCCCCACTACCTTTACGGCATCTTGCGGGCTTGTGATCTTATGGTCTGAAAACAGGGGCGCATCCTTTACCAGCCTTACCGATACGACTTCCAGTTTAAAGGGTTCCTGTTCCTGCACCTGCATTTGTTTCCTCCCCTCCCGGCTCAATACGGATAATAAATTCCCCCTCCTGCCGCTGCACCAGTTCCAAAAGCTCCTTTACTGTCAGTTCTTTTGCTGTTTCTTCCATATAACGGCAATCCTCCTATCTGGACTGTTTCGCTTCATAGACAAGCCCCTGTTCTGCCACAACTCCGTCGAGTCTCTTGTTTGGCGTGTCGGTGGCAAGCGTGATTTTCCGCAGGTCTTTGTCATAGTGGTACACCTGATTGGAAAGCCGCTCTTCCAGTGACACCTGATCCATGTTTATCTCTGCAACCATCTGTGCAAGTTCTTCCGGTTCTCCCATTTCTACGGATACGGCTATGACTTCATGCACGGAAGAAGGCAGGATATACAGGTCACTCTCTACATTTTCTGCCAGTTTGTGCAGCTTATCTTCATAAAGCATGGAAACCGCACCATCTATCCTGCGGTCATTTGAAATAACCCACATGGTTTCCTGCGGCGGCATCTCCCCGATCATAAGGTCTGCCATTGATGGCGGCATACCGTCAGCCAGAAACATCTCCCTGATAACTTCATTCATTGATTTTATTACGGGCGGCAGTATGCGTCTGGTGTTTTCCGCAGCAGCCTTAAATAACTGTTCTTCATCCATCCCCAGTTCCTTTGCCAGTCCATTGTGGACTACCACGCTTGCAATGCCTTTGTCCTCCACGTTTACCACCCATCGGTAGATAATGGATAAATCCTGAAACTCCCTGTGCGGCATTTTTTTCAGCATATCCTCATTCTGCACGGTATTCACAAGCTGGAATATGATATTGTCTTTTGCCTTGCGCATATCAAGCGGCGGGACTGGTTCCTCCTTAAACACCCTGTCCAATGCATCTGCTGCATTCTGCAAGGATTCCTGCAAGTCCCCCGTCCTTAAATATTCTTCATAAATGTCATTGATATATATGGTGGGGGAAATCATGCGCTCACTGTCCGGCGGCAGCAGGCTCAGCCCGTCCAGTTTACGGTTGACCTTTTCCACTGGCGCAACTTTTACCTCCATGCCCTGATAGTCTTTTGGCATATAGGATAAAAATTTCTCTGTTACCACATCTTTGAAAATCTCATAATCCATCATTAAATCCTCTCCTCCTTTCCTGCCCTCCTGTATTCCTGCAACTGTTCCAGCCTGAAACTTTTGCATTTCATACATTCCGATGCAGTGCAGCATAAAGCGTCCACAGGCACATCAAGAGCCTCTGCAATCTTTTCAAGGGTAGCTGCCTTTGGAACCCTTGCACCGCTCTGGTACTGTGCCATGCGCACATCCCCGCAGTTTAAGAAGCCTGCTTTCTCACCAAGTTCCTTTAAGGTCATTCCTTTCTGCTTTCGGTAAAACCGTATCCTTTCCCCTGTTGTCATGTGTCCTCCTTTCCATGCTGCAAAAAAGGCGGGACACATAAGCCGATCCTGCTTACATGCCCCGCCGGGTTCATGCACTGTTGTTATTCATTACTTACGCTTCTGCGCCATCTTTTTTCTTCTTCCAGAAGATGATGCCGAGTCCGGCAGCAACAGCCGCAAGCCCGAACCCTGCAAATACCCACGGGTTCATGTTGTCCCCGGTCTGCGGGAGCTTCGGTTCCGTAGGCTTGTTTGTTACTTCAAGGGTGTACTCTACCACTCTCGTTTTTCCGTCCTTGTATTCAAACTTCACTTCCTTCGGCGTGGAATCAAGGAGATACCCTTTCGGAGCCTCCACTTCCACCACGGTATAAGTGATTGTATCCTCATACTTGCCATCCTTAAATGTTGCAATCGGAAGTTCGCCGCTTTCAGCATGACCATCCTTGTCCGTTGTAAGCGTCTCGATCACTTTCCCGTCCTTGTCACGGATTTCAAATTTTGCGCCTGCAAGCGCCTTTCCGTCCTCTGATTTCTTGCTGATGATGATTTTTCCAACTGCT
>VSNY01000315.1 GCA_009774535.1 Lachnospiraceae bacterium
GCCGGACTTCCTCGGAACTGATAAAGGGGATTGAAGCGCAGCTTCTGGAGATTGAAAAGGAACGTGCTGCAGAACAGGTACAGGAGGATATTCTTCTGCTTGTGTCAAATACAGACCGTTCGGAATATGACCTGTTGAGCGTAAAGGGCATAGAACGGACAGAATTGATGAACCTGTTGTCTGACATGAAAGACGATGACAGGCAGAGTGTGGAAGCCTACCTTGAAAGAGCCGGGGCGTGGGTGACGCTGCTTGGGAATGAGCGCAGTGAGGAAGTGGAGGAATTTCATTTAGACTATGCCTATAACATCGACACAAATGAAATAACCGATTTTAAGGCATTACAGGAAGAAAGGGAGAAAGCGAATGTCCCGGTTGAATATGGCGATGTGATTGTGAGAATCTCCATGCCTGAAAACGGGGAATACGAAACCATTAAAATCACAAATATGCAGTCGGAAGTGCAGAATGCTTTATATGATATGCTGTTCCCGGAAGAAGATGTGCGGCAGGGAAGCGTTACGGACTACCTGAAAGAAAAAGGCTTTGCATTTGTGCCGATTATGAGAAGCGGCGGTTTGAATGACGGTTATCCGCAGTTCTATGATTTTGATGTGGATGTGGCAAAAAAAGAGATTCATGCGGCTTCGGAGCTTCCGGCAACGGTACAGGCGGAGCAGCTCATTAACCGCATGGAATTTCACAGGACGGTATATGACAGTGATGAGCGCAACCTGATTATGAACCATGCGTATAAGCTGGACGATATGTATGCGACAACTTCCCTTGCCCATTCCCTTGCGGAGCAGAAAGACGATCTATCGCTGCTTTTGGAAACAATCAGTATGGCGGAGAAAGAAATTGATGCCCTTCCAGACAGGATGGTGGGGCTGTCGGAGATGCACGAATATGGGTATTCGTGGGATGAAATGCTCCCGCTGACAAAGGAAAGGGCATCGGAACTGTTTGGGGAAGATGTGGCGGTGTACCGGCTCCATGCGGACGGTTCGGAAACGCTTGTGGAGGATAGTGCGGCATTACAGGGGCATGACGGGCTGTTCGGCGTGGAAAAAGGCGATTGGAGCGCCTATCTGGAATACCAGACCATAAAGCAGGAATTAGCGGAAAGTGAACCGAACCGGGAAGCACTGCTTTTATATGGGAAAGAGAACAGGTTTGGCATCTACCAGCTTAAAAGTACGGAGGAAACAAGGGATTTTCGCTATATGGCAATGGACTACCTTGAAATGAAAGGGATTCCGGTATCGAAAGAGAATTATGAGCTTGTTTATACCGGGGAGCTGAAGGAGGGCATGAGCCTTGATGATATTTTTACAAAGTTCAATATAGACCACCCGGCAGATTTTACCGGACATTCCCTTTCTGTCAGCGATGTGGTGGTGCTGCATCAGGACGGGGAGAACACAAGCCATTATGTGGATTCTGTTGGTTACAGGGAGATACCGGAGTTTACAAAGGAAATGGAAGTGGCGGCGGAGATTGCGGGTGAGGAAGTTCCGGCTGTGGATGTGGCAGATGAAACACCGGAAGAAAACGGACAGGGAGAACCGGACGGAGATAAGGTTTCCTACTATGTCATTGAGGATTTATCCACATGGGCGGAGAACAGCCCGGAAAAAAGCAGACTGGAGCGTTTTGACAGCCTTCCGGAAGCAGTAGCGAAATTTGCAGAGTATCAGGGGAAAAATACAGAGGATAAGCCGGATATGGCAAAGGCAACTTTCGGATGCAATGTCAATGGCAGTGAGTTTGACCTGATCCATGTCAGAAACCATGAAAACTGTCTTTCGCTGGATTTTACGCACAGCAAGGCGGCAGGGGAAAGCAGCCGATTCATGGATGATTTACAGATTTTATATGATGAGGTCGGCTTCGACAAGGTAAGGGTTCACCGGGAAATGTCGCCGGAGGAAGTGAAGGATTTTGTAAAGAGGCGGTTTGAGTACCAGCTAAAGAGCAGCGGTCTTGATGATGTTTCCCTCTATATGGACAGGTTTGATGCGCTTTATGAACAGGGGAAGATGGAACACCTGATGCCCACAGCCAACCAGAAGCGTATCGTGGAAGATATACCGTTCATGGAATGGGAAAATCCGTACATAGATACCACTGTCAGGGAAGCGGAAAAGGTGGAAACGGAGCTTGCATTTCAGTTGGCAGACCGTTATATCAGTATTCAGGAAGTCAGCGAGGGGTATGATTACACAATCTACGATATGAATTACCGGGAACTGGACGGTGGCGTGTATGATAACCCGGATATTACCATAAGGCAGGCGCTTGACGAGATTGTGGCGGATTTGAAAGAACCGGCGCACAGGAGCGCTCTGGAAGGCAGCATACAGGCAGATGATGAACTGATCCCGGTTGATTATGACGGTTTGGTGGAAAAAGCGGAACAGGCGGGAGTGGCGCATCTTGAGGAACGTATCAGGAAGGAAGTGCCGGAAGCGGCGGAAAGCAGAGCCATAGCTGATTTTAAAGCCCGTACAGAGGAATTATTTAACGGTATCAACGGGCAGACACAGTGAGATATAG
>VSNY01000316.1 GCA_009774535.1 Lachnospiraceae bacterium
AAAATTATGCCCGTGTGTATGGCAAGGCAATATACCATGCGGAAACATTAAGGGAAATCCAGCTTTACTATTCTATCTTGAACTTTGTTACAGATACAGAGTCAGCGGTTCGGCTGAACTATCTGAGGCAGTTCGGCATGACGGATGATGACATAGAATTTATTGCTCCGTTGCCGGAAAACCAGAATTATATTGATTTCCTGTTTGAAACTGCGGAGCGTGGAAATGGGTATGAAATACTCATGGCGGTACTTCCGTGTATGCTGAGTTACAGCTATATATTCCGGAAACTTGCAGAGCAACCGGAAAGCCGGGAATCAAAGTATTGGGACTTCATTCAGGATTATGCCGATGACCGATATGCTGAAAGCTGCAAGGAATGGTGTGGCTTTGCAGATAAGAAATGCGGGAGCCTTTCTGAAGCTGACCAGAAAAAGCTATGCAGTATTTTTGAGAGGGCGAGTTATCTGGAGCTTGATTTTTGGAATATGGCATATAGGAGGAAAAAGGTATGAAGGATAAAATTTGTTATGTAGTAGGTGCAGGTGAAAATTATGGACTTGATTTTCAGCCAGTCACGGGGGATTATGTGATAGCTGCTGATGCGGGGCTGTGCTGTCTGGAGAAACAGGGCATCAGGACTGATCTTGTAATCGGGGATTTTGATACCCTTAAATGTACTCCCAAACACTCCAATACCATAGTGTTAAGTGCAGAAAAGGACGATACCGATACGCTTGCGGCTGTCCGTGAGGGTATCAGGGCGGGATATACCAGCTTCCACATTTATTGCGGGACGGGAGGGCGTATAGACCACACAATGGCTAATTTACAAGTGCTTGCTTATTTATCCGCAAACAATATGCGTGGTTTCTTATTCGACAATGGCACCGTCATTACAGCGATCACCAATGACAGGCTTTGTTTTGAGAAAATGCCATGTGGATATGTATCCGTATTCTCCTGTTCCACAAAAGCGGAGGGAGTAACTTTATGCGGTTTGAAATATGAACTGAATAACGCAGTATTGACCAATACATTTCCTGTCGGGGTAAGCAACGAATTTATTGACCGGGAAAGCAGTATATCAGTGAGTGACGGAACTTTATTTATTGTTTTCCCAAAAGAAGCAAAGGAGAGGATCATACAATGAAAAAAGTATTGAGTATTGCAGGTTCTGACTGTAGCGGCGGTGCGGGCATACAGGCAGATTTAAAGACATTTTCCGCACATGGTGTATTTGGAATGAGCGTCATTGTATCTGTTGTGGCAGAAAACACAGACAGGGTAATCGGTATTCAGGATGTCAGCCCGGATATGATTGGCAAACAGATTGATGCTGTTTTTGAAGATATTGAAGTTGATGCAGTGAAAGTCGGTATGCTTTCCACACCGGACTGTATGAATGAAGTTGCCACGAAATTGAAATATTACCACCCGGCAAATATTGTGATTGATCCTGTGATGTATGCAAAGAACGGCTGTCCACTCATGGAACCTGCGGCAATTAAAACGCTGATCGGGACGGTTATCCCGCTTGCTGACGTACTGACACCAAATATTCCGGAAGCGGAAAAAATAACGGGAGGCAGAATCAAATCGGTTGCGGACATGGAAAAAGCTGCAAAAGCAATCCATACTTTTGGGTGCAGGGCGGTTGTTGTCAAAGGCGGTCATGCAGCAGGGAATGCGGTGGATGTGTTGTTTGACGGAAAAGAAATCTGTCATTTTGACACTACCCGGATTGATACGAAAAATACGCATGGGACAGGCTGTACCTTTTCTTCTGCCGTTGCTTCACAGCTTGCAAAAGGCGTGAATTTACGGGAGGCAGTTCAAAAAGCAAAGGATTATGTAACGATGGCGATTGAGCATTCCCTTGACATCGGGAAGGGCTGCGGACCGACACATCATTTCTGGCACCTTTATCAATATGGGCTGCAGGAAGAAAAGGATGGTGGAAAATGAAACCTGATTATTCTTTATATCTTGTAACAGACCGCCGACTTATGAGTACAAAGACTTTGGGGGAAGCAGTGGAGCAGGCAATCGCTGGCGGATGTACTTTGGTGCAGCTCCGGGAAAAAGAGATTTCATCATTGGATTTTTATGTACTGGCATCGGAAATGAAAAAGACCACTGACAGATATGGCATTCCGCTTATCATAAATGACCGCATCGACATTGCTATGGCGGTGGACGCAGCCGGGGTACATATCGGGCAGAAAGATATTCCTGCAGATATTGCCCGGAAGGTAATTGGTAAAGATATGCTGCTTGGTGTTTCTGCCACTTCTGTAACGGAAGCTGTAAATGCGGCAATAGCCGGAGCTGATTATTTAGGCGTGGGTGCTATGTTCCAAACGGGGACAAAACCGGATGCAGGCTTTGTATCTATGGAGGAACTTGGAAGAATCCGCAGGGCAGTTGATATACCGATTGTTGTGATCGGGGGTATCAGCAGGGAAAATGCAATGCTTTTTCAGCCTATGGGGATTGACGGTCTGGCTGTTGTTTCCGCAGTGATTGCCCAGCCTGATA
>VSNY01000317.1 GCA_009774535.1 Lachnospiraceae bacterium
GAAGCAGAAAGCACAGAAAACGCATGGAAAAACTTCTGTGAAAAAGCTCGTTGGCGAGGGCGTGGGAGTATCGTCAATCGAAGTCACTGACGGCAACATCAAATCTTTTGAGCGTGTGGCGAAAAAGTACAATGTTGGTTTTGCCATAAAGAAAGATAAGACGTGCGAACCGCCGAAATATCTGGTCTTTTTCAAGGGTAAAGATGCCGATGCGATAGCGCAGGCATTCAAGGAATTTGTTTATGGTAATGAGAAGAAGAAAGGCAAAGTTTCCGTGAGGGAAAAATTGAAGCATTTCAAGGACGCAGTATCGCAGGATAAGAACCGGGAACGGAGCAAGGAGAAAAACAAGGACAGGGGGCAGAGCCTATGAGCAATATCGTAAGCGGCATAGCCAAAGACTTAAAAGCCATTCCGAAGAACCTCAAGGCAAAGACCGGGAATCTGGATAAAAAGAAACTTGTCCTGATGAACCTGCCCTATGTGCTTGCCGGGTATTTCTGTGACAAAATAGCGTGGCTGTGGCGGGTATCGCCGGGGCAGGACGCTTCCGCAAAGATGATGGCGGTCATGGCGGGGATGGAGGATTTATTTTCCAACCCGTTGCCAAGTTTTTACCCGAAAGACCTGCTGATCGGGGTGTGCTGCGGAGTGGCGCTGCGGCTTGCAGTGTATTTCAAGGCGAAAAATGCCAAGAAGTTCCGGCAGGGCGTGGAGTACGGTTCGGCACGTTGGGGAAATGCGAAGGACATCGAGCCATATATGGATTCGGAGTTTGAGAACAATATCCTCTTGACGCAGACGGAGCGGCTGATGATGTCAGGCAGACCGAAACAGCCGAAATACGCAAGGAATAAAAATATCCTTGTTATCGGCGGCTCTGGTTCGGGCAAGACGAGGTTTTTTGTAAAACCGAACCTGATGCAGCTCCATAGTTCGTATGTTGTCACTGATCCGAAAGGCACAGTGCTGATCGAATGCGGAAAGATGCTGAAAAAGGGCAAATATAAGATAAAAGTCCTCAATACCATAAACTTTGCGAAGTCCATGCACTACAATCCTTTCGCCTATCTTCGGAGCGAAAAGGACATTTTGAAACTCGTAAACACGATTATTGTCAATACCAAAGGGGAGGGGCAGCAATCCGGAGAAGACTTTTGGGTGAAAGCGGAAAAACTGTATTACACAGCGCTTATCGCCTATATCTGGTACGAAGCCCCGGAGGAAGAACAGAATTTCGCCATGCTGATTGATATGATTGACGCAAGCGAAGCAAGGGAAGATGATGAGAATTTTAAGAACGCCGTTGACCTTCTGTTTGATGAATTGGCGGAGAAAGACCCGAACCACTTTGCAGTACGGCAGTATGCCAAGTATAAATTAGCGGCGGGCAAAACGGCAAAGTCGATTTTAATTAGCTGCGGCGCACGTTTAGCGCCATTTGACATCAAGGAGCTGCGTGACCTGATGGAGTATGACGATCTGGAGCTTGACACGCTCGGAGAGCAGAAAACAGCGTTGTTCGTCATTATTTCCGATACGGACGCCACTTTTAACTTTGTTGTGTCAATTATGTATTCACAGCTTTTTAACCTGCTCTGCGACAAGGCGGATGATGTTTATAACGGGAGGCTCCCGGTTCATGTCAGGATGTTACTTGATGAGTTTGCGAACATCGGGCAGATTCCGCAGTTTGAAAAGCTGATCGCCACAATCCGGAGCAGGGAAATATCGGCATCTATCATTTTGCAGTCTAAATCACAGCTTAAAGCAATTTACAAGGACAACGCTGACACAATCGAAGGGAATTGTGACACCACCTTATTCCTCGGCGGCAAGGAGAAAACCACCCTGAAAGAGCTGGCGGAGGTTTTGGGCAAGGAAACGATAGACCTTTACAATACCTCGGACACAAGGGGTACGTCGCAGTCCTACGGTCTGAATTACCAAAAGACCGGAAAAGAATTGATGAGCCAAGATGAGATTGCGGTCATGGATGGCGGGAAATGTATCATGCAGCTTAGAGGTGTCAGACCATTCTTCTCGGATAAATTTGATATAACGAAGCATGGCAGGTACAAGGAGCTGTCCGATTATGACCAGAAAAACGCCTTTGACATTGAGGACTATGTGAAGCATCTGCACCACATGAAAGTCACTCCGAATACAGAGGTAGACGAAGCCTTTGACTGTGGGGAAGTCAGCAGGCAGGAAAGTGAATCCCCAGACAACTGAATAGCGGCTTCTGGACATGATGTCCAGAAGTGCAGAAAAGACAACTGAATATGGAACTGTAAACCAGCCACCGGTTTCCGGATAAAAGACCGGAAGTCAGGAAACGGAGTTTTGATTGTATTTGGGAAAGCACAGAAATAAGACACCCGGCACAGCCTATCGCCAAACAGAATGTACCGGATGCCCGCAGGGGTTCTCCCAAAGGATTTCCCTGCCCTTATTTTACCACAAAGGGCGGGGAATTTACATATCAAAGCTCTTTCTTTATCAAAAAA
>VSNY01000318.1 GCA_009774535.1 Lachnospiraceae bacterium
TCGTGGTCTGCGGTTGGCGGTAGTGTAGGTTGTTTGTTGTTGCAATTTCTGGGTATGGCAGGCTTTATGTGGTCTGCCGTTGGTTTTATGGTATGGTTTTTGGTTGTTTCAATTTCTGGTTATGGCAGACTTTATGTGGTCTGATGTTGGTTTTATGGTATGGCCTGCGACTGTAATGAATTTAGGCATGGGTTGTTTTTAAATGAATGCATTTTAGATGATGGTGCAGAAGGTTGAAATTGGTATTATGTGGAGGAGGAAGTAAGTTCTATATATGATGTTGGTGCAGTTAAGATCTCTGGTATTTGAACATGGGGAAAAATATAAATAGAGTTTGTAGTGTTGACTTTTTTCAACAATTAGGTATATACTTGAACGGTAGCGCGCAGGCGAATCCCTACAGGGGTGGGAAGCAGAATATAAGGGATCAGATCAGGAGGTGAACTATACTGCCAGGAACAAGCGCTAAGACTGCGTCAATATGGAAGGAGATTGGCAATGACAAAGTGGTTAACAGGCATTCCCATTTTCGTAGATGCCTCAAAAATGAAAAGAATGAAAGCAGTGTTATTATCTATGGTATGCACAGCAGTTATCTGTAGTCCTGCAGGGTATGTATCCGCACAGACACATACCATAAGACTGGAAAATTCAGTTGGGCAGCTGCCGGATAGCAATCATCAGAACCCGAATGGACAACTGCCGGATAGCAATAACCAGAATCCCAATAAACAGCTGCCGGATGGCAATCATCCGGATTCAAACGGGCAGATGCCGGATCGTGATGATCAAGACCCGAATGGACAGATCCCGGATCGTGATAGCCAGAATCCGGACACGCAGCTGCCGGATGGAGAAGATTTTGGTGAGATGCAGCCAGGGGATGCTGAGGAAGAGCGGGATGAGGAAAAAGAGGCAGAAACTGTAAAAGTGACAGCATCGGTCGGTCTTGGGAAAGATGGAACATCTGCGAAGGTGAGTTGGAAGAAGGCGGGGAATGGGAAAGCTGCTTCTTATCTGGTGCAGCGGGGCAGCGCGCGGAACGGGGATTTTAAGACGATTGCACGCTTGGAGACGGGGAAAAGCTATCTGGATCAAAAGGTTGCCAGCGCAAATCGTTACTATTACCGGGTGGCTGCAAAAACGAAAAGCGGGGATCTGATTTATAGTAAGGTGTGTAAGTTTCAATGTCCGCTGGAACCGCTGCCGGGAGTGAAACTGGCGCGGTATTCAACCTCTTCGGTAAAAGTGATGTGGAATAAGAGCAGTAATCAGCATGCGGTCTGGTATAAAGTGTACTATGCAAAAAGTAAATCTGGTAAATATAAACTTGCAGGTGTTACGAAAAACAATTGGTACCGGGTTACGGGCTTGAAGAATCAGCAGGATTATTATTTTGGTGTGTAAGCATGTACGACTAAGAACGTATCCGGCTTCGACAGCCAGCTTTCTAAAGTTGCGAAAATGCGGATGCGGACGTATGAGCGTACAACGATTTTTGCAGGGGATTCTATTACTACCGGGCTGACTGCTTACCGTGTGATGGATGAGATCGCAATCGGCGGAAAAAAAGATGTGGTGGCTGCGATCGGGTTAAATACGATCACTTTCCGAACGAAGAAAGTATTTAATGGGAAATCCGCGGTAGAACGCATTATAGCTTCCAAGCCTTACCGGGCGTATCTTATGCTTAGCGATAATGATATCCATTTCCGTAATAAAAATGACCTGATTGACGGTTATCGGGAAATTGTGAAAGCAATTCAGGCAGGTACCCCGGATACGGATCTTGTGATTCTTGCCGCGTCTCCTGTGACAGCCGCGGAAGTGTCGAGACGGCGGGGATTTGCGCAGATTCCGGCTTATAATCAGGCGCTTCGCGCACTGGCCGCGGAAATGGATGTGAAGTATTACGACGCACTGGTTTTTTGAAAGACTCCACTGGCTGGCTGAAAAGCTCTTATAATGCGGGGGACGGCGTGCATTGGACGTCCGCGGCATATCATGAATATGCAAAGCGCCTGACTGCTTATGACAAGTCGCTGGATTAACGGCTTATGAAATCTATTTTTTGATGGAGGAGAATACGATTATGAAAACAAAACAGAATCAGATCCAAAACGGGCTGGGCCGGGTTAGAAAAATGGCGTGCTGCCCCGCAGGTTGGGCTTCCTCTGCCCATCGGCATCTCTTTTTATACCTTCCAGACAATGTCGTATACGATCGATGTCTACCGAGGTGATGCACAGGTGCAAAAAAACCTGGTAACGTTCGGGGCCTATGTGGCATTGTTCCCACAATTGGTTGCCAGGCCGATTGCGCGCTACCAGTCGGTCGCGGGGCAGCTTGTATCGCGCAGGGAGTCCGCGGACTTATTTTTCAGCGGGATTGTGCGTTTTTGCGCGGGTTGGGCAAAAAGGTCTTGATTGCAAACCAGATACGAGAATGAACAGATCAATGATATTTTAAAAAAGCATAAAAAATTACAGATATCCTCGTTATATA
>VSNY01000319.1 GCA_009774535.1 Lachnospiraceae bacterium
ATGCTGCCATTCTTCTTTTTGGCAATGTATGAAAAAGACGGTTTCCCGGCAGAGAAGATTTTATACTTCATGCTCCGACAGAAGATACTCACGCCGGGAATCAGACCGTATAAATCGGAAAACCTCTACAAGCAGTTGGAGGAACGGGAAAGAATCAGGAAGGAGGTATGTTTCCTTGAAGAAAAGGCTTTTAAAAAATCCTCAGCAAAAGGCGGGGGCGGCAAAGCCAAAACCGCAGGAAAATAAGCGGACAACGGAGAAAGCGGGGCTGACTTTTTCGGAAAAGAAACGCCTTGCGGAGCTTAGGCGTGTCCTTGCCGGGAACAGTAAGGAGCAGGCGAAGCCGGACACCGCACAGAAAACCATTACATTCAAAAAAATGTACCGGGACGGCATCTGTCAGGTGGCGGACAATTATTATACGAAAATGGTGGAGTTTTATGACATCAACTATGACTTGCTGGAAGTGGAGGATCAGGCTGATATTCTGGAGGAATACAGCAAGCTCATTAACTATTTCGATCCGTCCATAAAGTTCCAGTTGTTCCTGTTCAACAGGCAGGTCAGCGAGCAGGCTCTTGCGGAGCAGTTTGACATTGCACTGCAGGAGGATGATTTTGACGATATTCGTGACGAATACACGCAGATGTTAAAGCACCAGTCGGCAAAGGGCAATAACGGTATCATCAAGTCAAAGTACCTGATTTTCGGCGTGGAAAGCGCCGGGTACAGGGAAGCAAAGAGCAAGTTAGGCAATATCGAGAAAGACGTGGTGCGCAATTTAAACAATATCGGCACAAACGCCAGAGGTCTTGACGGGAAGGAAAGGCTGCGTATCCTGCATGAGTATTTCAATCAGGGTACAATGGAGCCTTTCCGCTTTTCGTTTAAGGAGCTGTCAGAATCCGGGAAGTCGGTCAAGGACTATATTGCGCCGCCGGGGTTTGACTTCCGCTATCCGAGCCGCTTCAAGTCCGGCAGCATCTACGGGAGCGTGTCTTACCTTGACATGATTGCGCCGAAGTTTACGGACGAGATGATTAAAAAGCTGCTGGATATTGATGGCAACCTTACCCTTACCATGCATATGCAGACCATTGATCCGGTAGAGGCAATCAAGATGATAAAACGTGCGCTCACCGATATTCAGAAAATGAAGATAGAGGAACAGAAGAAAGCTGTGAGAAGCGGCTACGATATGGATATTCTGCCTACGGACATCGTGACTTATGAGAAGGACACGCTGGAGCTTTTAGACGATTTGAACACAAGCAACCAGAAACTTATCAAGATGACCTTCCTCATTACCTGTTACGGGAGGACGAAGCGGGAACTGGAAAACCTGACGCAGAGGGTGTCCGGCATTATCCAGCAGGCAAACTGTAACTTGCGGTGTTTGCAGTATTTACAGGAACAGGGGTTAATGGCGAGTGCGCCGATTGGCTGTAATGAGGTAGGGATTGAAAGGAACCTCACCACAAAAAGCGCCGCTGTGCTTGTGCCGTTCTGCACACAGGAGCTTTTCATGCCCGCACCCGCCATTTATTACGGTCTGAACGCACTTTCCAACAACATGATTATGGCAGACCGGAAAAGGCTGCGCACACCGAATGGCGTGATTTTAGGCACACCCGGAAGCGGTAAATCATTCAGCGCAAAGCGTGAGATTTTATCCTGTTTCCTTATCACAAAGGACGATATTATTGTCTGTGATCCAGAGGGCGAGTATTTTCCATTGGTGCAGGCGCTTCATGGGCAGGTGGTAAGGCTTGCCACAAACTCAAAGGATTATCTGAACCCGATGGACATTCAGCTTTCCCATAAAGGGGATAAGGAGGCGCTGAAATTAAAGAGTGATTTCCTGATTACCCTGTGTGACCTGATAGCCGGAGGGAAGGACGGTCTGGAAAATGACGAGAAGGGCATCATTGACACCTGTATCAAGCATATCTATGACGGGTATTTCAAACACCCGAAACCGGAGAATATGCCCATACTGGAAGATTTGTATAATGCGCTGTTAAAGTATGAGCCGAGGGACGTTGCGCCGGAGATGCAGAGGGAAGCGAAGCAGAAGGCGGTACGGATTGCCAACAGCCTTGTCTTGTATGTGCATGGTTCGCAGAACTATTTCAACCACCGCACTAACGTGGATTCCCATAACCGGATTATGTGCTTTGACATTCGTGACTTGGGTAACCAGTTAAAAGAGATTGGAATGTTGATCGTGCAGGATGCGGTATGGAACAGGGTGTCGCAGAACCGGGAACGCAAGGTTGCCACAAGGTACTACTGTGACGAGTTCCATTTGCTCCTGAAAGAGAAGCAAACCGCCATTTATTCCGTAGAGATTTGGAAAAGGTTCCGAAAATGGGGCGGAATCCCAACCGGGCTGACACAGAATGTAGGCGATTTTCTGAAATCAGAGGAAATCGAGGGCATCTTGGGGAACAGCGATTTTGTATATCTGCTGAACCAGAACGCCAAAGACCAGCATATCTT
>VSNY01000032.1 GCA_009774535.1 Lachnospiraceae bacterium
AAATGCTTCCAATCCCAGCACCCCGCCCGCAGCATCGTCCGGACTGCCACCAAAATGCTTCCAATCCAGCTTAAACCGATTTTCTTACCGCATTGTCATAAAATCGGAAATAATCGGGCCGGTGTCTGGATTGGGAATATTCAAACATGACACCGTCACTGTTATAAGTATGGCTGGTAACTACTGCCATGCAATTATAATCATCTGCGTTCATCTTTAAATATTTTTCATCAATCTGCGTCATCTTTTCTACCGTCATGATCCGTTTGCTGTTTACAATTGTCATGTGCAATGTCTGTTCCAGATATTGATAAATGGAATTTTCTGCAATTTCTTTTGTGAGGTCGACAGCTGCAATCCGCAAAAATGCTGGCAGGCATGATCCATCTGATGCGCGGAACACCATATATCTATCAGGGAGAAGAGATTGGCATGCTGAACGGGCATTATCCTTCCATCGAACAATACCAGGATGTCGAAAGCCTGAATTATTATGAGATTTTGCTGGCAGAAGGAAAGACAAAGGAAGAAGCGCTCACCGTCCTTTCAGCCAGATCCAGAGACAACAGCAGAACGCCTATGCAGTGGAACAACGGGACATATGCCGGATTTTCCCAGGCAGAGCCATGGCTTGCGGTATCCGCGGCATTTCGGGAAGAGATTACGGTAGAAGCACAGCAGCAAGAGGATGATTCCATTCTTGCCTTTTATAAACAACTGATCAAGATCAGAAAAAGATATCCGGCAATTGCCAAAGGAGACATCTCTTTTCTGGAGACAGGCGCTGACATGGTGATCGCATACCAAAGAACATTGGGAGAACAGCACATGGTTCTGGGAAACAAACCAAAGATCTGCCCGATACTGCCATAACCGGACAATGCTTTACAGCAGCTTGCGAATCAGATTTCGGTATAATTTTATACCTCCCTGTTCCAAATCTTTTATAAAATCTCCAAGATGCATTGCTTTCTTCCGCCATCTCGTATAAACTATATCACAGGGGCAGAAAAGATGCTGTAACTATTCAGCGAATCAAACGAGGAGGACACCAATATGGAACCACTGCATTTAAATCGATTTATCGACGCGCATCTCAGAGACTATCCAAACGCACTGTCAGAAATCAAAATCGGGCGGAAACAAAGCCACTGGATGTGGTATATTTTCCCGCAGATTGCAGGTCTTGGCACGACAGAAATTAGTAATTATTATTCGATACAAGATATCGAAGAAGCAAAAGCTTATATGGAAGAACCTCTGCTGCGTTCGCATCTGTTAGAAATCTCAGAAGCGCTTCTGGAACTGGAGACTAATGATGCAAACCGGGTATTTGGATATCCGGATGACATGAAATTAAAATCTTCCATGACATTATTTTTGGAAGCGTGTCCGCAGGAAAAAGTTTTTCAGAAGGTGCTGGATAAATTTTTTCATGGAATGAAAGATCAGAAAACAGTGAATTTGTTAAAAAATAAATAGATACAGCCTGCAGGTGGCAGCGCTGCAAGGCGATCTTGTCTGGCGGACTGTATCAGAATATGTGGAGAGAACCTGCAGCATAGAATCTGCAGCATAAAACCTCCACATATTTCTTATAGATACTGAGCTGGACTGCAGAAGACGAACACTTGATATACGCTGCGGCAAAAACACACGTTACAGGCCCATTTTTCTCAGTATCCCATCTGCGCTTACACCCGGATGCGTCAAATACAGACGGCAGATCTGTTCAGCCAGATCCTGGCTGATTTTTAAATGCCTGGCGATCATTTCAACCGATTTTCCTTTGTCCGTTTCCCGCATTACACAGCGAACCAGCTCTTTTGTATCTGTTACAGCAGGGATACGTTCCGAAGCGCTTTTGCCGGATTCCAGACAGATTTTTTCAATGGTGAAGCTCCCGGTTTTTGGTATGGTCAGCGTGGCCATTGTCAAAGGGAGTGAAAAACGCCGTTTGCCGCAGCTGCCTGGATTTAGCCAGGTCTGTCCATTCACCTGCTGTTCTTCATATTTATGGGAATGCCCATAGATAATCAGATCCTTTTGCCGGAGATCTTCCTGTATTTGTTTCTTATTGTGTATCATAAAAATCTGAATGCCATATAACTCCACAGAAATCGTCTGCGGAAGACTTTCCGGACATTCACGGTCCGTATTGCCGCGCACCGCGTATACCGGAGCTATGGATTCCAGCTGTTTTAAAATCTGCGGCGTACTGATATCTCCGGCATGTAAAATAAGGTCACAGGTCTGCAGGATATCAGTGACGGGTTTGCGCAGTAAATTGTGGGTATCAGACAGAATGCCGATTTTATGCATAAGGCGTTAGTTCTCCTAAGCGGTTATTGATCATGGCGGTTATTATTTGCCGACTAGTCTTTCTACCAGTCTGACGCAGGCAGCAGCATCTTTGGAATAGCCGTCGGCGCCGATTTCATCTGCAAAGCTTTGTGTAATAGCGGCGCCGCCGATGATAATTTTTCCCGAATAATGTTTTTCTTTTGCAAGCTGTACAACATCCTGCATACGCATCATTGTCGTGGTCATAAGGGCGGACAGTCCGATGACCGCTGCGTGTTCGCGGATTGCGGTGGATACAATCGTCTCCGCTGGAATATCTTTGCCAAGATCAATCACATGATAGCCATAGTTGCGCAGCATCAGTACGACCAGGTTTTTTCCGATATCGTGGATATCGCCTTCTACGGTTGCGATCACCAGCTTTATGGATTCTTTTCCGTTTCCGGTGCGTTCAATCATTGGCTCCAAATATCCGATCGCGGTTTTCATAGCATTGGCGCTGCCGATCAGCTGGGGCAGGAAATATTTCTGCTGATCGAACAGTTCTCCGACTTCATTAATTGCAGGAATCAGATATTCGTTGATCAGCGTTTCCGGCTGCAAACCTTGTGCCAGTTGTTCTTTTGCAATATTTACAATGCTGTTTTTTTCACCCTGCAATACAGCGCGGTAAAGCGGATGAGAGCGCATTTCCGCTGCGGCAGATGATATTCCGGCCGCGGAGGCAGCAGGATCAGCAGCAGACGGTATTCTGGCCGCAGAGGCAGCAGGATCAGCAGCAGATGACGTCCCGGACGCAGAGACAAACGATTTACCAGCCGCAGAGGACGGATGCGCAGCCGCTGCGCCTGCCTGTTTCTGTATGTTTTGCTGATAGGTCTGCATCCGGGTGATATAGCTAAGGTCGCTGCCTTTTTTATTTAACAGCAGATCGGATGCGGCAGCTGCATTCATTAAAAGATCCTGTGACGGGTTGGCAATGGCCATCGTAAGGCCGTGCGCAATAGCCATCGTTAAAAACGCTGTATTGACAAAAGAGCGCTCCGGCAGGCCGAAAGAGATATTGGACAGCCCGCAGACCGTCGCAAGGCCAAGCTGTCTGCTGCAGTACTGAATCGTGTCAAAACATTCCAAAGCCGCTGCCGGGTTTGCTCCGACTGTGGCGACCAGGCCGTCGGCGATCACATCTTCTTTGACAAACCCTTGGCGCAGCGCTTCGGTAAGAATCGTCTGCACAATGTCCCGTTTTTCTTCAGGCGTTTTTGGAAGCCCTTGATCGGATAATGGCAGCAGAATAAACATTGCGCCGTATTTTTTGACAATTGGCAGCAGGCGCTCGAATTTTTCCTTTTCCAGAGAAATGGAATTAATCAGGGCGCGGCCCGGGTAAATGCGCAGCGCTGCTTCCATTACCTCAACGGAACTGGAATCGATGCACAGCGGACAATCTACGGTTGACGTCACTTCATAAATAGCTTCCAGCATCATCTGCTTTTCATCAATTCCGTTCATGCCCATATTGACATCCAGGACTGAAGCGCCGTTTGCTTCCTGTTCTCTTGCCATGGTGCAGACAAGATCCAGGTTTCCTTCCCGAAGCTGTGCCTGGAGTTTTTTCTTTCCGGTTGGGTTAATTCGTTCTCCGATTACCTGAAAACTGCCGTCCAGCGTGATTTCTATGGTTTTTCGTTCGGATGCAAGTATGCGTCTGTGTTCTGTGCTTATCGGAAGCGGCTTGAAATTTTGCACAGCATTTGCCAATGCGCGGATATGATCCGGGGCTGTACCGCAGCAGCCGCCTAAAATCGCCGCTCCGGCTTCTGCCAGCTTTTTCCCGGCATTCGCGAATTCCTGCGGACTTGTCCGATAGACGGTCCGGCCGTTTTCCAGTTCCGGCAGCCCGGCATTTGGTTTTGCCAGAATCGGGATATTGGCATATGCGTACATTTCCTGAACGGTTTCGATCATCTCTAACGGCCCGGTAGAACAGTTCAGTCCGACCGCGTCTACACCAAGGCTTTGGAGTACGACAACGGCAGTTTTCGGGTCTGTGCCGAACAAGGTACGCCCGTCTGCTTCAAAAGTCATACTTGCCATGATCGGAAGGCTGCAGGTCTCGCGGATGGCAAGAACGGCAGCACGGGTTTCCTGCAGGCTCATCATCGTTTCCACGACAAATAAATCCACACCTGCTTCATACAAGATTTGGGCCTGTTCCTGATACACGCTGACCAGTTCTTCAAACTGCAGTTCGCCGAGCGGATAGAGCTGCTGTCCGGTCATTGTAAGATCACCCGCGGTATACGCTCTGCCGTCGGCGGCTTCCTTCGCAAGGCTGACCAGTCTGGTATTTATCCGTTTGAGACGGTCTGCCAGACCGTATTCTGCCAGTTTGATGCGGTTGCCGGTAAAGGTCGGCGTATAAAGGATCTTTGTGCCGGCTTCTACATAGCTGCGCTGAAGATCTAAGATTACCTGCGGGTGTTCCAGAATCCATTGCTCCGGGCAGACATTGCCGGGCATCCCGGCTTTCTGCAGATTTGTGCCGGTGGCGCCGTCTAGGAGCAATACGCCGCTGTTTACAAGATTACGGAATTCCTGTTTTGTCATATGGTTATATCTCCTGTTTCGATGGTTATTTTTTAGTTATTTTGCGGTTATTTGTAATAGTTCCATGAATGATCGCAGCTGCTACAATTATTTCGTGTTTGGTATAACGGAATGCCTGGTTTGGAAATATTCGTGGATTTGCTACGGATTTTATTATAATATTGAACGGAGGAAATGACCAGCTTTTTCTTGCAAAAGATGCGATTTGTTTTGTACAATATTTATATCATTAGCTATTGAAAGTTACAGCCGCCAGGAAGCCAAAAAGCTGGTTCTCTGGCGGCTGTTAGATAAGCGCCTTAGGAAGATCTGATAATTTTACAGGTCAGATGGGGGCTAGAAACGTGGTTGTAAGTAGTGGCTGCATGAACGGAGGACTTCTAACAGTCCTGCACGGCAACGACGCGTGTAGAAATTCGGATGATTCCATAAGGTGCTTATGTAACAGCTGCCAGTCATTGATTGGAAGCATGCACATATCATAGCAAACCGGATTTATTTTTTAAAGTCTTATGGAATATACCGCATTTTTTTCGGCATCGTTTGCGGACGGTCAGACAGCCTCCCACATTTGCAGGATCTCTTCACTGGCAGTTGTATCAAGTTCCGCTACGGCCTGGCACAACTGCGAAAACAGTTCCTCCTGACCGCTGACATAAGAATACTGCTTCATTTCCTCTATGGCATCTTCCATCTGATCCATATCCAGATTTTCAAACGCAGTGCGCAGCATTGCAAAAAATTTCTCCAGATCTTTTCTGGAAGCAGGCGGCTTTTGCGTATTTAAGTGAGAGTCATAAGCATCCTCAGGAAAGTATTCCTGTAAAATGCCTTCATAATCCTGATACTGCTTAAGCAGCGCAGGGGTCAGATCGTGAATCAGCGCCCCGTCTGCCTCGTTGCCGGCCTGTTCCAGACGTTCGGCCAGCTTTGCCAGTTCCAGCGCTCCGATCTGGCGGGAAGCGCTTTTGAGTGCGTGGACTTCAATGGTGTAATTTTTCCAGTCTGCCAGTTCCTCCAGCTCCTGGATGCGTACAGCTTTTTTGGGAATGATCTGATAATAATCCCGCAGAACATCCCAGAACAGTTTTTCACTGCCCAGCAGCTTTAGCGCGGCCTCTGTATCCAGCGTTTCGATTTGGATGGAAGGTGTTTGGGCCAAAGTCTGATCCGGATTGTCCGGCCGGCCTGGCCGGATGGTTTCCGGAGGGAGCCAGCGGCGCAGGACAGAGAGGATGACATTTAATTCAATCGGTTTTGGTACAAAATCATTCATGCCTTCACTTAAAAACAGCTTTTCCGCTCCGTCAACCGCATTGGCGGAAAGGGCAATAATCGGCACATGGTCGTAGTTTGTATAAAAACGGCGGATAATATGCGTAGCTTCAATGCCGTCGACTTCAGGCATCATATGATCCATAAAGATCAGGTCATACGAATGCCGGGCGACTTTTTCGATGGCATCCTGCGCGCTGGAGGCTGTGTCGATCTGCATTTGAAGCGGTTCCAATAGTCCGGCGGCTACGGTCAGATTGACAGCATTATCATCTACAATCAGAATGGTAGCTTCAGGCGCGACAAAATCAAATGGATCATCATTTTCACTTGGAAGCGCCGGGTATAGATTTCGGTTAAAAATATCCGCTATGTTCATAGAATACAGCGGTTTTTTTACAACGACCAAGTTTGGAATGTCTGTTTCCAGGATCGTTTGATAATTGACCATTAATACCGCTGTAAGATCTTTGTGAGAACGTACAAATTGTTCTACTTCTTCTGAAAACATTACATGTTCAATAAAGAAATAGTTGATATTGTATTTCTGCAAAAGTGGTAAGGACTGCGCGGACTTTACCGGCAAATAGGAAACACCCAGCCGTTCTATATCCAGCTGCAGCTGGGCCGCGGCGTAAGGATTGGCGACCATTCCGGCTGCACTGATATTTTTCGGATCGTCAACGGCAATGCCTGGTTTGCCGTTGACAATTTTCTGCGGCAGGGTAAAGGAAAAGCAGCTGCCTTTACCATACTCGCTTTCTACATGGATATCCCCGTGCATCCGGGTCAGCAGCTGTCTGGTAATCGCAAGCCCAAGTCCGCTTCCTTCGATTTTGTGTGTCCGCAGTGTATCCAGCCGCTGGAAGGAATCGAACAGCTTGCCCAGATCTTCCTCGCGGATACCGCTGCCGGTGTCTTTGATAGAAATCTGCAGGGTGAGTCCGTCTGTGCCGGACGGGGTGTAGCAGATCGTCATTTTAATTTGTCCGTGCCGGGTAAATTTCACAGCGTTGTTTGTCAGGTTCAGGATAATCTGGTTGATGCGGACATGATCGCCCAGCATTACTTCTGGCAGATCCGGCGCAAGGTCAACAATAAATTCAATATCTTTTGTACCGATCCGGGTCGTGATGGCATTGATAATATCATCAACCAGAGATGTTGGAGAATATTCGGTTACATGAATACTGATCGTGCCGGATTCGATTTTGGAAAAGTCCAGGATATCGTTGATAATGGTTAATAATGTCTGGCCAGACGCCTTGATCTGGCTGATATATTCTCTTGCAGCCGGAGGGATCGGTTCGCGCATTGCCATTTCGGACATGCCGATAATGGCATTCATCGGGGTGCGGATCTCATGGCTCATATTTGCCAGAAAATCCGATTTGGACTGCGTTGCGTGTTCCAGCTCTAAATTTGACTGCAGGATTTTGTAACGGCTGTTGCCGATACTGGACAGAATATTGGACAGGGCATATAAAAATTCTGCCGCGTCATTGATCTGTTCTTCTGTGACAACCGGAATCTGACGCATTGCGTCCAGATACGCCTGCGGGTCAAGATCCAGTTCCTGTGCCTGCTGCACAGCGGTTTCTCTGTCCGGAGGTTCGCCGACAATTACCTGTCCGCCGACAAAACTGCCCAGTATGCGGTCCTGGATCGTGATTGGGGCGGCAAAATCAATCAGTCCCGCATGACAGCGGTAAAACACGGCGGCGCGGTTTTCCATTGCTAAGGCGGCGCCTTGTCTGTCGCATCGTTCACAGCGGATGCGGCCGGTTTTCGAGCTTTTGATCAATCTGCAGAATGCGCTTGTATTACAGTGCGCGGTAATCGGCGTGCCATGCTGATCTGAGATTCCGGCCGCCATTTCTGTCATATCGCAGAATGCCTGTTCGATGGTCGAGAGCGTGTCAGCGTCAATCAGATCAATCAAATTTAATTCAAGTTCCATTTCCATAGCGGGCCTCCTCTTGCTCCCAGGCAGCCAGGATGGTTTCGCAGGAATCCACATCCAGCTCTTCCGCAGCGTTGCGCAGCTGCTTAAACAGATCCATCTGCCAGTCTTGATAATGGTAAAGCGTCATATCCTGAATCACGGCTTCCATCTGATCCATATCCAGCTCTTCCATTGCGCTGCGCAGGGCCTGGAACAGCAGCCTGCCCGTTTCAGGGGTCCATGTTTTGGCGTCGTCCGACGGCGTGTCCTGTTCCATAAAATAAGGAGCCAGAATATGGTCGTAGTGCATATACTGTTCCAGCATAGATCCGGTATATTGGTGGATCAGCTGCGCGTTTCCTGCGTTGCCGGCTTTTTCCATATCCGCGGCAAGCGCAGACAATTCCATAGCGCCGATCTGTCTGGAAGCGCTTTTTAATGCATGTACTTCAATCGTGTAGTTTTTCCAGTCTTCTTTCTGCTCCAGTTCCTGGATGCGGCTTGCTTTTTTGCGGATGACTTTGTAGTAGTCTTTCAGAACGGCCCAGAGCAGTTCTTCTTTGCCAAGCAGTTTGAGCGCGGCATCCGTATCCAGACCTTCAATCGTAATCGAAGATGCCGCGGCAGCAGGTTCCGGGCAGTAGTCAAACTCATCGCTGACTTTTTGGATTTTGTCTTTCGGAAGCCATCGTTTCAGCTTGGAGATCAGCATACGCAGTTCAAATGGCTTGCCGACACAGTCATTTAATCCTTCTTTTAAAAACATCATTTCAGCTTCTGTGGAAGAATTGGCCGAAAACGCGATAATCGGCACATTGGCATATTCGGCATGGAAACGCCGGATAATGTGCGTGGTCTCGATGCCGTTTAAATCCGGCATTTGATGGTCCATAAAGATCAGATCATAGTGCTTGTTAGAGATCTTTGTAATGGCTTCTTTGCCGCTTTGCGCAGTATCAATCTGCAGTTTTAACGGCTTGAGCAGCCCGTCGGCTACGGTCAGGTTGACGGAATTATCATCAACGATCAGAATATGTGCTTCAGGAGCGATAAATTCATAATCTTCGTCCATGACATTGCTGTAGTGCATATCGATGTTTTCACGGTTAAACAGCATAGCAAGATTCAGCGAATAGACCGGTTTTTTTACAATCAGCAGGTTTGGCAGCAGACGGCAGCCGTTTGCATTATAAAAATCCAGCATCAGCACTGCCGTGATGGAAGGATGGTTTTCGACGAAGGACTCTACAACAGCCGTATACAGCGGTCGTTCTATAAAAAAGAACTCTGCCTGGAGCTGAATGATCCTGTCAAGATCCTGTTCATCGTGTATGGGATAATAGTCAATGTGCAGCCGCCGGATATCTTTTTGCAGCTGCGCATGGACGACGTCATCTGCAATCAGGCCGGCTGTGGCATGCGGCGGGTCTTTGATCGAGACGCATGGCTTCGAGCGCGTAATACGCTGCGGCAGTTTAAAGGAAAATTTGGAACCCTTGCCGTATTCGCTCTCTACGTCGATCGTACCCATCATCAGATAAAGCAGCTGCTGGCTGATTGCAAGCCCAAGTCCCGTTCCTTCCAGGTTCCGGTTGCGTTTGCTGTCGAGCTGCTGGAACGATTGGAACAGTTTTTCCAGATCTCCTTTTTTAATACCGATTCCGGTATCCTGTATGGTAACTTCTAAAATAATTTCATCTGCGTTTCTGGCAAACGGTTCGCATGTTACGGTAATGTAGCCGTCTTTTGTAAACTTGACAGCATTGTTTGTCAGATTAACAAAAATCTGCTTAATACGCAGGCTGTCGCCCAGCAGCTCATAAGGGAGATCCGGAGAAATATCCAAAATCAGCTGCACATTTTTCTGTCCGATATGCGACATAATAATATTAGATACGTCGTTGATCATGGACATCGGCTCATATTCACTCATCGTGATTTCCATTTTTCCGGATTCGATTTTGGAAAAATCCAAAATATCATTAATAATCATTAACAGGTTTTTCCCGGAACTTTTGATCTGGCTGACGTAATCGTGCGCGGTAAGCGGCAGTTCTTCCCGCAGCGCCATTTCCGCCATTCCGATAATTGCGTTCATCGGCGTGCGGATCTCATGGCTCATATTTGCGAGGAAGTCTGATTTCAAATGCGTAATCCGTTTGATTTTCGCATTTTCCTGCAGGATTACGTAATTGTGGTAGGCAATGCTGGACAGTGCATTTGTAATCGTATGTAAAAAGAGGGACGCGCGTTTTAACGTTTCCCGCGGAAAGAACGGGACGTTATGATATGCCTCAAGGTATGCTTCCTGATCTAGTCCAAGCTCGTTTGCAATGTGTCGGATTTTATCATCATCCGGCGGACCGTCCAGGAACTGCCCGCCAAAAAAACAGCCGATCAGCTGGCCATTGATCATAATCGGCGCAGCGAAATTGCGCAGCCCGGTATGACAGTGATAGGTAATCGCCCTGCCCTGGTGGGACGCGTGCGCGGCACAGTTGCTGTCACACGTCCGGCAGCGCTGCAGACCGATCGCAGTCGCGCGCGTATAACGGGAACAAAAATCGGTCTGGCAGGAAGCCCCTGTTACATAATTCCCGTCCGCATCCGTAATATAGGCAGCGATCCCGGTCATTTTGGAAAACGAATTCTGCATTTCCTGCAAAATGGAAATGTCGATCAGGTCTGTTAAATATAAGGTCTCTTCCATCAAATCAACCTTCCTTCCGAACAGGTCTAGTTAGGTATGGTTTCGTTTAGCGTATTTTCAATGGCCTCTGTTAATTTGTCATGGTCGATAGGCTTTAACAGGTACCCTTGCGGCTTTAGGGCAAGCACCTGTTGGATTTTTTTGCGGTCGTTGATGCCGGTCAGGAAAATCACGGGAATTTCCTTGGTCACCGGATTATTGCGCAGTTTTTCCAGCACCTGCGGCCCGTTTTCCTCCGGCATTTCATAATCCAGCAAAATCAGATCGGTCATCTTTGTTTCCAGGAACTTTAACGCTACTTTGCCGTTGATCGCAGTCGCGATATCATAGCTGTCGTCCAGATAGCGCTTAATCAGCTTTAACATCCTAAAATCATCGTCCACAACAAGGATATGTCTGCGTCCGCCTGTGGTAACAGGATGCAGCAGGGCATCGATTTCGTCAAGCGTCGTCTGTGTCTGCTGATCCGTTGCCGGCAACACTGGTGCGGAAGGCATCGGAGGTGTTTCCCGAATGGTCAGATTGCGCTTTATGTACTCAGAAATTCTATCTGCAATCTGCAGCGCAGTGAGCGGTTTGATCAGATCCATATCTGAAAAATCCGCGGATATTTTGCGCATTTCGTCACAGTCATCCTGTGTTGCTACGACGAAAAACGGGGTCCTGCGTTCCAGTTTTGTATGTTTGATGGTAATCAGCTGCGTCATAGTGTCGCGTGTCTCATTGTTCATACAATAAAGGACGACATGGGGCTGAAAATATTTCAGGTGGCAGACAATATCGTCGAAGCGGTTGGAAGTACTTTGGCATTCCAGGATATTGTTTGCATGGAGGAACAGGTCTTCGATGGTTGCTTTGTTGTTGCCCAGTAATAATACTTTGTATCTCATTGTAAACCTCCTAGAGTTGCTTTCGGGGACTATTGGCAAGTCCGCTTTCATACTTTTTTGAGATTGTTTATTTGGTCTATTATAACAGGATATTGGACTTTTGGAAAGCATAGAATTCATTATTTGTGGTGGGGAGTGTATGGGAGGGGATTTTAGGTGGGAATCCGGACGACACTGCGGGCGGCGGGCTGGAGATGCGCCGGAAGACACACCTTGGGCGGACTGGGGCAACGCTGCATCCTATACCGCCGGGCTGCCCTCCCTTGCCGCTGGCACGGCCGCGTCCGGGTTACCACATAGTCCAGGTCACCACATAGTCCGGGTCGCCATATAATCCAGGCTCCCCCAGAAAATGAATTATTGACAAATCAGATCTTCCTGGCATATGATTCTTAGAAAATAAATAATCACACCACGTAAAAGGAGTAACAAAAATGCTTGAATTTATAACAAACACAGACCTTAACATCCTGTTGTTCATTCAGGATTCCATCCGCATTCCCTGGCTGACTCCTGTCGTTGTATTTATTACAAGCCTTGGAAATGCCGGGATCTTTTGGATTGTTGTATCCCTGCTGCTGCTGATTCCGAAAAGGACAAGGCGGATTGGATGCATGAGCTTTGCGGCGCTGTTTGCTTCGCTGCTGCTTAATAATGTGCTGCTGAAAAATGTAGTCAGGCGTATCCGTCCGTATGATTTGTGCGATATGCTGCATCCGCTGGTAGTAAAGTCGGTGGATTTTTCTTTTCCTTCCGGCCATACAGGCAGTTCGTTTGCCGCGGCGTTTGTGCTGTACCGCCAGCTGCCGAAAAAGGCTGGAATTCCGCTGCTGCTTTTGGCTGTGCTGATCGGGTTGTCCAGGCTGTATGTGGGCGTACATTATCCGAGTGATGTATTTGTGGGAATGCTGACCGGGCTTGGCTCGGGTTATCTGGCTGAACGGATTGTGCTGAAATATGGCCGCTGAAGGTTTGAAATTCGGCATAGTGACGAATAAACAGGATTTTTTGTCAGAAAATAGGTCAAATTTCAAAAATAGGATTGCAACCCAGGCAAAATCGTTGTAAAATATACCCATGTGGATCAAATAAAAGAAGGGAGAAAATGAAAATGACTGAGTTTTCAGGAAAGTCAGTGTATAAGGGCATTACGATCGGTAAGGTCCTGGTGTTGAAGAACAAGGATTTTCAGATTAAGCGTACAAAGATTGAGGATGCCGAAGAGGAAATCGGCAGGGTTCATGAAGCGGGAGATCAGGCAAAAGCGCAGCTTCAGGCTTTGTATGACAAAGCGGTAAAGGAAGTCGGGGAAGCGAGCGCAGCTATTTTTGAAGTTCACCAGATGATGCTGGATGATGATGATTATCTGGATTCTATTTATAATATGATCCGTACGGAGATGGTTAACGCAGAGTATGCGGTAGCAGTGACAGGGGATAATTTTGCAGAGATGTTTGCAAATATGGATGATGACTATATGAAAGCCAGATCGGCGGATGTCAAGGATATTTCCGAACGCCTGGTACGCAATCTGTCCGGTGAAGGCGATGCGGACTTAAGTTCGATGGAGCCTTCGATTATTGTGGCGGATGATTTAAGTCCGAGCGAGACGGTACAGATGGATAAGGAGAAAATCCTTGGCTTTGTAACAGTACATGGCTCTACCAATTCGCATACAGCGATTTTGGCGCGTATGATGAATATTCCGGCGCTGATCGGTGTGCCGATGGATCTGGAACAAATACATACCGGTATGGAAGCCGTAGTGGACGGGTTTGAAAGCAAAGTTATTTTTGAGCCGGACGAAGAAGTGCGTGCTGCGGTAGAGGGCAGAATCCAGGAAGAGCAGGAAAAAGCGCATATGCTGCAGACATTAAAAGGCAAAGAGAATGTTACACTGGATGGAAAGAAAGTTAACATTTATGCCAATATCGGAAGTGTCGGCGACGTCGGCTATGTGCTGGAAAATGATGCAGGCGGCATTGGGCTGTTCCGCAGTGAGTTTTTGTATCTCGGAAGGTCGGATTTCCCTACAGAAGAAGAGCAGTTCCAGGCTTATCGTCAGGTATTGCAGACGATGGCGGGCAAAAAGGTAATTATCCGTACACTGGATATCGGTGCGGATAAGCAGGTGGATTATTTTAATCTTGGCAAGGAAGACAATCCGGCCTTGGGATACCGTGCGATCCGGATCTGTTTAAAACAGCCGGATATTTTTAAGACACAAATACGTGCATTGCTGCGTGCGGCAGTATTCGGCAATCTTTCGATTATGTATCCGATGATTATTGCCGTAGAAGAAGTGAAAAAAATATATGAAATCGTAGAAGAAGTGCGTCAGGAACTGGAAGCCAAAGGAATTCCGTATAAAATGCCGGAGCAGGGCATTATGATCGAGACCCCGGCGGCTGTTATGGTCAGCGAAGAACTGGCTCAGCTGGTAGACTTTTTCAGTATCGGAACGAACGACCTGACACAGTATACACTGGCCATTGACAGGCAGAATGCAAAGCTGGATGATTTCTATAATCCGCATCATACGGCGATTCTGCGCATGATCAAAATGGTGACGGACAGCGCCCATAAATATGGCAAATGGGCAGGTATCTGCGGGGAACTTGGCGCAGATTTGGAACTGACAGAAGAATTTATGAAGATGGGCCTGGATGAACTTTCGGTAGCCCCTTCTATGGTATTGAAAGTGCGTAAAGCAGTACGTGAAACGCGGGTAACTCCGGAAGCGTAACAGATGCAAAGGCAGAAGGCATCTTATATTACAGGTGCAGTGTTAAGCGTGGATGGATTGGCAAGATGTTAAAGGATAGTATATGAATCGCAACAGTTCCATGGGTGATGAGAGCTTGTTATGCTGAATCAGAAAGCGGGGAGTGCAGACTCTCCGCTTTTTTGACGTGAAGGTACAGGTTTTGGAAGTATGCATGCTTACCTTACAACTCTTTGGAACGATTCAGCATATAGATCGCGCAGAGAGCCGTTAGAACCTGGCTGGCAAGCATCCCATACAAATAAGCGCGGATTCCGCGCACAGGCACGAAAATCCAGATCACGGCGATCCGCAGCAGGCATCCGCTTAAATTCAGCAGCAGCGTCGCCGTTGGATGGCCCAGTCCATGCAGAATACTGTTTAGCGTCGTTGACAGAAACATAAACGGGCAGATAAAGCTAAGGGTACGGATATAGATGCCAGCGAGTGTATTTGCAAATAAATACTGTCCAATCATCGAATAAGTCAGCAGGAAAAACAGCGTACTGGCAAATCCCAGCGTCAGACACGAAACGATCGTGCGGCGGATCGTGCGGCGGATCAGCGACTGGTTTTTTTGCACTTTTGCCTGTGAAATGGATGGAAGCAGCATTACGGATACGGAATTGGTCAGCACCGATGGAAACAGAATCATCGGCATGGCCATTCCGGTGAGGATTCCAAAAATACTCAGGGCATCTTCGTTTGAGTAACCATAAGATTTCAGGCAGATCGGAATCAGGATCGCTTCTGTGCTGTTGACCAGGTTGATCAGGACGCGGTTCGTGGTCAGCGGTATGGAAAAGGTAAAAATCTGGCGCAGGCATGTGGAGAAGCGTTCGCTGCATCTGGTAAAATGTACGACTGTCATCGAGAAAAGCGCGCCTGCCAGTTCGCCGCATACGATTCCCCAGACAGCCATAGCAGCGGTTACCTGCCGGCCCTGGTTTTGGCAGATCCGGTAGATCAGGTAGACGCACAGGACACGGCATACCTGCTCCAGCAGCTGGGAGACGGATGGGACGAATGTTTTCTGAAGACCGTAATAATATCCGTTGATGCAGGAATGAATCGCGGCAAGGGGCAGGGAAAGCGCAATAATACGCAGCAGCTCCCCGCACCGCGGTTCATCGAGGATGGTGACAGCGATCTGGTCAGCGCCTGCGTAGATCAATAGTGTGCAAAAGATTGACAGGCTGACCGATAAGGCCAGGCCGGCGTACAGACAAATTTGCGGACAGCGTCCGGCGCCGACGGCTTCCGCGGTATATTTGGAGATCGCGGTCTGTACTCCGGCGCCGCAAAAAGCAACGCCAAGTGCAAAGACAGGAAAGATAAGCTGGTAAATTCCAACTCCTTGCGCACCAATTGTATGCGAGAGGAATATCCTATAGAAGAAGCCGATCACCCGGCTGGCAAGTCCGGTTGCGGTCAGCAGGGCGGTTCCGAGCAGTACAGGATGGCTGGCATATTTTTTAAATGTGGATAAGTTCGGCATAGGCGGGTTCCTTACGGATGTTTTCTATCTTACTTACCCATATGTATATGATGCAGGCGGAAAATTATGCGTGTGGCCATAAGATGTCTGTGGACAGCGGTAAAGACAGGAGGAGTTGTTATGATTTATCTGGACCATGCAGCTACGACGCCGATGGCGGAACAGGTAGCTGCCAGTATGCAGCCATATTTTGCAAAAAATTATGGAAATGCGTCAACGATTTATGAATTTGGGGAGAAAAGCAGGCAGGCGGTAGAGCATGCCAGGACAGTGATTGCGCATTCTCTGCATGCGCGTCCAAACGAGATTTATTTTACGGCAGGGGGCAGTGAGTCGGATAATTGGGCGCTGAAAGGAACGGCGGAAGCGTATCGGGCAAAAGGCAGGCATATCATTACCACGCAGATTGAACATCATGCGGTGCTGCATACGTGTAAATATCTGGAAGAACAAGGATATGAGATCACGTATCTTCCGGTAGACACGCAGGGGTTTGTGAATCTGCAGCAGCTGGAAGCTTCTATCCGGCCGGATACAATTCTGATTTCGGTCATGTTTGCCAATAATGAGATTGGTACGATGGAGCCGATCGCGCAGATTGGGCGGATTGCAAGACGTCATGAGGTACTGTTTCATACGGATGCGGTGCAGGCTTACGGACAGGTTCCGATTCGGGTGGATTTTTATCATATTGACCTTTTGAGCGCCAGCGGGCATAAGTTTTACGGGCCGAAAGGAACAGGATTTTTATATATTCGCGACGGGGTAAAGACGTCTTCTTTTATCCATGGAGGCGGGCAGGAATTTGGCAGACGGGCAGGGACGGAAAATGTGCCTGGCATTGTAGGTATTGGGACAGCGGCAGAGATCGCCATGCGGACGATGTCGGAGCGGATTTACCGGGAAACCAGGCTGCGCGACTGGATGATTCATGAGATCAGTACCCGGATTCCGGGTGTATGGCTGAACGGGGACCGCTATGCCAGACTGCCGAACAATGTGAATTTTAGTTTTGAAGAGATTGAGGGAGAGACGCTTTTGCTGCTGCTGGATGCGAAAGATATCTGTGCTTCGGCAGCGTCGGCATGTTCAACAGGGTCTGCGGAGCCGTCGCATGTGCTGACAGCGATTGGGAGGAAGCCGGAACTGGCGTTTGGAACGCTGCGGATGACGTTGGGAGAGGCAACGACCTGGGAGGAAGCGCGGGTTGTGGTGGATGCGGTGGAGGAGAATGTGAAGCTGCTGCGGGAAGTGGCGCGGATGGAGTGAATGGCCGTCATATGATCCATAAAAGAATCACAAAAAACTACTTTACATTTCCGCGATTTTGTGGTTGAATAATCTAGGAAAACACAAGCGGGATAAATGATCGCGGCTGCATGTGCCGAAAGGCCGCAGGTGAGGAAAGTCCGGGCTTCATAGGGCAGGATGCCGGATAACGTCCGGTGGAGGCGACTCCCAGGAAAGTGCAACAGAAATAAACCGCCAGTATGGACATGTCCGCGCTGGTAAGGGTGGAAAGGCAGTGTAAGAGACTACCGCCTTCCTGGTAACAGGAAGGGCACATGTAAACCCCATCCGAAGCAAGACCGAGCAGAAGCAGTGACGCGGCCCGCCAGCTTCAGGTAGGTCGCTGGAGGCGGCTGGTGACAGCCGTCCTAGATAGATGATCATTCAAGACATAACCCGGCTTATCGTCCCGCTTGTGTTTTTTCAGACGGGTATTAAGAAAATATAAACATTCTCAATTTTTCCTGAAAACATGCCAAATCCCATTGACAGACGAAAGTTTTGAAGATACCATAGTGAAAAGACAAATGCAAACAGGTAAATGCAGGACTGTTGGCAGGTCGGTTTGCCTGTATCAGATCAGTCTGAGTACTGACAGGTGCTGTAAAATGTTGCAGAGTGTGTGATTGGGATAGGAGTGTGGGACTATGAATGGGTTTCGGGAACGGATGACACGGTTTATGTATGGCAGATACGGCAATGACCAGCTGTCAAAGCTGTATCTGGGAATTGCGATGGTATGTCTGGTGGTCAATTTAGTTACAAGGCTGGACTTGTTTTATGTGGCAGGGCTTGGCTTTTTGATCTATGGTATGTACCGCTCATTTTCAAAGGATATTGCAAAAATGTCCGCACAAAATCAGAAGTATTTAAACTGGCGTTATCAGAGGATTGTAAAATACAACCAGACGAAAAAGCATTTGGCACAGCGCAAAGTGTACCGGTTTTATAAATGTCCCGGCTGCAGCCAGAAGGTACGGGTACCGCGGGGAAGAGGAAAGATTATGATCACCTGTCCCAAGTGCCATGCGGAATTTATGAAAAAGAGTTAGCATATGTTTGGATATATTAATGTTAACCGGGAAAAACTGGAGCCTGCAGACCGCAGCATGTATCAGTCTTATTACTGCGGGCTGTGCCAGAAACTAAAAGAAAACTATGGCCGCAAAGGCCAGATGCTTCTGAATTATGATATGACGTTTTTGATTGTGCTGCTGACAGGGCTTTATGAGCTGGAAGACCATAAGACGGAATTTATCTGCGCGATGCATCCTTCCAAAAAACAGACGGCACGGATCAATGAAGCGACCAGCTATGCGGCTGCAATGAATATCCTTCTTTGTTCCAAAAATTTTGAAGACGATTGGAACGACAATCACTCTTATACAAAAAAAGCGCTATCCCAAATGTTTAAAAAGGATTACGACTGTATCTCGAAGGAATATCCAAGACAATCGCAGGCGCTGAACCAGTATCTAAAACGGCTGGAAGCGGCAGAAAAAGACAGGGAGCGCAATGTTGACGCGGTGGCCGGGCTGACCGGAGAAATGCTCGGCGAGATTTTTGCATGGAAAGAGGGCGATATCTGGGCCGAGGAACTGCGCTGTATGGGATTTTATATGGGCAAATTTATTTATCTGATGGATGCCTATGAAGATATTGGAAAAGATATGAAAAATAAGTGCTATAATGTCTTTCATCTGATGCCGATGGAGACCGAACAGGATTTTGAGATATTTTCCAGGCTTTTGCTGACCAGCATGATGTCAGAATGCGCGAAATCATTTGAACGCCTTCCGATTTTGCTCCATGCGGAGATCTGCCGGAATATCCTGTATTCCGGTGTCTGGACAAAATATGAGTACCTGCGATTGAAAAAGCAGGCAAAGGAAGAAAAGAAAAACAGGTCTGCAAAAAAATCAGATGCAGGCCGGATGACGCAGTAGATATCCTGCTGCATAGAAAAGAGGAAACTGCAGGTTATGGGAAATCCATATGACGTGCTGGGCATAAGCCCTGGCGCAACCGATGAAGAGATCAAAAAAGCATACCGCGCCCTGAGCCGGAAATACCATCCGGATGCCAATGTCAATAATCCCAACCGGGAACAGGCAGAGGAACGTTTTAAGGAAATCCAGCAGGCTTATAATCAGATTATGCAGGAAAAACAGCAGGGCGGAGGGGCTTTTACCGGCTTTGGGTCAGCCAGGTACGGCGGTTACGGCAGGCAGACGCAGGAGGCGCCGCAGATGCAGGCGGCAGCCAATTATCTGGCAAACCGTTGCTATCAGGAGGCGATGAATGTCTTAAACAATATTAGTGACCATACTGCGAGATGGTATTATTATTGTGCAGTCGCCCATGCGGGTCTGGGCAATAATATGACTGCCCGCGAATGTGCAGAACAGGCTGTACGGCTGGAACCGAGCAATATCGAGTACCGCCAGCTGATGCAGCAGCTGAATTTTGGCGGAACCTGGTACAGCAGTATGGGTGAAAGCTATGGCAGGCCGTATGAGAGCTTCAGCCGTTTTTGCATGTCGATGGTTTTTATGAATATGTGTTGTACGTGCTGTTGTATTTAAGCAACCGTTTATGGGTGATCAGAACGGTTATTGAATGATAGGATGTGAGTGAAAAAATAAATTTGAACACTTCCCCAAAAGCAATCTATCGTATATAATATAGGTGACAGTGTCGTTTTTTAGTATACGATGCAGAAACGGGGGCGTGTAGTTATGAAAAAAGTGACAATTTTGATGTGTATTTTCCTAGGGCTTCATTTTGCTGCCTGTAATTCTAAAACTGCAGCCGGCAATGGATCGGATTCATCTTCTGCGGCAGGAACACAAAGCGCCGGGCGCAAGGAAGATGCGCAGGAAGCGGCAGAAATAGCAGGCGAAAAAGAAACATCTGCAGAGGAAAACCGTACAGATCATTTGAAACAGACGATGAACGCGGACATGTCTGCCCAGCAGGATACAGTAGCTGACCTGAAAGATCTGAAGCGGCATGAGGATGCAGTTCCGGTTGTCTATATGACCAATGAGGTATCAGCAGAGGCATTGCTTCATTTGTATCGTTTTACTGGCTGGGAACTGGCTGGGGAGCATACGGCTGTACATATATCTGCAGGCGGACGCCTGGCAGAGAGCGGGCTGGAGCCGGAGCTGCTTTACGAGCTGGTGGCATATACAGACGGGACGATTACAATATCAAATCCTGCGCAGAGTGATTTTACCATGTCAGACAGGCAGCTGAAAGAAGCCGAAGAGCTTGGCTTTACGGAAGTTGCGGATGTGGTGGTTTTGGATCAGGATGGCGTGGTCTTGCTGCCGGTTGAAGAAGGAATGCGTTTGGCGGAGAACGAAGTTGGCAGCCGTTTTTTGGAGTATGACGGCATTTTGGCGGTATCACATTTTCAGAGACATGCCGCGGCGGGGTTTAGCGGCGCTGTGCAGAATATTTCGCTTGGCGTCAGTTCTTCACAAGGAAAGTGCCTGATTTGTTCTGCGGGCAGCAGCCGGACAGATGCGACGGTGTTGCAGCAGGAAGCGTTTATGGAAGCGATGGCAGAAGCGGGCAAGTCCGTCTCAGATGCGTTAAATAAAAATATTTATTATATAAATGTGATGGATCATGCAACCATCGGATGCGGCTGTGGTACGGATTCTTATGGAGAGGATTTACATGATATTGGAATCCTGGCCTGTGAAGACCCGGTTGCTTTGGATCAGGCATGTGTGGACTTTATTTATACGGCGGATGCAAATGAAAGTTTTGTGGAGGGACTGGAAGCGGCGGATGCGGAGTATGTACTGGAGTATGCGGAGGAAGTGGGGCTTGGAAATAGCGCGTATACGCTGGTGACGATCGATTGAGCGGAGCAAATACGCAGACCTGTCTGAAAAGTACCGGATCTTGTTTCACTTTAAAAAGAATCATCGTTCGTAAAAATAATTATAAAAAAATAAAAAAGGAGTTGCATAATTCGGAATCTTGTGCTAAAATGTTTTTTGCAGGCAGGAAAGCAAGCCGCTGTGGCGGAATTGGCAGACGCATACGACTCAAAATCGTACGGGAAACCATATGGGTTCAAGTCCCATCAGCGGCATTCTAACGATAGCCTTAAGTATAAGCAAATGTAGCCGGAATACTTGCAGATCAAGTAGTTTCCGGTTATTTTTTCAATCATTTATCATGTTCGTCTCTTTTGGCAGTCAGTTTTATGCAAAGGCTGCTCCTTTTGTCTCAGCTGTTACACAATCATCCCTTTATGCCGCTCGACAGATCCTGATGGATTTGGCCGGGCCAAAACGAAAAAGAATACAAACGGCAGCTGACAGGAGATGCATCAGGTGGAAGAAAGGAAAAGGCTGCAAACACAGTCTTTGCGGATTATTTATGGATAAATATGAAGTACTCAGGAAATACTTTGGCTACCCGGATTTCCGGGAAGGCCAGGAGATTTTGATTGACAGCATTTTAAGCGGACAGGATGTGCTTGGCATTATGCCGACCGGGGCAGGCAAGTCGATTTGCTATCAGGTTCCGGCGCTGCTGCTGTCAGGCATTACTTTGGTAATCTCTCCGCTGATTTCTCTGATGAAAGATCAGGTGCAGGCGTTAAATCAGGCTGGTATTCATGCGGCCTATATCAACAGTTCTTTGAGCGAATCGCAGATTTCCAAAGCGTTGCGGCTGGCGTCCGCGGGACAATATAAGATGATCTATGTCGCGCCCGAGCGGCTGGAAACATATGAATTTCTGCAGTTTGCGCTGCGGGCGGAGATTGCCATGGTTACGGTGGATGAGGCGCACTGTATTTCCCAGTGGGGACAGGATTTCCGTCCCAGTTATTTAAAGATTGTGCAGTTTATCCGCCAGCTCTGGAAACGTCCGGTTTTAAGCGCGTTTACGGCGACTGCGACGGAAAAAGTAAAGGATGATATTGTCTGTGTTTTGGGGCTTAACCGTCCGCAGGTACTGGTTACGGGTTTTGACCGGAAAAATCTGTATTTTGCAGTGGAGACGCCGCGCAAAAAAGATGATTACGTGATGGCGTATGTGCAGGAACACCGGGAAGAAAGCGGTATTATTTATTGTGCGACGCGTAAAAATGCAGACCAGGTCTGCGAACATCTAAAGGCACAGGGAATTGCGGCGACAAAATATCACGCGGGTCTGGGCGGAGAGGAGCGCAGGCAGAATCAGGAAGCGTTTATATATGATCAAAGTCCGGTTATGGTAGCGACCAATGCGTTTGGTATGGGTATTGACAAGTCCAATGTCCGTTATGTGATCCATTACAATATGCCGCAGAGTCTGGAAAATTATTATCAGGAAGCCGGAAGGGCAGGGCGTGACGGGGAACGTGCGGAATGTATCCTGTTATACCATGCACAGGATGTGGCAGTGAACCGCTATCTGATCGAAAATAAAGCGCCGGACCCGGAACGTACAAGGGAAGAAATCGCTCAGATCCGGGAGCGGGATGAGGAACGGCTGCAGGTTATGACTTATTACTGCATGACAACGAACTGCCTGCGGGAATATATCCTGCGGTATTTCGGAGAAAAAATCCATATGCGCTGTGAAAACTGTTCCAGCTGCAACAGGGAATATGAAGAAGTAGATGTGACACAGGCTGCGCAGAAAATTATTGCCTGCATTCTGGATTTTCACCAGCGTTATGGAATGAATGTGATTTCCGGGACACTGGCCGGGGCAAACCGTGCAAAGCTCAGGGACTACGGGGCATTTGAACATGAGACATACGCAAGCCTGCGGGAAATGAGCGAGCAGCAGATCAAGCAGATCATTCATCAGATGCTGGCAGACGGGCTGCTTTGGGTGACGAACGACAAGTATGCGCTTTTAAAAGTGTCACAGGAAGCAGACGAGGTACGGCGCGGTGTCCGGCGCGTCATCTGGAAACAGGTGAAAGCCGAAACGCAAAAAGCGGCGGGCGGGAATACTTCCAGCCGGAAAATGCGTAAATCAGATATTTTAAATTCCAAAGGACTGGAGCTGTTTGAACGCCTGCGGATACTCCGCACGGAAATTGCAAGAGAAGAGAGCCTGCCGCCGTACATTATTTTTTCAGATAAGACGCTGGTGGATATGTGCGTAAAAGCGCCGCTGGAAAAACAGGAAATGATGCAGGTAAACGGAGTCGGTGAAAATAAATACGCGCGTTTTGGAGAGCGGTTTCTGGCAGCTGTGCGGGATTATACCGGAGGCGTGCGCGAAAAATATTATTTTGGCGACGCCGGAGAACTCGCCGCACAGGCGTCCGCCGCGCAGGAGGGCAGACAAAAAGCGGTACATAGAAAAAGAAAAGTGGATTTTTACCTGACCAGCGAACAGGCGGCGCAGTTTCCGTATGCCGAAAAGTATCTGGCTGCGGAAATTGGTGAAAGGCTGAATCAGCTGCGTGACCCGGAAACCGCCAAAAAGACGTCCGGAGCGGAACTGCTGCGAAAGCTGCAGGCTATGGGTTATGCAGGGCAGACGTATCAGGACGGGATGAGAAGGCGGTATGTAACAGAAAAGGGCAAAGCGGCCGGTTTGTTTATTGGCCCTCGCATCAGTAAGAAAGGCACGGAGTACGAAGATATCTATTTTAACCCGCAGGCACAGCAGATGATTGTGTCCATGGTGTCCGGGAATGGAATATCAGAACAGTCAGAAGGAAGACCTGTCGATCCAAAACTGCCGGAGACGACAGCTGCCTGGGCATTCGGAACCGAAATTGCGGGACAGTCAGACGGCTGGACGACAGAGATAGGGGTGCAGGAGTATCCGGGTAACTGGAAAGAAGAAACAGATCTATACCTGGAGGACGAACGGTCTGGCTGGAGCGAAGAGCCGGATGAATATGTGCCTGCGGATTGGAGATCTGAATATGGATTTATTTGATTATATGAGAGAGCATAACAAACAAAAAGAAGCTCCGCTTGCGGCGAGGCTGCGTCCGTCTTCCTTGGAAGAAGTAGTTGGCCAGCAGCATATAATTGGGAAAGGCAAGCTGCTGTACCGTGCGATTGTAGCGGATCAGCTGCGTTCCGTAATTTTCTACGGGCCGCCAGGCACCGGAAAAACGACGTTGGCCAAAGTAATTGCCAATACAACCAGCGCAGAGTTTCTCCAGCTGAATGCGACTTCGTCTGGGAAAAAAGAGATGGAGGAATTGATCGGGCAGGCGAAAAATAATCAGGGCATGTACGGCAAAAAGACAATGTTGTTTATTGATGAAATACACCGCTTTAACAAAAGCCAGCAGGACTATCTGCTGCCATTTGTAGAAGACGGAACGGTCGTTCTGATCGGGGCGACGACAGAGAATCCATATTTTGAAGTAAACGGGGCGCTGCTGTCACGTTCGGTTGTTTTTGAGCTGTATCCGTTGTCACGGGAGGATATTCGCGTATTGCTGTATCGGGCTGTCACAGATACAGAAAAAGGACTGGGCGCTTATGGGGCGGTACTCGAAGATGACGCGGCGGATTTTCTGGCGGATGCGGCAAACGGGGACGCACGGGCAGCGCTGTCAGCAGCAGAATTAGCCGTACTGACGACGGAACGGGGTACGGACGGCAAGATTCATATTACACTGGATGTAGCATCAGAATGTATTCAGAAGCGGGTCGTCCGATACGACAAATCCGGCGATAACCATTATGATGTAGTCTCGGCTTTTATTAAAAGTATGCGTGGTTCCGACCCGGATGCGGCAGTGTATTATCTGGCGCGGATGCTGTACGCAGGGGAAGATCTCCGGTTTTTAGCGCGCAGGATTATGATATGTGCCGCGGAGGACGTCGGAAATGCAGACCCGCAGGCACTTGTAGTTGCGGCGTCGGCATCATTTGCCGCGGAACGGCTGGGAATGCCGGAGGCGCAGATCGTGTTGTCCCAGGCAGTCACTTATATTGCAAGTGCGCCAAAGAGCAATGCGGCTTGTGAAGCGATCGGCAATGCAATGGATGTCGTACGGTCGTCTCATACGCCTCCGGTTCCGGCTCATCTGCGCGATGCGCATTATGCATCCAGTGCAAAACTGGGCCGCGGAACGGATTACCGGTATGCGCATGCTTTTCCGGATCATTATGCGGCGCAGCAGTATTTGCCGGATGGGATGGAAGGAACGGTATTTTATCATCCGACGGAACATGGGTATGAACGGAGGATTCGGGAGTATCTGGATAAAGTCAGGGAATGGCAGACAGATGGGATGCATTCTTAGCGTCCTGTCCTTATCCCCAAATAATACATGCTGCCTGGCCGCAGTTCCTTCCGCTGTCCAAGGCGTGCGTAATGGCAGAAGGAACTGTGGCCAGGCAGCATGTTATTCTGATCTATAACAAATCTTTTTTCATCGTCAGCCATTCTCCACAGCGATTATAAATCCTGCACGCATGTTTTTGATAAAACCGGATTCCTGCCGTATTTGTTCTCGCTACTTCCAGCACAATGCTTTGCATACCTCTTTTCACAGCTTCGTATTCTATATGTTCCCAGATACGGCTGCCAATTCCCATGCCCTGCGCATTCTTTTTTACAGCGATCGAACTGATATAGGCATAATCCGACCGGTTCATATAAGCTGCGCAATGGCCTGTTACATGTTCTTCTTCATATGTCAGAAACCAGACTGCGTTTTGTGCCAGCTTTTTCGCATATTCGATCAGATCCGTACGCTTTGAAAGGCGTGGTGCAAATTCCATATCAAATTGATGCAGAAGCTTCAGTATATGGTCTTCCGGTTGTGGTGGATATTTCGTAACGATTTTCATAAATATTTCTCCGATAGCTGTTATTCCTGTGTCAAACGATACTGCTCCAGCATGCGGATTACTTCCTTTTTGGAACAGAACATCAGTACATCCAGAATAGATAGGTTTTCCACGAATGTTCCGTTAAACTGCGGGTAAATAAGTTCCTGCATTTCCAGAAAATATAGCTGGATTCCTTCCTGCGCAAAATCCTGTTTCTGATAGAGCACTTTACCTCCTTCTGGATTGATATAAGTATCTGCCTGTAGTTTGCGGCAGATGGCAAGCACTTTGTCTTTACCGTGGACTTCATGGCCGATCTGCAGGCTGGATGAAACGATAATCTTTGTATCAATTTCCAGATAAGATACTATTTTTTTCACCGAATAAAAAAGAAACTGAAACAAATTCTCTTCCGTATAGTCTGCACAAGAGCAAAATAGTGGGAAGATCTCCTGGAAATAAGGTGCTTTGCAGTAAGCCGCCTGTATTTGTGATTTTAGTTTCTTTCGCTCAAAATGAGCCGCAATTTTTCGTTCGCAGACATCCAGCTGATCTGCACCCTTTGCAATCGGTATTGTAAAATATTTGGCCTGACCATTGCACAAGTATCGGTTGCGGTTGATCCATCCTTTTTTCGTATATTTGATCTGATCGTAGATGACATATTGGTCTACTGCGTGAAGCAGCTGGAAGTAGCCCAGGTATGGCCAGAAATAAGGCTGCATAATACCAATTTTCATTTTGTGCCTCCTAATTATTTCATGCAAACACAATAAATACTGGAACATAAATCCGGATACTTTTCACCCAGTGCATAACACCCATCCAGATATTCTTTGGAAATAATATCCGTATCCAATAACCTGTCCCACTGAAAATTCGCAAGTGCTTTAAAAAAAATACCAGACTTATGAACGACCGTAAGCCCAGCTTCCCGAATCTCTGCTTCCAGTGTATCCAGATTGTAAGTAATCGTATGTCCGTGCATTCGCTCTGCGTCAGTTACCGCTGCAGGAAAAGGAATAAGCCCCATATTTACTGCAATCTGCCTGGATGGTGCATTCGCGTTTGGACAGGCGACATATAGGCGCCCGGTCTGTGACAGCCATTCGCGCCGGATCTTTTGCAAAACGCCAATCCGGTCGCTGCAGTGTTCCAACACATGTGTTAAAAATATATTTTCATATGTCTGATTCAGTTTTGCTTGTTCAAACACAGATGTTAAAAATCGGACATGTGGTTCCTTTTTCATCCGCTCCTTTGCTTTTTGTACCGCTTCAGTAGAAGCCTCTATGCAGGTGATTTCCTGAAAGATCTTTGCTATATGCTGTGTAAATGCCCCTTGGTAGCATCCAAGTTCCAGTGCGTTTCCTGGCCTGAAATATGGCGTAAACGCTCTAATCATATATGGATGCATCACATCCAGATCAAAGCTGTAGGCATATTTATGTTGAGCATGGTCTTTGCATTCCTGGTTATAATCTCTGTCCATTTACATCTCCTCCAATTCTGCCAGCCCAAAGCCGTATTTGCCAAATGCGTTGCCATTGTATAATAGATAGAGTTTGCGGTCCATAACGAATGCATGCGGATAACATTGCATCTGACTGTCCCATCCATCTTGCGGCATCTCAAAATTCAGTTGCTCATCACACCTCGTCCAGTCGTTTAGCTTATGGGACCAGGCATAGCCCAGACGGTAAGTGTGTGCTCGATTATTTCTGAAATCATATGGATATCTGTAGCAAAAAAACATATGGTAACATCCTTCAAATTGAACAACGCACGGAAGAGCCTGGCATTCATCACTGATTATGTCAGGCAGGATAGCCTTTCCATCCTTTTGCCAGTCTTTCCCGTTGTCAGAAACAGCATGTCCGATTTTATAAATACGTTCTGGCTGTGCGCAGTCCGCATATGTTTTCCATTCTTTTCCATAGATATACCACATATGGAACTGATCTGCGAACCGTCTGACATATCCATCAACAACCAGAAACGGTTCTGTCCGTGAACTGGCCAGCACCGGGCCTTCCCCCAGTCTTTGAAAGGTTTCTCCACCATCTGTGGACACCGCAAGCCCGATGGCAGTATCCACGGACACCGAAACCCGCCTGGACCAGCCGCTGGTATAAGCCAGCATATTTCCATCGAAAAAATAAGGACTGAATGGAAAGATGCCATGTTCATCAAAACAGCCTGGATTTCCATCGGGAAGAATCTGCTTTCTGGTGCGGATCACACGTGTAAAATCTTTTGTAAAATCGGCAAAACATACATAGCTGATGAATTTTTCTCCATCCTTTTTACACGCAGAAAAATAGATTCTTACAAAGTCCGCAAATACAACCGCTTGTGGTGATTTTGCATATTCCATACCATACTGCTGTGGGATAAAAATTTGTCCCCGTTTGTTCCAGATCACTGCAGTTCTCCTTTCAGCACGGCAATTCCAAAACCGTATTTTCCTACTTCATTGCCGAGATAGAGCATATATGTCCTACCGTCACATGTAAATACATGCGGATAGGCCACCATTTCACTGTCCCAGCTTCCGGCTTCTTTGGATACCGTAATGCCTGCTCTGGCGTCATCCCTTTCCCAATGCAGCAAATCTAGAGATCTTGCATAGCCGATCCGATAACTGTTGGCTGGGTTTTTCCGAAAATCCGTATGTCGGCGATAACAAAAAAACATATGATATGCTCCGTTTTGCCAGATCACGTCGCCGCATGCCTGTGATTCCAGCTCTCCCAGGCGGTCTTCGATCAGATTGCTGCCGCATTTTTTCCAATTCAGCCCATCCTCTGATACGGCCATGCGCAGCTTGTAACAGATTTCCGGACGAATCGCTTCTTTGGTCCACTGTTTTCCTGCTGCATAAAATAAATACCAATTTCCCTGGAATATCCGCACCTTTGGTGAACAAATCATAAACGGTTCGTGAAGGGAGGCTGTCAAGACTGGGCCGGGGCCTGTTTTTTGAAACGTCTCTCCGCCGTCTTCACTGACTGCGCATCCGATGGATACATAAAACGGCACGGATTCCCCTCTTGTTACACCACCATAATATCCATAAATACGGTCACCATATCGGACTACAGAAAACGGGTAAGTCCCAAATTCGTCAAATTCTCCAAGTCCGCCTGGTTCGAGTACAGGTTTTTCACCGATTTTTATAATCTTGCACGGATTATCCCGCGACACATCCACATAGGAAACCCGGCTGACGGTACGCCCCTGTACATCTGGCTTTTGTCTGCTGCAAACATAGATCCGGATAAAATCGTCATATAGTAACGTATTCTGGCCTTGCGCATATTCCCATCTCCAGTAGGGTCTTTGCACGCATTCCTGCGGGCAAAATACCAGCCCTTTTTTCTCCCATTGATACATGTTGTTTGCTCCTTTTTGCATGATTGTTAAGTGCTGCTGATGATCTTTGTACCGTTTGTGGCATACCTGTTGATAATGCTTGTGATATGTTCGATCTGTTCCATGTTCAGATCCTCATACAGCGGAAGTACCAGTACTTTTTGTGAAAGAGTCCTGGCCTGATTTAATGATGCTTTGCGGTATTTATTTTTAAAGCATGCCTGATCTGAGGTCAGTGGATAAAAATATTTTCTGGCATAGATGCCCTCTGCGCGTAAGCAGTCTGAAAGCGCATCCCTTGTGATTCCATAATCGTCTTCGACAAGAATCGGAAAATAGGCATAATTATTTTCGATGCCTTCCTTGCGCTCAAAAAAGCGCAGACCCTGTATTCCTTTTAATTGCATTTTATAAAAATCATACCGTTTTTTGCGTTCCGTAAATGTTCGGGACAGATACTTTAAATTACATAATCCCATAATCGCCGCGAACTCATTCATCTTTGCATTTGCCCCAATACCAGTAACAAGCTCTTCTCCCTGGATGCCAAAATTTTTCAGCGTATACAATCTGTCATACAGTTTCGGATCAGAAAAAGCAACTGCTCCGCCCTCAATGGTATGAAATACTTTCGTTGCATGAAAGCTGAACACGGATGCGTCTCCATAACTGCCGATCCCCCTGTCCTGGTCTTCCAGTCCGAACGCATGAGCTGCGTCATAGATAACTTTAAGACCATAGCGGTCTGCAAGCTTCTGAATTGCATCAACATTGCATACATTACCATATACATGAACCGGAACAATGGCTACGGTACGTTCCGTGATCAGATCTTCGATCATACTTTCATCCATTGTACCATCTGTCCGCTTTACATCACAAAATACCGGCTGTAAGTTATTGCGTACAATGGCATGTGTTGTGGAAATAAACGTAAATGGTGTTGTAATGACCTCTGCTCCTGATGGAAACTGAAATGCCTGAATCGCCAGTTCCAACGCCATATGTCCGTTTACCAGCAGTGACAAACCGGGTACTTTCAGATAATCTTTTAATTGGTCTTCCAGCTGCTTGTGATAACATCCCATATTGGTCAGCCATCGGCTGTCCCACAATGGCTTTATTGCTTCCGCAAATTCTTTATATGGAGGCATGGCAGACCTTGTCACAAATATGTTTTCTTTCATTGTCACATAAGCCCTTTCTCTTGCGTATTGGTTCCGCTTTTGACAGCCCAAAGATGTTCTGTCGGCTCCTGGTCATCCTTCCCGGTATCCGCAAGTTCAGTCACCTGTTCCAGCACTTCCTGTACTTGGCGTGCCACAGTTTCTTCATCGACGAGCAGGCTTTGAAAGATGTTCTTCGCCTTTTGGCTCTGCGATTGATAAAAATCGGCATCCTTGATATACCTGTGGATCAGTGCCGGATATTCATTTAGTGAACTACACTGAAAATCTTTACCTACGCACGAAGCGATATCCCCCGCTTCCAGTGAAACAACGGGTATGCCTTCCTGCAATGCCGTAACTCCGGTACCGCCGTTTCCAAGTCCGGGCGTCGCTGCAACCAGATCCACAAGCGCTATGACGTCCGCAAATTCTTTGCAAAAACCTAAAAACCGGACACAAGGTGCGGCGCCAGTTTGTGTAATCACTTTC
>VSNY01000320.1 GCA_009774535.1 Lachnospiraceae bacterium
GATATGCCAGTTTCCATGTTTCTGCTGCAGCCCCTCACTTGATGCCCGAATCCACATATCCGCCACACTGAAAATCGTAGTCACAAGCAGCACGGAAATAATAACACAGAAAATCGTCATACGATTCTGCCGTTTCCGCACCTTTCCCGAAATAGACACAAGGCTTAAATAACTTTTCATTCCCTGCACCTCCCCAAATCAGTAAGTTCCCCGTCTGACACCTGCAGGATACGGTCTGCCGTCTGCGCAATGCTGCGGCTGTGTGTAATCATAATAATTGTCTGCTCATACTTCTTTGATGCTTCTTTTAACAGCGCAATCACTTCGCTGGTATTCTGCGAATCTAAATTTCCCGTCGGCTCGTCCGCAAGGATTAAAGCCGGGCGGGTAAACAAAGCACGTCCAATCGCCACTCTCTGCTGCTGTCCGCCGGACAACTGACTGGGCAAATGATTCCGGCGTTCTTTCAGATTCAGCACCGAAAGCAGTTCTTCCAGATACTTTCTGTCTGGTTTCTGGTAATCAAGCAGCATCGGAAAAACAATATTCTGCTCTACAGTCAGTTCCGGAATCAGGTTGAACGCCTGAAAGATAAAACCAATATTTCTCCGCCTGAAAATGGTAAGTTTGCGGTCATTCATGGAAAAAATCTCCTTGCCGCTGATGACTACCTTGCCGGATGTGGGCGTATCAAGCGCGCCTATCATGTTCAGGAGCGTACTTTTCCCGGAGCCGGATTCTCCGACAATCGCCACATACTCGCCTTTTGGAACGGAAAACGAAACTTTTTTTAATGCCTTTACGGCTGCTTCACCGCTTCCGTATATCTTACTGACATTACTGACTTCTAATAAATTCATTGTGTAAACACCTCTTTCTGTTTTGATAGTTCCAAATATAGCAGAGAAATCCTACACTGATATTACAATTACCCTACAATTTTGTTGGAATTAAAAAAATTCATCGCGAAAGAGGTTCCCCTGCCTAAAGCGCTGTCTACTTCAATCGTTCCGTTATGGGCTTCTACAATCGCTTTTGCCAGCGGCAGCCCAAGACCAATACCTTGCGTGTCTTTAGAATAACGGCTCCGATAAAACCGCTTAAAGATATGATGTAAATCCTCCGGATAGATGCCGCTGCCATTATCCTTTATGGTGATCTGGACAATAGAAGCTGATACCCGCCATTCCATGCGTATGCAGCCGCCTTCTCCGGTATGGTCAAGGGCATTTTTTACAAGGTTGCCGATTGCTTCAATCATCCAGCTGCGGTCACACAAAAATGCGGTTTCCCCACTGCCTGACAGGCAGATTTCTTTTCCTTCCTGATTTGCCCGGAACAGGAAGTGCTTTTTGACGCTTTCCGCAATCTCCGACACATTTTCCAATGATTTTTCCAGCACAATCATGCCAGCATCCAGTTTTGTGATTTTTAAAAGGTTCTGTACCAGCGCTTCGATTCGGTCAAGCTCCTGCTCGGAAAGTCGGGAAAAATCCTGAACTGTTGGAAGCCCCTCCGCCTCGTCCTGTATAAGCCCGATATAAATATTAAGGGCGGCAAGCGGCGTCTTTAACTGATGTGAAATATCAGCTATGGTATTCTTTAGAAATTTCTTTGCTCTTTTTTCATTCTCGGCATGGGCATTTAAGACAGCCACCAGCGAATTCACTTCATGGAACAGCCGGTACAATTCTCCTTCATCATTACATTCAATCGTGAAATCCTTGTTGCCGGATATATATTCTGAAATCTGTGATATAGCATTTTCCATGATTTTATACTGCTGCCTGAAATACCCATAACAAAGCGCCAGTATTGCAGCACTCATCATCCAGAAGCTGACCATTGTGTAAACTGCCGCATTTCTGACTTCAAACTCCATAAGCAGAACCGCAATCAATGTAAAAAACAAGATGAACAACAGAATACCGCTAAAGAGCCGTTTGATTTTCCGGTTTACAAATATTTTCATCCTGCACCTCACTCCACAGTGTTCCATTTATACCCCATACCACGGACAGTGACAATCCGTTTCGGTTCTCCCGGATCATCTTCAATTTTTATACGGAGCCTGCGGATATACACAGTAAGGGAATTGTTGTCTATATAGCTTCCGTCCACGTCCCACAATCTGCCCAAAATCTGCTCCTGGGAAAGTATCTGGTCAGGATTTTCCATAAACAGGCACAGCAGCTTATATTCGCTTGCCGTCAGTTCAACCAGTTCTCCCCTTTTATACACTTCCCCTTTTAAAAGCTGGATACAGATGCCGCCTGAATTTAATTCTGTGACAGCAGTGCCGAAATTTTCACTCCTGCGCAGCAATGCATTGACCCTTGAAAGGAAAACTGCCAGTTTGAAAGGTTTTGTAATATAATCATCGCCCCCGATGTCAAGCCCCATGATAATATCTGTTTCTTCATCAGCGGCAGTAAGAAACATAATGGGTACTTTTGAGGTCTGCCGTATCTTTTTGCAGAAATCAAA
>VSNY01000321.1 GCA_009774535.1 Lachnospiraceae bacterium
GACCAAACGTCAACGGGAGATTATTGAGTTATACCAGGTCACCGTATGACCTGTGTATAATTCAACGGGATTTTAGGTTATAATGTTGGTTCTTGTGGGCACGATGATAATATTTTTTTAAAAAATGAATTTAGACAAGTGAAAGATAATTTTATTACTAGACGAAATGAGTATTTGCAACAGTTATTTACCTCAATATGGACAGAGAAAGAAAATATTATTAATGAAGCACAAAGCCTATTATATGTTACAGATTCTAATCGTGTTCGTAATGAAATGAATCGTTTATTTAGTAGGTGGCGAGAGCTTCCTCGTACAACTAGAGAAAAAGATGAAGAGTTATGGGAACGGTTCAATTCTATTCGGACAGAAATACGTGAAAAATTGCAAAAAGAGATTGAAAAACGGAAGGCAGAGCAGCAGGCGGCAAAACTTAAAAAGGAATCTATTGTTAGTCGAGCAGAATCAATTGCATATTCAACAGATTTTAGGGCTGCTAAAGATGAAATGAAATTACTTATGGGGCAGTGGAAAATGCTTCCTCGTGCTTCCAGACAGGAAGAGGATTTTTTATGGGAAAGGTTTAGTAAGGCGAAAGACGATTTGTTCAACCGAGCCAAGCAAGATTATGAAAAACGACAATTGGAATATCGTACAGCCAAAGCTAGAAAAGAAAGTATAATTAGTCAGGCGGAATCGTTATGTAGTACATCAGATTTTAGGTCTGCCTCTGATCAGATGAAAAATCTATCACAACAATTTTATGATGCAGGAAATGCAGGAAGAGATAACCAAGATTTAAAAAATCGATTTAATAATGCAAGACAAAGATTTTATGAAGCAAAAAGAATAGCAAGTGAATTAAGACATAGGGAGCATTTACAGAGGTTACAGGATCGTTTGTTTGAAAAGCAGCAAAGTCTTTCTAATCTGGATGATGCTATTTACCGAACCCAGCAAAGTATTAGTGAATTGATATCCAAACCGGATCCAAGTTATTCAAATCCACATAGGTTTGAAATTGCTGCACGTCGAAACGATAGATTATCGAATTTAAATGAAAGATTAAGAAGGATGGGCGAAAATAAATTAAAATTGATTAATCAGATATCCGATCTTCAAAGCAAAATGAACAGATAATTGCTCACAAGGAAATTATGCTCCTGCCCTTGTGCAGCCAGAGTATGCAGACTGTAATACCCTATATTGAAGATACCCAACCATCGTCCAGACATCATTGGCAAAGAGATGTTTCAGCAGGTGCAGGAAATGAATCAAAGAAACGTTGCATAAGGAATATAAAGCGAAGAAAGCCGATGTTGATACGAAACGGGAATGGCTGTTGCGGCAGAAACAAAATAGTTTAGATGATGACTGGTTAGAAGCGTTTTTATTCTAATATGATCATGACGCATATATTGGTTTTAGTGCTAAAAAATCTATTATGCAAAATATTGCTGAAAATGAGTAAAACCAGGAAGCCCTGGTAATAGCAGTATGATAGAAGGGGGGTGACAGCGGGCACCCCCTTATGGTTCTGTAACGGGAGGATCGGATGGATTTGAGACCGAGTACCAATCGCCTTCAATCAACAGATAGCATTTGTCCAGTCCATTGATCACATAGGTAAACCCGGGATCATCTCCTTCTGTCAGTATAAAATCGTAGACTTCTCCGCCGTCGACGTCGCCTGGAGATTGGCCTGCTTCAAAATTAAAACGTTCATATTTCAGTGCGCAAGCCCATTCTCTGAGATGGTTGACGTCTTGTCCCACAGCCGTCCATTGGGTGGATGTTCCACGGATATGGTGTGTAATGTCCACTTTAGTTACGGAATCGTTGATGTAGGCAAGCTTGTCGGGGCCTGATGGCTGCTGGCAGGCTGACAAGTTACATGCAGTGATTAAGGTGGCGATTCCTATGATCGATTTTTTCATATCAGTTGTTACCTCCTAAAAGATGATTCTATATGTATAGACGTAAAAGAAGTTTGGAAGTTTCGGTTGTAAGAAAAGTTCACTTTTAACTTGTACTTTTTCTTGACATAGTACCAGCTACCGGAACGCAAAATGCAGCGAACAGGAGGGAGAAATTAAGATAAAGAGCCATGCTGCCGTTGTTGCCGGAAAGCTCTATCCTGACAAAAAGCCCAGACAGCAGGAACGATAAAAAAGCCTGTTCCAGAATCAAAGTGCGCCGGGCGCGTCTTGATTTTTGCGAGAAGTCTTAACATGGACGGGCCGGGCGCGCTCACATTGGCGGCTTTCCATGTGTGGAAAATCAGAACGAGCCGGGCGCGTTCTGATTTATGCCGCCTGTGGCGTAATTGGTAGGGATGATTTCCAACTGCCATAAACTCCACTTGCAATTTTGGCTTCCAAAGCGACAAGCTGGAAAATCCCCCTCTGAAAGAGGGCGCATTATCCGAGATTTTTAATTATCCGAGGAAATTCTTAAAAAC
>VSNY01000322.1 GCA_009774535.1 Lachnospiraceae bacterium
TCCAGACGGATACCTTTTGCGTCATGGTCTTCATGCCCTTTATCGCTCCCGATCAGTGCGTGGGAACTGCCGCCTGTGCCATATTCATTTTTAAGGAACGCAATATTATCTTTTTTATCATGCCCCTCCATGAAATACTCATAAATCCGGAAATGCCCATGATGAAAGCCGCTGCCCCCTGTCAGCCGGGTGTCTATCTCGTCCTGTGTGATAAAATCCTCATTCCGCACCTCCACACTGTCCTGTGCCGGATATTCTCTTTTTTCCACACTTAAATCTGCAATCTCTGAAAGCAAATGCTCCGGACTTTTCACATACCGCCACTTTATCTGCTTTTCCCCGGCTTCAAGCTGTTCTTGCGCTTTGGAAAGCTCCCCGGAAACAATATCCCGCCCTTCCTGTGTGGATAAAAGCTCACAGAGGTTCGTGATGCTTTCCGGGTGGTTATAATTCTTTATGGGTATGTTCTCCGGCACTTCCCCGATACCGTCCCGGAAGAAATTGAACAGATCATTTGACACCCTCTGCCGCTCCACTGCGTCCACAAGGAACACTTCATTAGCGCCCATATAAGTGCCATTCTCTACCATAGACCGGACAATGCCCTCCACTTCCTGCCAGTCCATTACCGCAACCGGATTTTCCTTTGCGGACATCCCGTAGCCGATGCTCATGCCGGATTCACTGAACCAGACAGAAATAGGATTGTTCCCAAAATCAAAACCTTTCCCGGTAGTCCGGTATTCGTTTTTCAAAAACTCCGCCATTTCCTCCGGTGTCTTGCCCTGCTGGTACTTGGCATAAATGCGGCTTCTGTTATTATCCCGTCCGCCGCCTGTACGCAAAATGGCTTCAAGCTGTTCTTTTGGCAAAGAAAAAGCGGCGGGCATGATGTATTTCTCTCCTGCCTGCGCCGCTTCAATCGTGCCGATCTGTTCCTCGATGCTTGGGAAAAGGCTAAGCTGTTGGTATACTTCCGTTTCCTTTGGCTCTGGTTCTTCCCACTGCGGTATCTGCCCCTCTTTCAGATACTCGCCCTTCTCCATGTAAAAGGCGATGCTGTCCCTCACAGTTTCCCACGATACAACTGCTTCTGCCTTCCGGTTCAGATACGTTCCGCTCCAGAGCGTCATGCCGTTTTCATCTGCCCTGTACCCGGCTCTTTCCTTCCCGACATAAAACTCTGTATATTCTCCATGCCTGTAACTGTTTTTAATATATTCTGTCTGCTTATCCTTGTCTGGCTCAAAAAGCATTACTCCGGCAATATCCGGGCATTTATGCTCCATAAACTCATCAAATTGCAAAATGCCTTTTTCTATCTCTGCCCAATGTCTGTTAATGATTTCCTCCCCGGACAAAGAAAAGCCGGATAATGTGTTTTCTCCATTACCCGGCTCTGGCAGCTCCTTATTTTCAGTTATTTCTTCCTCATTTACAGGCTGTATATCAGCTCTTTCAGCACGATTTCCTCCGCTGAGTGCCTGATGTTGTTCATCATCCCCACCCATTTCATCTGATTGGTGGCTTTCAGTTCCTCCGTCACGCCCTCCGCTTTCGCCATCTGCGCTGTTAATAACTCCATCCTCTGCTCTGCCTGTTCCTGAATAGCCAGAAGATGCTCTTTCAGCTTCCCTTTCAGCAGAAGTCCGGTGTAGATTCCCTTCTTGTGTTCCTGTAAGTAATTCTTCCTCATCAGCCCGTACTTCGTCAGTGTCCCCTCCGGCTGCTCGTCCATCTGTAACATCGGTATCAGATAATCTCCGTTTTTCTCGTAGGTCAGATTCATCATTATTTCCCCTTTCCCCGGCATTTCCGGTCTGTTTGGTAGGTTGTACGTCCTGCGTTTCGCTTTCACGCTTTAAAGCATTATAGCGTGTGTCAACAGTATTTGCAAGTCCTTTTTCAACTAAATTTTTCGATGCTTCATTTCTGGCATACGCCCTGTTATACGCTCCGATTGCCTTCCCGATTTCCATAAGGACAGGCTTGGATAAATCGGATATGCTGTCCCCGATATGCGACAGGGTTTCCACCGTATTAAATTCATGGATATAAGGGAACTGGATTTCCTCTGCCAGCTCCGCATCATCCATGCCGCACCGCTTTAAGACCATGTAAGCGATACTGTCCGCCAGCGTTTCCCGGACACGCACAGCAACATTCAGTTCGTCCAGTTCCTCCAGAAAACTTCCTTCTTTCAGGTATTCCATATCCGAAGCAAGCTCCCCATAACAATCCTGTGCAATCCGGGCAGCAATCTCCCTGATCCTGTCCGTAAACCCGGCTTCTTTGTTGGTATCCCCGTAAATCCCTTCCAGACGGTCAAGCACCGCTTCCTGATGTTCCTCTTTCATTTCCCATAGCTGCGGGAAACGCCCGATACGCCTTGCCTTATGCACGTCCGATATGTCAAAGACATACCGCAGTCCGGTGT
>VSNY01000323.1 GCA_009774535.1 Lachnospiraceae bacterium
ACGAAAACCGTATCACGGCAGATATGGCAAAGGCGCAGGCTCTGGAAGAACAGCAGAAGGAATTGGAAAAACAGCTTTTGCTGTAAACATATCTGTATCAACCGCTCCTTCCTTCAATGAACTCATTCAAAACCCTCCCGCTTGGTAACAGCACGTCACTGTAATAAAATGCCGGTTCCTTGTCCTTTAACAGTTCCAGCAGATCCCGCATTTCCAGCCCCGGCTTATTCAGGGAATGGTTAAAGTGGTCATTATTGTTCGGCATCGCCATGATATAGTAGGGCAGGCTTGCCAGGGTATGCAGGCTTTCGCATTTTGGAAATGTATTATTCCCTGTGCAGAGATGAAAACCGCTGACATTTGACAGCGGGTAATGGTACATTTTTGTATCCGGTTTTAACCTGTCACTGTTTTCCACCACGCCAAGCCTGCAGGCACTTATGCGCCCTTCCCCCGACAGCCTAAACCCGAATACCAGATACGGCAGGGGAAAGTTTTTATACTCCGTGCCAAAATAACTGATATCCGCCCTTCCTTCCGTATAGAGCAGCACAGCGTCCCTGCTCCCATCATCGTATATGCCGACCGATACACAGTTTTTTGGAAGCAGCCCGGTACGGACAGCCCCTCGGACCATGCTCTTATCAATGCATTTTACTAGAGTATCCGGGGCAATCTGTTTGAAACTTTTAATACCCCCTGAATCCCGTTCCACCATAACCCTGCCGTCGTCGCTGATCCGGATGACCGTTTCACTCATGCCGCCATCACCTCCTCTCCCGGAAGCTTCACAATGTCTGCCTTCTTTTTCTGTAAAATATCCCTCAGCTGCATACAGGCATCCGAAAACCATTCATAGATTTCAACCAGCCCGTAGGCCAGCCACCCCAGGTCAACATAATCATCCTGATAGATAAATACGCCGATCCTGCTGTGAAACGGGCGTTTCGGTTCCGTATGAACCATGAACCTCCAGTCAAGACAGTATGAGAAATTTAAGCGCCTCCCTATTTCCTGTCTTGCCTCCTGGATGTACGGATTCTGCTCATCAGGAATTTTATGGGCTTTTCCATATTTGCCTGCCAGTACGCAGAAATCGACGATCACCGGGTCTGACAGCACATGGATTTCCATGCCATGCTTTTCATAATACTGGCCGTAACAGTTTTCAAAGATATTTTCTATCAGCCCATACATATTTTCGTAATAGACATCATAATCCACTATGTCAAAGAAGTTCGCCTCCGCCACCTCATACCTGCCCATATCATAGAGCCTTTTGGCAATGTAAAGGGTATTCAGTATTTCATCAAACCCGTCTATGACCATATCCATACCCCTATACAAATGCGGAAACGGAAGTATGTGGCGGTATATTCTGTAAAATATGCGCCAGCGAATCCGCCTTCCTTACATTTTCCTCCAAAGTCTCTGAATACAGCTCCCGTATGGAATCTATGTCGTCCGCTTCAAAACTGCCGAAATCCACTTCCGACAGACGGACATCCCTGCCTTCTGACAGCCGCCCGTAAATCCTCTCATAAAGATACCGGGTACCCCTGTTCATATCAGGCAACTTAAAAGCATCCGCCTCCTCAATCGCAGATACAAGCTGTTTTACACTCACCGTAACCATTGCTTTTCCTCCATATTTTTTAATAATCTTCCGGCATCATCACCGTTGTATGTGACCGGTCGGACTCGGTGATGATCCAGAAATGTTTTCCGCCTTTACCGGTATAGGCGGACAGAATGCGTTCTCCAGATTTCAGCGCACCGTCATTCGCGCGCCAGTCGGCCTTGCTGACCTCGCCCCAGTCACCGGACTGGTGGCGGGAAAGGCCGGCATTGATATCCGTACTCGATAAAATATCCTGTGCATGGGCTGTAATGACAACCCTGCCTAACGGCACTCTGGATTTTATCGCTGTTGATATTTTGCCCAAAACCGCATCCCTATCGTTATCACCGTCACTTTCTGTATCCACATTTCCTCCATAATCCGAAAGGGAAATAAATCCCTCCGGGGTCAGCAGGTTAAATATCATCTTGTTGGATCGTGTTTCGTGAACCGTTGTGGAAGTCAGGTCGCCCCTGCTGTTCAGATTTTCCTCGCTGCTGACACTGGTTTCTTTTATAATGCGCCCCTTGATAATATGCGGCGTATCACATTCCACAAGGCCGTTAATCAGTCCGGAACCGCCGATCAGGCCGACCTGCCCAAGATTCAGGGGAAGGAGAGGGCGCTTTTCGCCGCAGTCCAGCTTGTTCTTCTCGAACATCCTGGAAAAGCTGGTTGATTTCTTCATCTGTTCCGCCAGCTCCGCCACATTAAACTCAGCGCCCTTGAACAGTTCCACTTTCTTTGCCACATCGGGAAGGGTGTAACGGTTCTCCGGCAGTTCCGTAAGTTCCGGCAACTGTTCGGGC
>VSNY01000324.1 GCA_009774535.1 Lachnospiraceae bacterium
GACAACGGGCGGGACGATCAGCAGCGCCAGATTCAAAATCATGGTCGGGGTCAGTTCCATTGCATCGCCTCCTCTGATATTCTAAAAAAATACACTTATCGCAGAGCTTCCATCATTGATAACTTGCTTTGCTGCTTTAAGGCTCCTGTTGTAATCAGCACACTACATAAAATAACAATCGCACAATACAAGATTGTAATACCCAATGGAAATTGATAATTCAAATAGCTCATTAGGTTGTTTTTCAAAAATGAGCAAAGAACATATCCAATTCCTCCACCAATTATCACAGATAATACAAGTCCCATGCCGACTACGATCAATCCCTCTTTATGAACCATCACGGATAATTGTTTTTGGGACATTCCCACGGAACGCATGAGAGAAAATTCCCTGCGCCTTACGATAATTCCCGTCAAAGTTGTATTCAACAAATTCATCACGGAAAAACAGCCAATTAAGACAATGGCTATTGCAAGGGCTAACTGTGTCCCCTGCAGGAAGTTTTCATTCTGGGCAGTGGCAGCAGAAAGGGAATCCACACTCAGCCGCGGGTTATCTGATACAATCTGGTCTATTTCGCTTTCTGCCTGCTGTTCCAAAGAATCCTCTACACGAATCACATACTGATATGTCAGATTGCTGTGTGCGATTTTTTGCATGGAATCAACCGGCAATAACAGCATATCTATTTTATCGCCATGATTTCCAATCTTACTTTCGTCAAGGACTGCCGCAATCTCAAATTCCAGGTTCTCCGTATGCTTCCCATCAAAAATCTTCAGCGTTACAGACGAGCCGGCTTTTGGATGAATACCAAAATACTTCTCAAAGTCACCCGGCCTGCCAATCACCATCTGATCCTCAGATGCCATTTGCCCATAATCTGATAGGTTTCCATTTAAGAGACAGCTTTGCAGCAAATCCATATCTGCTTTCTCAAATCCTACAATTTCAGCATCTGATTCCAGGGCCTGCAGATCATAGGAAACTGGGAGATGCTGATCGTTCATAATCTTTTGCACGCCTGATAATTGCGAGAGTTCTTTTTCCACTTCCTCCGTAAAAGGACTTGATTCCTGCAAAATCTCCAAAGGATTTTCCATCAGCTCCTGATTTGAGATCCTTAAAACGAACTGTCCTCTTGCAAATCCGGATAAAGCCATATCTTCTGCATTGATCGAAGAAAGGACAGAGGATAAACCTAACAGCAGGACGCCAGTCAGGACAAGGGAGGCGGCTGTCAGTATATTCTTTTTCTTATAACGCAAAACCTGGTTGACTGCCAAAGACCCCGGCGTTAGCTTGTGCTGCCTATGTTTACCTTTCGGTTGATTATTTTGTTCATAGCGGGAAGCCTCTATGGGTGAAACGGCCGCGGCTATCTTAGCAGGCTTTTTGATGGACAGGCGCACAGTTACATAGGTTAACGCAACAACAACCGGGCATATCCATAGCACATTCCATAACCCAAATCCATATGGAATTAAAAGATAAGCCACTGCAATTCCCGCAATCAGTCCAATAGGAATTGCAGGTAACATCAGCAAAGTCCCCTCCCTGAGAACAAGCCTTTGAATCTGTTTTGCTGTCATACCTATTGTGCGGAGCTGTCCATATTGTTGAATGGAATTGATAATGGAAATATAAAAAATGTTGTATATAACCAAAACACCAGCAATCACGATAACAACCAGCCCGGCAACAGCCGCCAGAACCATCAATGCCGAAGGCTGGCTAAGGTTCAGATACGCTTCATTATAAGAAGGAGCCGCTTTACAGCCTGCATCAGCCGCTATCTGTGATATTAGGTTTTTTACATCCCCAGAGCCCGCATCTAAATTTACACGGAGCATTACTGCCGGTGAAAAGTTATCCCATCCATCCATTTCTGAGAAGTATTCTTCAGAAACCATAGCCGCATATAAGGAACGGTCAGTGCCTTTCGCCCCTGTTTTCAGGTATCCTGTTATAAGAAAGGATTTTTCTTTGCCGTTGTTTGGGTCTGGCAGCCGGATGGTATCTCCAACTTTAGCATTTATCTTCTGCCGGATTAAATATTCCTGTTCAATCAGGATCTCATTCGCTTTCTCCGGCATTTTCCCCTCAGAAACAGACAGCCCATTTAATGTAAGTGCATCATTGTTGCAATACGAAATATTAAGGCGGTCATTCCCAGATTTAACGCTGCCAATGGAAGCTGTGAATCCGCATAGATCCACCCGCACATCATCAGATAATTTTTGATATTGTTCTTTTTCTATGCCGGAAATAAGCGCATGATAAGACCCCGTTATGTTATTGCCTCCCTTTTGGTTCACTGTAATAATCCCAGAAACCAGGAGCAATACGGATGCCATCAAAAATGTTGCCAATGAAATTGCAGTAA
>VSNY01000325.1 GCA_009774535.1 Lachnospiraceae bacterium
TGGCAGAACCCCGGGTTACACATAACACGATTAATTCAGGAAGTGCAGGATCAGTCAGAAATCTGTGGGGATTTACTGGCTTCTTAAGCATATAAACTTTTTACTCTCAAGAAACATAGAAAACTCTATGTTTTGACCCCAGCATCATGACATTGCGTCATTGATGCTGTTGTTACGGTTAATATAACAGAGCATCAACTGCTTGAGATTCCAGTCTGCATGCTTCACGGAGATACCAGAAAAGGGACATTTCCTGCGAATGTGAAAGCAACTGTACAGTATGGTGAGAATCTGCAGGCATTATCTGTGGCTTTTAATACAGTCGGAGCAGTCAGTGTGAAAAGGACACATGAAATTCTCTCCGGTGTGTTCCATATTCCGATCGCCACCGGTACCATAAGCAACATGGTAAAACGCTGTGCGGATGCTGTATCTGAAACGGTAAACAGAATCAAACAGGAGGTTGCCGAATCGGGCCCTGGACATTTCGACGAAACCGGAACCCGTGTTGATAAAAAACTCTGGTGGGTTCATGATGCATCAAACTGTGAATTCACATATCTTGATATCAGCCCGAAACGGGGACATCCTGGTATGGAGCAGTGTGGTGTACTGCCATCATTTCATGGTATTGCCATGCATGACTGCTGGGCATCCTGTTGGAAATACAGGGATTGCCGACATGTTGTTTGCTGCGCCCATTTATTACGGGAATTGACAGGTATTGCAGAGAATCATCCCGAGCAGAAATGGGCAGCTGCATTTACAGATCTTCTGTTAAAGATGAAGAAGATCAAAGATAAAGCGGTCGAGGTAGGAAAAGAGTCTCTCAGCTATTATCACTATCATAAATTTGATAAGCGATACAACGAACTTATCAAACAAGCCAGGGAAGAAAATCCGCTTCCAGTTGTTGCGGAGAAAAAACGTGGCCGGAAGAAAAAAGGAAAGATTCTTGCGCTGGTAGAGCGTCTTGACAACTACAAGGCATCCGTCTGCCTTTTTATCCATAATTTCATGGTTTCGTTCGATAACAACCAGGCGGAACGTGATATCAGGATGATAAAAGTCAAGACGAAAGTATCCGGCTGCTTCAGAAGTGAAGACGGAGCCAGAGATTATCTAAAGATCACGTCTTATGTGGGTACTGCCCATAAACAGGGATATAACGCATATGACGCGATAAGGAAAGCTTTTTCAGGATGCCCTGACTTTATCTTCGAATAGGGGGTTCTGAATAGTTACGATTTCGTGATATTTCGACGGATAGATCGACATAATCGGCAGCTCCAGTCCGTCAACGGTACCCTGCTCCATGGCTGTAAACGTCTCGCTGAACGCCATCGTAGTTGGGTTTGCCCCCAGCGCTTTAAAGGTGTCTACATAAATCGGCGTCTCCGGAAGCCGCAGTTTCTGCCCGGACAGGCTGGACACATCGGTAATCGGGTTTTTATTGCTTGACGTATCCCGGAAACCGCCGGCGCCGAACCCAAGAACCTTTGTACTGCATTTTTCATATATTTCATCCAGCACGGGCTTCAGCAGCTCGTCATTATCCAGAATCAGAAATGCCTCTTCCGGGTTGCCAAAAAGATAAGGCAAATCCAGAAGCTGCATGGACGGTACGAAGGAATCAAAGGAAAAGCCCACAATGGACATCATATCGATGGTTCCCATCTGCATTCCCTCAATCATGTCTCTTTCTCCGCCCAGCTGTCCGTCTGCAATTACTTCGACCTCAATACTTCCGTCGGATAATTCCAGAAGTTTGTCCGCAAACGCGGTACAGAGATACTGGCACTGGCTGTATTCGGATGCCGGATTGATGTGTCCGAGCTGGAAAGACAGTTTGTCAGATGAAGATATCTGTGAAGCATCCCCGCTGTTTGTTTCGCCCGATTCCGGATTTTGCCCCGGGTTTTCTGCCGTCCTGTTCCCGCCGCAGCCTGTCAGTAAATTTGCAGCCAGAATTCCGGTTAAAATAATACTTACTGTTCTTTTTTTCATGTGTTTTCTCCTTAAAAAAATCATACGCTCTGTAAACGATCATACCGTCTTTGACCGTCATCAACGGGCGAATTAATCTGCTGCCTTCAAATGCATTCCCGTACTTGTCCCGATATACCGCATGCTTTTCGACGATATCGCAGACAAACAGGTCGGCCCTGCTTCCAGGAGACAGCTTTCCAAGCTCCGGTTCCCCGATCAGTTCTGCGGGTATTGCCGTACACGCTTTTACGATGTCCTCAAATTTCATTCCCAGATTCAGTAATTCTGACATGACGTAGGTAAAGGTATAATTTGGCACCTTGTACATGGCCAGCAGACTTAAATCGGAACTTACGATGTCCGGGAAAAAATGCTGCGCAAGTGCAGCCTGTGCAATCT
>VSNY01000326.1 GCA_009774535.1 Lachnospiraceae bacterium
ACTGTTGTTCAGAAATTTTACTCAAATTCTTTTTGAATCTTTCAAGGTTATTTCACTGTTCAGTTATCAATGTTCTTAACTGTGTTATGATTCTTCTATCATTTATCTTACGGTTATGTAATCTTTCTTGTTGCCTGATCTCTTCTGCAGCAACTCTGATAGGATATCATAGTGTTTCGTATTTGTCAATACCTTTTTTTATTTTTTTGCAAATTCTTTTTTGCTGCTCTGCATTGCTAGTGCCGCGCGAAAAATCATCTGCAAATGGGCTTAAGTGGACTCGAACCACCGACCTCACGCTTATCAGGCGTGCGCTCTAACCGGCTGAGCTATAAGCCCTCAGTCGCTTGTGGATACGAATGGATCTGTTTGCATGTTTTGCTTTACAAACTGTTGTACCCGCGACGCAAGAGATATGATACATGCTTTTTTTCTATTTGTCAACAACTTTTTGCAAATTTTTTAAATTTTTTTCGGATGGAATTTGAGTGGGGCTGCGGGACTTAAAATTGCTGGAGGATTTGGAGCTTTCCGGACGACTCTGCGGCGGTCAATTTCGAGATTAATTTTCAGTCATACATATTGGATGAAATAATACCTGAGTGCCAGGTCTTTCTATTTATGCTTCATATAGTAAAACAAATAATACCTGACTGCCAGGTTTCCTTAATTACATATTAGTATAAAAATCTTCCGCTCAACTGGCCGGCTCATTTTTTTCAATTACTCGCATTGGCTGGGACACCACGGTACAGCCATCTGGCAAATCCGTACTTACCACTGTTCCGGCGCCGATTTTCACATGATCCCCAATCTTGATATCTCCGACAAGAATCGCTCCTGCTCCGATCAGGCAATGATTTCCAATCACAGGCGCTTTACGATTCACCTCTCCGATTGTTACATTCTGATAAATCCTGCAGTTTTCCCCAATCTGCGCAAACCGTGAAATAAATATCCCATGCAGTCCGTGCGGAAGTACCGGCACTCCCAAAATAACTGTATCCGGCCCGATGTATCCACCGTGGCGATGTGCGCTGCGGCTCATAAAAAATGTCAGAATATCCCGCATAATTCCATTTTTTGCTTTTTTTTGAAGTCGGTACAGCCGCCAGAAATGTCCCAGATTATCTCCTCTGGAGTAGTCAATGATTTTTCTACGAATGCTCATTTAATATCTCCTTATCCATATTGTATTTTTCGTCGCCTGTCTTTTTCATAACCCGGCTCTCCCGACAGATCATCCATGCTCAAAAAAATTCCAAACATAACAATATTCATATATATCCGAATAAAAACTCCAATAACTCTTCTGAAAACACCCGATTTCCCGGCATTAAATAAATCTGCCCTTTCCGTAAGCAAAATTCCTCCATTTGCCCAAACGCCGCAGGCGCTATCGCCAGGTCTGCCTGTTCCAGCATCGGAAGATCAAATACACTGTCCCCCGCAGCAAATACCCGCAGCGCCCCAGTATACGCCCGCAGCCTCTGCAATGCCATTCCTTTATTCAATACCTTTGGCACGACATATAATTTTTCTCCATTGGTAAGCGTATCTGCAAAACGCAATTGCAAATTTTCCTGCAGCTGTCTGGCAGCAATTTGGGAATGTCTGCACTTCGTAAATAAGAACAACTCTTCAATCAGCCGGACTTCAAATGTACGGTCTTTGATCCGTTCCAGACACCTGGCCGCCTGCTGCAGTTCCGTTTTGCTGCTTTCTACCATTTCCAAAGACTTCTCATACCACGTCTGTTCCCGCTCTCCATTCACAAGCAGAACACCGCCATTACATGTCAGTGCATACCGAAACTTTCCAATTCCCAGGTCAATCCGATGATATTGTTCCATAGTTCTTGTCGTCACCGGAACGATACCTATCCGTTTTTTTAACTCTGATAATAACTGATACGTCTTTTCTGTCAGAAACGAAACCTCCCGCCCCTGATAAATCTCCACACAGCGCTTCGCCTTCCCAATCTCATGTTTATAAGAATAAATCAATGTCTGATCCAGATCTGTACAAAATATATCCATATATGTGAAACCCTTCTCTTTCTTGAACGGATATCTTCTAATACCAATTGCCGCCTAAGTCTTCGTAAATGCCAGATATCACACCGCATAAAGCACCTGCAAACATCCTTTCTATATCTGGAAATCCGGAATCCAGGCACTGTCAGATTTTAATATCCAAAAATCAAATCCCAGAACAAACAACAGATCTTGTAAGGCCTGCCATAACCAGACACTGCGGGCGGTGGGCGGGGACTGGGCGGGGAGAGACGCCCTGGAAGGACATCCGAGGGGCGCTTTTAGCGGAGGTGAAATCCAGCGCTTACGGAGACTTAGACAGGAGGCCCACACGCCGACTGTCTTAGT
>VSNY01000327.1 GCA_009774535.1 Lachnospiraceae bacterium
GCATATATCCTTAAATAATCCTAAAACCGCATCATCGCCACAAAAATCAAGCATCCTATCCAATGTATATTCAACTTCACGTAATGATGCAACTCTACTGCACAAGTCAGGGTTCTTTCTGAACTTTGGGTATGATAGGTAATAAAAGAACAGGTCAAAGATCTGTTTTTTTATTACCTATATTATTCTTATTTTTGGGTACAAATGATACAATAGTATCACCAAATACTGTAAGGAGAACCGCCATATGAAATATAAAGAAATTACAGACTATTCTTTTTTTCTGGACAAGGATCATTATGTTTATGATTATTCAGAAACGGATTCTTTAGATATATTTATAAAATCAAGAGAACATAGCTGTGCCTGTCCGCAATGCGGGGAAGAAAGCCGGCATCTTCACGCAACCTATATGCGGAAGATCCAGGATATTCCGATCCGCTGCAAACCCACCTGCCTTCATATCAATGTTTATAAATATGAGTGTGATAATCCTGAATGCGGGACAAAAGTGTTTACAGAGCCGCTTTCTTTTGCGCGAACATCACAGGTAAGAACGGACGCCCTCAATACCCTGATACTTGGAATGGCCATGTTCATGAGTAACGAAGGCGCAAGCAGCGTGTTAAAGCTCCTGGGCGTTACTGTAAGTAATGATACCATACAGCGCCTGTACAACAGGATAAAGTTTGAAGATGATCCGGATGTTGAGGCAGTTGGCATCGATGATGTTGCAACCAGAAAAGGACAGACCTATGCAACTGCAGTTTATGATCTGAAAGACCACCACATGATTGCGCTTTTGGATGGAAGGGATGGCACGACATTAAAGGAATGGCTCAAAGAGCACAAAAAGATCAAAGTGGTTGCAAGAGACCGCGCCAGTTCATACGCGAAGGCGGTCAGCGAAGTCCTGCCGGAATGCGTGCAGGTTGCCGACCGTTTCCATCTGCTGCAGAATCTGATGGAACACCTGAAGGATATTTTTAAAAATGAGCTGCCACCGGAAATCTTTATCAGGGGCGGACAGGTGCTTGATACCCCTCCAAAGAAAATTTCAAGGGAAAAGAAAGCGGATGAATCTGTCATACAGCAGTTAAACTATGACAATACGCCGCCAACAGATGCATATGGAAATCCGGTTGATTACGACGATTCGGCAAATAACTACAACAGTGCCGAGAAAAAACGGCAGGCAGAAAACAGGAAAAAAAACAAAAGATGATACAGGAAATACAAAGCCAGTGGAATGAAATGCCGGAAAAAGACATTGCACTCATCTGCAGCAAATATAAAATAAGCAGACCGACTGCCCGAAGGTATATCCAAATGCCGGCAGAAGAAATACAGGGAATGGACAGGCCGCGCAAATCAAAACATTCAGCCGGGCGGAGGGGGAATGCCTATGTAAATATCATTTATAAGATGATGCGTGACGGGCATGCTGACGATACCATCTATTTTTATCTGAGGCATACAGGCATCAAAGATCCCTCAACCACCATATGGTTTTATCTGTCATGTATAAGTCAGAATAATTTTCCGGGCAGAAAAAAGATACATTCCATGAAAATGCTGGAGGACTGTTATCCGGACGATGTTACTGTAATAAAAAGGGATGAGATATTAAAGTACATACTCACAAAAAATCCTAAGTCAAAAAGAAATAAAACCGTAGAAGAACATATAAACTTGATAAAGGAGCATTATCCCGCAGTCAGATGGACAGAGGATGTATTCCAAACATTTCATTCTGCACTGATGGAAAAAGAACCATCTAAAATAGATGACTTTTTAGAAAAATATACAGATTCCTCTCTCAAAGGGTTTTGCGAATGTATAAAAAAAGATATCGCCCCGGTCAAGAACGCGATATCTTTAGAAGTAAGTTCAGGATTTGTTGAAGGAAACAACAACAAATTCAAACTCATCAAACGTATTGTATATGGCAGAGCGAAATTAGTCAACCTTTCAAAAAAATGTTTTCTTGCTTTTATGCCCAAGATGAAAGGATTTGAATTATCTAAACTGATATAGGCAAAAATTTAGGCTGAAATCAGATGTGATTTCAACCTATAATTTTTGTTGCCTATGCCCAAAGTTCAGAAAGAACCCCGCAAATAGGGGATAGCCTGTGTAACTTGTAAATCATTTTGCATAAGTTTCCGTCTGGGGTAATGGGGACACACCAATATCTCCGTTACCTTCTACACTGATTATAAACGATTCCTTGCTCATTTGCAAGTGAAAAATTTAGGGAATGGGGATGTTTCGGCATCTTCATTTTTTATATGCCATTTTTCAAAATCATAAACATGTGCCATAGTTAATATTATATTTACTCTGTATCTTATACCCATCTGACGCTGCCGACG
>VSNY01000328.1 GCA_009774535.1 Lachnospiraceae bacterium
GAGTTCCGTAAGGGAGCCGATAATGCCTTTACAGGTGGCGGCAGTGCTGCCTATCAGCCGAGGGATGCCGATATCAAGAAGCCGGGGCATGGTTCAGCCGGGAAAAGGCAGGCGGAAAAAGTTACGCAGGCGCATCAGGAAACTTTTGGACAAAAAGTCCAGAAGTCCGGAAATGGGCAGTTACAGGAAAATCAAACTTTTTCGGAACATAAGGGTGTGGATTCCCAAAAGGGAGATACCAGACAGCGGGAATCGAACCATGCTTCAAAAGCCAAAGCGAAAAAGCAGATGTACCAGACCACTTCTGGACAAAAAGTCCAAAAGTCCGATGCGAAGCCGGGGCAGGAAGAAAAGCCTGATTTTGTCAGGGAAAGCAGTGGATTTACCGGGCAGGACAATTTCAGCCAGCCGGAGGAAATGGAGAAAAAACAGCCGGATACGGAAGATTACCACCGGAGGGATACTTACAGGCAGTCGCAGAAAAAAGGGAAATACCATAAAAAGCGGGTAGAAAAGGAACACCGGGTAAAAGGCGGCACAAAGGAAAAAACGGAAAATAAAACCTTTACCGAAGAATCTTTTGCGGAGAATACCGGAAATCTGTTTCAGGGGGAAGGAGACTCTGAATTTACAGGCAGTAAAAAGCTGCAAAAGAAACAGCGGCAGGCTCAAAAAGCCGGGAAGAAGGTACAGAAGGCAAGGGCAAAGCTGCCAAAGACAAGGGAATACACCTTGCAGAGAGTATTTGACGAGAAAACCGGGAAGGGAAAATATGTGGTTGTCCCTCTGGATAAGGAGAAACCCTTCAAGCAGGAGGGCATACAGAGAACCACCATGCGCCGGATGCAGAATGAGAGCCGGAATTTTGTGCATGGGAAAATCGCTGAAACGGAGAAAGAAAATTCAGCAGTGGAGGGCGCACACAAATCGGAGCAGAAAGGGGAAGAACTGTTTTCTTTCGTCAAAAGGCAGATAAAAGGAAAAGAGCAGAAACAGCGGGCGAAGATGGCAAAGCTGGAAAAAAAGCAGTTTAAAAAGGAAGTCAATTTCCAGTACCAGAAGTTTTTGGAAGAAAACCCGCAGATGCAGAAAAAGGCGTTGCAGAAGCGGTTACAGAAACAGCGCATCAAGCGGGAGTACATCAAGACTAGGAAGAAAGCGGCATCTGCCAAAACAGCGGAGCAGGCGTTTGAAAAGACGAAAAACGGTGCGGTCACTGTGGCGAGGAAGTTACAGGAGTTTGCAAGGAAAAATGCCGGCTTGCTTGTGACGGTGGGCATCATGGCTCTGCTCCTTATGATGATTATGGTTTCCGTATCGTCCTGTGGGGCGATGTTTGCGGATACGCAGTCTACGATTTTAGCGGCGAGCTATTTAAGCAAGCCGAAGGAGATTGATGCCGCTGATTTACAGTTTACCCGTCTGGAGCTTGACCTGCAGAAAGAGATTGACCGTGTGGAAACAGACAATCCGGGGTATGACGAATATTCCTATAATCTAGGCGCAATCGGGCATAACCCGTTTACCCTTATCAGCTATTTATCCGCAGTCCATACGGAGTTTACCGCAAGCGGGGTGGAAAGTGAAATACAGGCTCTTTTTGACGGGATGTATACGCTGACGCTCACGCCGGATACGGAAACGAGGACAAGGACGGTCACAAAGACTGGCACAAGGACAGTCACTGATCCGGTCACAGGGGAAGAAACAGAGGAAGAATATGAGTACGAGGAGGAAGAAGAATACGAGGTCAGTATCCTCAGAGTGACACTTACGGTCATACCGTTAGAGAGCCTTGTTTCCGGGAAAATGGATACCGAACAGGCGGAGATTTTTGCCATGTATGGGGAAACGAACGGTCTGCTTCAGGAGTTTGCTTCGCCGCTTAACCTCTACTGGTATTATTATGTGTCAAGCTATTACGGATACCGGAAAAATGAGGTCACAGGGAATGAGGAATTTCACCGGGGCGTGGATATAGCAGTCCCGACAGGCACAACCGTATATGCGGCGCATGACGGTACGGTGACAGCGGCGGCATACGACAGCCACTATGGAAATTATGTAGCCATTGAGATAGACGGTTATACAACCAAGTATGCCCACATGGACAGTTTAAACGTGAGTGCGGGGCAGACAGTGGAAAAAGGGGCGGTCATCGGGACAACAGGCAATACCGGGAGCAGCACAGGAAGCCATTTGCATATTGAATGTTTATATAACGGGGAGTATTACAACCCGCTATTTTATTTTGATGTGGGCGAAGGGACTTTGTACGGGGAAACACCGGGCGGTCTGCCGGGGAACGCCATACCGCCGGATGCCTACGATGACGCATCGGTACAGGCTCTTATGGAGGAAGCCG
>VSNY01000329.1 GCA_009774535.1 Lachnospiraceae bacterium
CTCCTGCTGTTGCATATCTAAGTGAAAAATATGTTGACAAATAATTTCATGTGTAATAAAATTATTACATATGAAACACTTTGATTTGAAAGGAGAACAAAAATGGGAAACATCGCAGTCATCATGCCCGTAATCGGCGCAATCGGTTTTATTGTCATTGTTGCAATCATACTGGTTATCAGGAGCAAGGAGAAAAGGGAGAAGATCAAGAGCGTTGATGTGGCAAGGTTTAACAGCTTTGCAGAGGAAATGAAGCGTGAGAATGCTGAAATGAAAAAAGACCTGCAGACTGTAAAGGAAAAAGTAGAAGCCATTGACAAAATGATGAAAGATATTTGATTATGGGAAATTTTGTTGGAGATTTAAACCTGAAAAAACATGAAGATTATATCAGCGTTTTTGATGCCCTTTCACACCCGGTACGGATAAAGATCATCGGCATACTGGCGGAAGGGCGGCAATATGTGAGCGAGCTGGCCCGTCTGGTAAATATCAGCAGGCCCCTGCTTTACATGCACCTAAAGAAGCTGGAAACTGCCCGGCTTGTCACCAGCGCAATGGAAATATCGGAAAGCGGGAAAGCTATGAAGTATTATGCACTGGAAGATTTTGAATTGCAGATTACGAAGGAATTACTGAACGATCTTTCGCAGAACATTATCATTGAAACACCGTCTAAAGACAGCGATTAGTCGGGGATGGGAAAGGAAGGACTCTGTTTAAATGAAAAAGAGTGTAAAAATTACGGCCTGTTTCACTACGCTTGCCTGTCTGCTTATCAGCGGGTGCGGGGACAGCAGCAAAGACCAGAGCATTGTATTTTATGACTGTTCAAGCAGTACAGAAAAAGAATATGGCGCTGAGGATAAAACAGCGGATGATTTAGTCAATCAGCTCTGTGATTACTTTTTAGACGGGGAAAGTGAAACAGAAGAAATACCGGGTGAGGCATCTGGCTATAAAAGGATAGATGTATTTCAGACTGACGGCGGTACATCAGCAGGGCAGCAGAAAACGGACGGGAACAGGATCATACATATTGAACTGTATCGATACAATGATGAAATTTATTGTAAAGCCAGTTTTGATTTTTCGGATCAGGAATATACGGCAAAACTGCCCGCAGAGATTTCAGCACAGGTGGAAAAGCTGGAGGCGGAAGGAAAGTAAAAAATCATGGAAAGGGGTTGTTCCTATGGAATTGGTTTTAGAGGATATCACGAAAAAATATAAAGATAAAACGGCTGTGCAGAATGTCAGCTCCACACTGCACAGCGGGCAGCTTATAGGGCTGATCGGGAAGAACGGGGCGGGAAAGACCACGCTCCTGAAACTGCTTTCCACAATCTTAAAGCCTACGAGCGGGCGCATCCTGCTGGATGGGCAGGATATTGTGAAAAATCCTAATGTTATGAGAAGCATGGTAGGCTATCTGCCGCAGGAGGTTTCCGCTTACCCGAATCTGACGGTACTTGAATATCTTTCCTATATAGCATCCGTAAAAGGGATAAAAAAGAAAGATGCAGAAAAACAGATAAACAGCCTGTTGGCGGATTTCCATTTGGAGAATGCAAAGGGTAAGCGTATGGGGAACTGCTCCGGCGGCATGAAGCAGAGGGTAGGCATTATCTGCGCTTTGTTAGGTGACCCGCAGATCATCATTATAGATGAGCCTACTATCGGGTTAGACCCAGAAGAGAGGATTGCAGTCCGCAATATCCTGTCACGCTTATCCAGGGAGCGGATTGTCATTTTATCAACGCACATCGTATCGGATATTGAGGCGGTTGCCTCCCGGATACTGCTGTTGCAGCAGGGCAGCCTTGTCTTTAACGGCAGCCCGGAAGGACTTATTGCGAAGGCCAAAGGGTGTGTATGGGAGTATATGCTGCCTTCCCTGCAGGAGAACATGAAAGGCATCAGCAGCATGGTGCAGACTGAAAAGGGCATCCACATACGGCAGGTAAGCCGGAAAAAGCCTTGGGAACAGGCAGTCCCGGTAAACAGCACACTGGAAGATGCCTGCCTTTTCGTTATGGAGGGATGACTATGAAACCATATATCATTTACCAGGTGATGAAAGCAGATCTGCTGGAAAGGGTAAGGCGGCCTTCGTTTCTGGCCATGTGCATATCTGCCATGTTCCTTGCGTTCTTTTCCGTTCCCGATGTGGAAGCGCCGCTGGTATCCATCTGCATGGAGCCGGGCATATTCAGCCAGGGTTCCAATCCGTCATGGATACCCATTGCCATAGCTTTATGCGGCGGGGTGCTGTTCCCCATGATCGGGCTTTCCTTTGTAAAAAACAATATCAGCATGGACAGGGACAGCGGCCTGCTGTATGGCCTGCAGTC
>VSNY01000033.1 GCA_009774535.1 Lachnospiraceae bacterium
CCAACGGCTGGTCATCACCTGCTCCCCGAAATATGCTGCATATCAGAAAACGATACGTGGAAAACAGATTGAGCGGGAAGAAAAAATGGTATCGGATGGAAAAATGAAAAAGCAGCGGAAAAACCCAAACGATCCGGCAGGGTTTGCCGGAAAATTTCTCGCATTGCTGATATACCGGATGCTGGAAAAGAATCCTGGCAGAAAGTATACATGTGAAAAACTCCTGGGGACTTTGAAAGGGATGAATTTCGCAGATGTGGAAGGCCAGGGATACATGCCTCTTTATCAAAGGGAAACGATAACAGACGACCTGCATGCTGCCAGCGGGTTCCGAACAGACTTCCAGTTCATCACAAAAAGGCAGATGAAAACTATCCAAAAGAGAAGCAAGGGCAGGGAGTAAATTACTATATTCCGAGAATCACAAAAAATCGCTGTAAAGCCTTTAAAACTGGCATTCACAGCGATTTTCTATTCCATAAACTGTCAAAGACGGGATTATATAATATGGCATCGCATAAGTAAAGAAGAAGGCAAACGCAAAGACGATATGGACTACTGGCTGTCAGAACAGATGACAGAAGAAAGTTTTCCTCTAATTTGGCAACATTATATTACAAGCTTTGTATACAGTGAACAGGGGAAAAATAATCCACTGATTAATATGGGATATCGGATAAGAAAAGTTCCAATAGATATTGTATTCCGATTTGGAATTTCAAATTTAAGCATATACGAAGCGGCAGAACTTGAAGCCGCAAATTGTGATTTTAAGTTACTCATAGTTTTGAGGTTCCAATCTGGCATATCAAAATAGAAAGGGCGATAAAGATGGCTGATACAGAGCAAACAGCTCTGGCAAAGGCAAATACATCCATAAAACAGTACCTTGTCAATTCTTCCCGCATCGTGTCGTATTTGCTTCAGCCTTTAACTTGTGCAGTATCATCCGAAAACGGTCATCTTCCATAAGCTGCATAAAATCAGGATCATCCGCCACAGCCTGAAGCATACTGTTACGGATCAGCGTTTCATCCCGCGGCAGATCGTTTCCAAGTATCAGATGTTTCTCCAGCCAGTGATCCAGCAAATCAAAATAATCATCTCCATGCAGGCGCATCTGTGCAGCGTCGCAGGAGGCAAGGGCGGTATATTTTTCCAGAATCGTAAGCGCGGTTTCCCAGTCTCCCTGCTGCAGAAACCCGCGGGCGCAGGAGAGACAAATGGTCATACGAATACCCGGATGCAGCGCATCCAGCTGGAAAATATGACTGATGGCTTCTATGCGGCGGTAAGATTCTTCATAAGCCGCAGGATTGTCCGCACAAAGTTCCTGGTACGGAAGCATCAAGTTCAGCAGTTCCAGCATCGTATGATAAATACCGGCCTGCAGAATGCTTTTTGCTTCTTTTGGATTTCCAAGCATCTCCCAGGCGCGGGCTAACAGCGGTTCCGGCGTAATCTTTACAATCTCGCGATCACTTAGCAGTTCCAGCGTTTCCTGCGGCCGTCCAAGCTGCACCAGACAGAGCGCTTCCATATGCACAGCCTGCGATGCCAGTTCAAGATTACTGCTTTCTTCTTTGACACGCACAAACAAAGACAGCGCCTCTTCGATCAGGGCCTCCGTCTGCTCCTTTGTATCCGCAAGCACACAATGATTCAGGTAAAGGCTCCCCATCTGAAACAGCAGGGGCATGCAGGAAAAATACTTTTTCGTAAGATCCCGGCAGCGGTTTACAACTTCTTGGAACGGCTTTATGGAAAAGTCACGCGAAAGCGTGCTGTACATCCTGCGGATCTCTTCGTTTGTCATTTGCGGCTCATAGCCCATCAGCGTATCGATGCTGATATCAAAAAACGCGGCCAGCTGCGGAAGCAGCGTAATGTCCGGATAAGTGGCAGATGTCTCCCATTTGGATACAGACGCTTTGGATACACCCATGTATGCCGCAAGTTCTTCCTGCGTGATACCGCGTTTTCGACGGTGTTCCATCAGGATGCGGCCGAGTTGGATTTCTTTTGGAGTATTTTTCATCGGAGTCACCTCTCTGTATGTTCGCATGGATTTATTTGTATTTATTATAGGATGGAAGGCAAAAAAATACAAGTCTTATTAAGAAACTACAGCACGTTGCAAAAGTTTCTTAATAAGCAACTTTTCTTCCTATAGTTGCTTCCACATCTCTTGTACTTTTCCGCTTTTCTGCCTATAATAAATACAAACAATCCTAATATAGAAAAAGGTGAATGCAAATGAATACAACCGCCGTTACACTGAATCATTTATCCAAAACATACCCGGACGGCAAAAAAGCCGTAAACAATATTCAGATCACATTAGCTCCGGGTGAAATCTTCGGGTTTTTAGGCCCGAACGGCGCCGGAAAAACGACGACCGTAAAATTACTAAATGGAATCCTCGCGCCAACGGAAGGCAGCTGCAGTGTGTATGGCACAAACCCGGCCGTGCATCCGGAAAAAGCTCACGCGCTTTCCGGAGTTGTAACCGAACACGCTCAGATGTACGACCATCTGACGGGTATGGAAAATCTTCTCTTTTACGGTTCGCTGTTTGGCCTTGCATCCGCCGCATGCACCAAACGCAGCCTGTTCCTTTTGGAACAAATGGAATTAACCGACGCCAAAGATAAAAAACTAGCCGCCTATTCCACTGGTATGCGCAAGCGGCTCTCCCTGGCGCGGGCGCTGATCCATCAGCCAAAAGTCCTGTTTTTAGACGAACCTACTTCCGGCCTGGACCCGCAAAGTGCGCAAAATGTCCATGCCATCATTCAAAATCTGGCAAAAGAACAGGGCATTACCGTATTTTTATGCACGCACCAGCTGCGCTATGCACAAGAAATCTGCACACGCTACGGCCTGATCCGCGAAGGAAGTCTGCTTGCACAAGGCACGCTGGATGAACTGCGCAAAAAAGCCTGTTCTGGGATCACGGTAAACATTCGGGCATCCGGCATCGCGGCTGCCTTGCCTGGCTTGGATCTAATCCAAGACAAACAAAGCAACGCCTTGCAGCCAGTATCAGATAAACCGCACCATCAGCCAGCGGAATATCTGATTCGCGTACAATCCGAAGCAGAAATCCCGCAAATTGTCCGAAAGATCTTAGAAAACGGCGGTGAAATCTACCATGTGTCCGCGGATCGGCCTTCTTTGGAAGAGCTTTATTTTACCCTGACGGATCAACATCAGTCATTGGCAGACTAAGACAAACTGCCAAATTTGCTGCAACAGAATCGATATTTATTCCAAAATACATCCATAAAAAACAGGAGGCGCTGCATGAAACAAGAAATGACTTCGATTATAAAAAAAGACCTGCGGCGGATGGTATCCACCAGACGGATGCTGTTCACGCTGCTGATTGTCCCTTTCGTACTGACGGTATTCGTACCATCCGCCTTTCTTCTGGTCCAGCATTTCGTACCGCAGGAACAGGAAGAATTTCAAAAACTGCTGGAACTGCTGCCAGCCGCTGAACAGGGAAGCAGCCAGCAGGAAGGTCTGACCGGGTTATTAATCAATTATCTGCTGCCTTTGTTTTTTCTGATTATCCCGATTATGGCCTCCACCATTATGTCCGCTTCTTCCTTTGTGGGTGAAAAGGAAAAGCAGACACTGGAAACACTGCTGTACTGCCCGCTTTCCTTAACCGAAATCTTCCAGGCCAAAGTTGCCGCGTCGTTTTTGTTAAGCATGGCTGTATCCGGTATTTCCTTTTGTATCATGCTGATTGTACTGGAAGCGGAAATTTTCCTGACAGGCGGAAACTTCCTGCTGCCTGGCCCGCAATGGCTGGTTGTAATGCTGTTACTGTCCCCGTCATTTTCCCTGATCGCAATTACCCTGATCGTGCGGGTATCCGCCAAGGCTCAGAGCGCCGAAGACGCGCAGCAGGGCGCTGCTTTTTTGCTGCTTCCGGTCTTACTGCTGCTGGTCAACCAGATTGGAGGTTTTTTGCTGATTAGTACCTGGGTTTTGCTTGGACTCGGCATTGTCTGCGGCTTTGCGGCCGTAGTTATGCTAAAACGCGCAGCCGCAAGCTTCCATTACGAAATGCTCAATACCTTCCTTTAACAGAGCCGTTTTCACAGAGTCATACATCTTCCTTTTCTTTTTCTATAGCTGAAATCTTGCGGATACTAGAAAAAAAGCTGAAAAATAATACAAAATCCGCACCCGCCCAGGCAGCGATTTCCGCATAAAAAATCCCATCCTGCCCAAGCGCCATTGGCAGCAGCAGGGCAGCGGCTGTGCGCATTCCAAACTCCGCACAGCCGGAGACCATTGGCAGCACTGTATTTCCAAGACCCTGAATACAGGAACGCGTGACATGCAAATAGTACAAAACCGGAAGACAAATGCTCATAATAAACAGATAGCGGTACGCAATTGCAAGCGTATCAGCTGTCGTTTTTGCATCGCCATTGATAAAGCACAGCAAAATCCATTTTCCGGCAAAGATCATAACCGCAGCGATTACAACAGACGTTATCACTGCAATTACCAGAGCCTCCCGGTAACCTTTGCGGATACGGGAGATCTTTCCAGCTCCAAGGTTCTGCCCAGTATACGTTGTCATTGAAAATCCATAGGAAGTAGCAGCCACTTCCAGCATGCCATATAACTTATTCGTAGCCGTAAATCCGGCGATAAACGCGACGCCAAATCCGTTCACTACAGACTGGACAATCATTCCGCCGACTGAAATCACAAAATTCTGGAAAGCCATCGGCGTTCCCAGCTTCATCAGGCGGATATGAAGTTTGGTATCAATTTCCAGGTCTGCCCGCTGAAACTTTAAAATATCAATCTGTATCATTTTGATCAGGCAAAACAGACTGGAACAAAGCTGTGCCAGCACCGTCGCAGCCGCAGCGCCAAATACACCCAGACCAAGCACCGGAACAAAGAAAAGATCCAGGCCGATATTTATAAAAGAAGCGCAGATCATCGCATACAGCGGCGTCTTTCCATCTCCGAGCGAACGCAGAACCGATGCAAACAGATTGTATGCCATTACGACCGGAATGCCCCAGAACATCGCGCGCATATACAACATCGTATCCGCCCAGACGGTTTCCGGCGTATGCAGGATTTCCAACATCCAGGCAGCAAAGATCTGTCCGCCTGCCAGCAGAACCAGCGCGCTTACGGCAGATAAAAATGCGGAATTCACAATTACATGACGCAGGCTGCGGTATTGTCCTGCCCCAAAGTCCTGAGACATCCGGATACCAAAGCCTTGTGTAAATCCCTGAATTATGCCCTGCATCATCCAAATAATCCACTCAGCAGCGCCAACCGCGGCAATACCGGATACACCGAGTACCTGTCCGACAATTGCTGCATCTGCGATTGTATAAAATTGCTGGAACAAATTGCCGAGCATCAGCGGCAGAGCAAAAGAGAGAATCAATCGGCCTGGAGGGCCGGAAGTCATATTACGCAGTGATGTCATGTTCATGGCTCCTTTCCTTTTTATATGCGTGACAGAAAGCTGCTCCATATGTAATGCGAATATTCTATCACAGGAAATGGCGGATGGCCAGAATTTTTATATAAAAAAGCCAGTGGCCTGCGAATTTCCCTTTTCGCGGCCACCGGCCTTAGGTTCTTCCGGATCAATCCCGGAAAAATCCACGATCAAATCGTAAAATTACCAACCTTCACCTGATCTGAACATGTATCCACTTCCATCAAATACCTTTGATCCAAAAACAAAACTCCAGTTTCTGTTCGATCCCGATCCGGTACTCCGGATGCACCCTGGCGCCCCAGCTGTCATCTCCGGCCACGCCCATCTGCGCCAGCGCGGCGCGCACAACGGTATGATGCACCTTTGGAAGTTCGTATGCATGCAGCGCATGTTCCATTTCATGCGGTGTATAAGGCAGCGCTGAAAAATAAATTCCATCCCCGGCAAACAGCATGCCTCTTCCTCTGGCGTCCGTTACTTTTGCGTAGCGAACATCCATTTTGTTGCCGCATTCCTGCGGTACGAGGTATTCTGCCAGATTATCCGTTACCCGGTTTTGGTAAATGCCAAGCTTCGCCCCTTCTTTACGGTCTGCATATGTTTCCGCCGGGCCAAGGCCGTACCAGGTCACATGGTCATAGTCCGCGTCCAGATAGAAGATCATTCCAAATTCCGGCATATCGCCAAGTTCTTTGACCGGATCATAGGAAAGCTTCGTTTGGATCGCGCCGTCGCCATACACGGTATAAGATACCTCGCAGGTGCTGTGCGGCGTTGTCGGCATATGATACACATAAGTTACCGTTACGGTATTGTCTTTTTCTGTCACCTTTACCGGATTTTCTGCAAAACCGGTATGATACTGTGTATCCGCAGATGCGTCAACCTGTTTATGGCTGGCATACATACTGGCAATTTTCCACTGTGCATAACGCGCGGCAGCAAGGCTTCCCATGTCATTGTCCACGGGTGCGCGCCAGAAGTTCGGCATTGGAATCTTTTTGATCATTTCTACCCCTGCATATCGGTAAGACACCAGACCGCCGTTCAGCATCGAAAACAGTACGTCAAAATCATCGCCTTTGACGCCAATATTCACTTTACCATAAATGACACGCAGCGGTTTTTCACTTTTCTTCCATACAAATGGCTTTTTAAATACTTTCTGGCCAAATGCAACTTCATGACCTGCCTGCGCCCAGATCGCAGCTTCTTTTAAACGGAAAGAAATCGTTATGGCATATTCTCCGTCTTCCCGGTCTGTAAAAGGCATTGCAAACGTTTCGCTGGATAACGGCTCTACGGCGATGTCCAGTTCTTTTTCTTCGATAAGCCTGCCGTCTTTTTGCAGCAGCGCCACACACTGGTAGCAGTTCGTATTGAGAAACAGGTTTTTATTATGTACGGTAAATCCATGATCTGCAAAAGAAACAGAGATATTCTGGTAATTATATTTTACTTCCTGCATTTTCGGGGAAGCGTCCCGTTTGCCGCCATATACGATTCCATTGCCGCTGAAATTGTAGTCTGTCGGACGTTCGCCAAAATCCCCGCCGTAAGCCTGGAACTCTTCGCCGTAACGGTTCTTTTTCGCAATGGACTGATCGATATAATCCCAGATAAACCCGCCCTGATAACGCGGCTCGGTATCGGTCAGATCCGTATATTTATGCATCCCGCCGCAGGAATTGCCCATTGCGTGCGTATATTCGCAGCAAATAAACGGCTTGTCCGGATGTTGATCTAAAAATTCCTGAATGGCTGCCGCAGACGGATACATCTGGCTTTCCATATCACTGGTATCATTATAGCGGCGGTCATGGAACACGCCTTCATAATGCACCAGGCGATACGGGTCCAGCCTGCGGAACAGCTGTGACATTTCAAAAATAACTTTGCCGCCGTAAGACTCATTGCCGCATGACCAAATTAAAATTGAAGGATGATTTTTATCCCGCTGGTAGCACGAATTCACACGGTCTAACATCGCGCCCATCCACTCCTCGTGATTTTCCGGAACTGCTGCTTCCGGCGCATCCAGCCCGCGGGATACCGCATCCCAGGAGCCATGCGACTCCATATTATTTTCCGCAATCAGATATAGTCCGTACTTGTCGCACAAGTGATAAATTCTGGAATCGTCCGGATAATGGCAGGTTCTAACAGCGTTGATATTGTTTCGCTTCATCGTAAGGATATCCGTCAGTATTTCCTCGTCGGAAACCGTCCGCCCTGTCCGGGACGAAAACTCATGACGGTTGACTCCTTTAAATACAATCCGCTTCCCGTTTAAGAGCATCAGACCGTCTTTCATTTCAAAGCGGCGGAAGCCAACTTTCTGTGGAATCACTTCGGTCAGATTTCCCGCATCATCATACACTTCCAGCGTCAGATCATATAAAGCAGGCTCTTCAGCGCTCCATAATTTTGGATGTTCCACCGCAAAAGAAGCTTCCTGCCCGTTTGTTTGACCAGACAGCGTGATACTGGCGTCTACCAGCGTCTGCTCCCAGCCGGATAAAGTTACATGTACGCTGCCCGCTCCCTGTGTCTGCAGCGTCAGTTTCAGGTCCGCATGTACAAGGTCTTCTGCCACGATTGGCTCTGTTTTCAAATCCCATAGATGTGTCTTTGGAACCGTATACAAAAATACACTGCGGTAAATCCCTGAGAAACGGTAAAAATCCTGATCTTCACACCAGCTGCCGGAAGTCCATTTGAATACACAGGCTGCCAGCTTGTTTTCCCCCTGATTCAGATATGGCGTCAGCTCAAAGTCCGATGGCGTAAAACTGTCCTCGCTGTATCCAACGAAATGGCCGTTCAGCCACACCGCAATTCCGCTTTCCGCCCCCTGGAACGAAAGATAGACAGGCTGTCCTTCCAATTCCTTTGGCAAGGTGAAATATTTTACATAACTGGCAGTCGGGTTAAACTCTTTTGGAATCTCGTCTGTCCAAATCTGTTCCCTGCCATCCCACGGATACTGCGTATTCGCATACTGCGGAATATCATATCCTTCCATCTGAATATGCGCCGGAACACGGATATCCGCCCATGGGCGGCAGTCATACTCCGGCTGTTCAAATCCTGGAATGGTCTGCGCCTGATTCCTGGCATAGTGAAATTTCCAGACGCCGTCCAGCGAATAGCGGAAGCTGGTCTTCTCCGCCGCGGCTTCCTCCTGGCTGGCATAGCAAATATGATCGGAATGCGCATCCAGCCTTCCCTCCGCAAAATACCGCGGATCTTTTACCTTTTCATAATGAAAATCTGACATCATACTCTTCTCCTTTTCATTGTTCATATACAGTAACAGTTCAGCGGATGGCCGGAACTGTCGCTATCATTCATTTTTTATGCTTCATACATACTGTCTGTACAAGATCTCTGCAAATCAACAGCTATTTATGTCTCATTCATACTTCCTGTACGGTATCCCTGCAAATCAACGGCTATATATGTAAATCCATACGCGCGGAAATGTTCCAGAATTTGCGGCCGTACCGGTTCTCGCATCATCCTGTCAAAATCCTGCGGCAGCGCTTCAATCCGCGCCATATTTCCATGCATTCGCACACGCGTCTGGTGAAATCCTAACTCCAGCAGCAGCTGCTCCGCCTGTTCTACCATCACAAGCTTTTGCGGCGTTATACATTCGCCGTAGACAAACCGTGACGCCAGGCAGGCATAGGAAGGCTTATCCCAGGTCGCAAGCCCCATCCGTCCGGACAGTTCCCGGATCTCTGCCTTCCAAAGCCCCGCTTCGCGCAAAGGACTTAGAATCCCAAGCTCCGCTACCGCCCGATGGCCGGGGCGGTCATCATCCTCATCATCCCGGTTGGAGCCTTCCGCCACAAATGCCGCCTGCTGTTCCTTTGCGCCTGCAAGGATCGTCTGCATCAAATGACGCTTGCAAAGATAGCAGCGGTTTCTTGGATTCTGCGCAAATCCTTCGATAGTCAGCGGATCAACCGTAAGGATGATCTGGCGGATGCCATATGCTTTGCAAAAGTCCGAAGCTTCCTGCGTCTCCCGCATCGGAAATACGCAAGCGCGAATCGTCACCGCAAGGACACGATCCCCTAATACCTCATGCGCCGTCTTTAATAAAAAGGCAGAATCCACACCGCCTGAAAATGCAACTGCAAGACTGCCGCATTCTGCCAGGCGGCATTTCAGGTGTTCTAATTTTTGTTCCATTCACGGTCCTTTCCATCTGCCAAAAATCCTGTTTTTTTAGCAAACGCACTTTTAAATAATCGGATATCACACATGTTCATTCTCCTGTCAAATAAAAGCAAACCTATCCGTTCGATTTCCTGGTACAGACTGCACGAATGATCCAAATCCATTACAAGATCCACCACACAGTCTGATTCAGGTTCGTTTTTCAATGAAAGACCTGGGTCTTTTTTTCTAAATACAGATCCAAGTCACTAAAACTATCGCACTAAAATTCCAAAGAACTTCCGAATAACACAATCTTTTGTATATTTCTGTCCTTCTTTAGTTCCGTCAGGATTTTCTGCACCCTGTTCTGCATCAGCGGGTGTACATGCGTACAGTACATAAAATCAACGCCCTCTTTTACCGGGAATTTCCACATTGCCTCAAAATCATTCACCTCATACTTCCCGGTTATGATACCTGCATCTGCTTGATATACTCCGCAGCAGATACCGCTGCGTTTGCACCGTCTGAAACTGCAGTCACAACCTGGCGCAGCGCTTTCGTACGTACATCCCCGGCTGCAAAAAAACCAGGCTCTGATGTAACGCCTGTCTCATCCGCAACTACATATCCGGCATCGTCCAGTTTCACAATTCCCTGCAGCAGCCCGGTCTGCGGCTGCATACCGACTGCGACAAACGCCCCGTTTACCGGGATGGATCTGCCGTCTTTTAATTCTAACGCTGTAACTGTCTGTTCTCCGACGATTTTTTTCGGCACCGCACTGGTTAATATTTCTACATTTTCTTTTTCCTGCAGCTGCTGTACCGTAGAAGCAGAACCGCGGAACTCCTCCCGGCGGTGAATGAGATAGACTCTTTCACACAAGTCAGACAGATACAACGCGTCGCCCAGCGCCGTATCTCCGCCTCCGATCACTGCTGTATCCTTTCCCCGGTAAAATGCGCCGTCACAAACCGCACAATAGGAAACGCCCTTTCCGGCAAACTCCGCTTCTCCGTCTACTCCCAGACGCCTGTGCGACGCACCGGCACAGTAAATAACGGTCTTTGTCCGGATTGCCTGGCTGTTGGCAACATGTACCTTCCACCATTTGCCTTCCTTTTCAAATCCTTCTACGGTTCCTTCCCGAAACTCTGCACCCAGCTGTTCCACATGCCCTAAAAATGCTTCTCCCAGATCGTATCCGTTGATGTTCGGAAGGCCCAGGTAATTATCTACCAAATCGCTCTCCGTAATCTGCCCGGTGCCGCGGTATTCTTTTTCGATTACAAGTACATCCAGATTCGCCCGCTTTGCATAAAGCGCCGCACTTAGCCCCGCCGGGCCGCTTCCGATAATCAGGACGTCCCATAACTGGTCTTCATTCATAATCGTTTTACCTCTCTTTTTTACTATTCTCTCTGCTTTTAATTTATGTCTGATTCTGTATCTTGTGTATCAATCATGACGGCTGCAGGGACTCCGCACGTGAATCGCTGATTGTTCCTGCATAGTGTTCGTATATTCTTCTTAATCTGTTTCATTCCATGCGGTAATGATAAAGACTAGCCGCAGGTAGTTGGGATGCTTCTGTCCTTAAAATATATCATTCTTTTGGGTGAAGCGCAATAGTATCGGTTCGTAAATGGTTGAAAATTCACATAAATATGCTATAATACATATACAGAAAGGATCACGAATGAACAATTATAAAATTCAATGGCATTCTGGCTTCGCAGCTGCTGCTGTTTATATATTTTGCTCAACATGGGATACAGATGGAAAAACCTTATCCTGGGATTTATTATGTTAAGAACAAGGTGTTGTTTCAGACTCAGATTCTGGTTGCAAAGGAACTGGATCTGGACAATCATACTTGGCTCAAAGCATTGTCTGCAAGAATGAAACGAGATGATATGGAGCATCTTCTGCACAAAATAGAAGCGCTCAAACCAGGCTTTGACAGGGAACTTGCGGATGCTATTCTGCAAATAACGGTGCAGGCAAATAAGCGGGCAATAGATGAATGGAAGGGAGATGAGCATATGTGCCAGGCATTAATGGAGATTATGGAACCAGAAATTAACAAAATTAAGCAGTCCGTGACACAGTCTGTCACACAATCGAAGATTGCAAGCGCAGTAAAAAGCTTCCGTGATTTTGGGATCAGCAACAGCAATATTAAAGACACTTTGATTCGCAATTTTGGACTGTCTGCCGAAGAGGCGGAGAAATATTTATAAAACCGGATCGGTCATTTGTACCGGATTCTGATCTGTCAGCGGCCTGAACAAATTATTTATGGTACGTTTTTCGGGTCGGGCGTTCCAATCTATAGGAACAACGATGCAGACAAAGATCGCAGATTTTGCATATACTGTGATCTCTGTCTGTGCAGCAGCCTTTTTGTGAGGGCTGCTGCTTTTTATTTTACGGTGCGCATCTGTTCGCGTACGTGCGCCCGCACCATCATCGCCAGCTTAAATGTCATTGCATCTTCAAATTTCCGGATATCCAGTCCAAGTATTTTTTCCAGACGTTCCAGACGGTATACGAGTGTATTGCGGTGCAGATACAGCTGTCTGGCTGTTTCGGAAATATTGAGGTTATTTTCATAAAATTTCTGGATTGTGTTCTGTGTCTCTTCATCCAGATCATCCGGCATCTGCGTACCGAATACCTCCTGCAAAAAGGCATTGCACAAATCTGCCGGCAGTTCTGCGATCAGCCGTCCGATGCCAAGCCGGTCGTAAGCGATGGTATCCCGGTCCGCAAAAAAAGTTCGGCGGATGTTCAGTGCTGTGGATGCTTCTGCATAGATGCGGGCCAGCTGTGTAAAGCTGTCAGCCGTTGTGCTGTAACCGATATGCGTCTGCACAAGCGCTTCTGCCCGCAGCGTATCGGCAAGCGTCTGTGCAAACAGGCGGAGACTGGCTGAGATCTGTTCTGCGTCTGCCGGAACTGTGTTTTTTTTGCTGCGCGAAGTTTTGGGTTCCGTCGCGGCCTTATATTCTTTTAAAATATTGGAAACGTCTTTGATCAGAAGCAGGCGGTTTTCATCAAGCTCACAACAGAAATCCATTTTATGGCCGGCAAACGCATGTTCCAGCAGCTGGTAGCCATAAGAATCTGCAAAGCCTTCCTGACATTCGATGACATAGGCAGCCCAGGAAGCTGGCGCCAGTTTTAATTTTTTAATCTGCCGGTTCATTTCGGAAACCGTCAGAGAACCGTGGATCAGGCTGCGGATGAAGCTGGCTTTTGTAACAGATTCATCCTGGGTTTCCACAAGATGCCTTAGCTGGCAGACTGTCAGCTGTCCGATCGTAAAGGAATCCGATGCAAAGTTGGACACAAGCAGCACATAGGACAGCGTTTCGGAGCTTATAACCTTAAAATAATGATATGTCCCCAGTGTCTGGCTGTCCACATCTGAATGGATAAAGTCCTGTACATTGTCCTGAATGGCCGGAGCCGTATCTGCCAAAGCCGCGAGACAGTTTGCGCCAGCGTCGTATAAGATCATGGGAATCCGCGAGATTTCCATGATTTCTTCCAGTATGGACTGGATTTTTTTCATGAAAAGAAGCCTCCTATTCATCCGTATATGAATTGCATAAAAAAGGAAGCCAATATCGGGTTGGTGATACCGGCTCCTTTTTTCAGCCAGACACGGCCTGTGCCTGGCAGGATAATTCTTAGTTTGTAATCGTTAATTCTGTATCATGGTCAAATACATGGATCTTTTCCGGATTCAGGGCAAGCGTCACATGATCGCCAAGGCGCGCGGTTGTAGAAGATTCTACTTTTGCACTCATGTTCGCGCCGCCAACCTGGAAGTACAGGATAACTTCGGAACCAAGTAATTCGTATCCGGTTACGTTGGAATCAATCTTTGCTGCATAAGTATTCATTTCATAGTCAGAATCACCTAAATCTTCCGGACGGATCCCCATAATAACAGTCTTTCCATTATAACCGCCGTCAACCAGTTTCTTTGCTTTTGCAGGCGGCAGAGCAATGGAGAATTTATCAAAGTTCAAAGTTACATCAGAACCGCTGACTTTACAAGTAGCGTTTACAAAGTTCATCTGCGGAGATCCAATAAATCCTGCTACGAATAAGTTATTCGGCTGGTTGTATAATTTCTGCGGAGAATCTACCTGCTGTACAATACCATCCTTTAATACAACGATTCTTGTACCAAGTGTCATGGCTTCTGTCTGGTCATGCGTTACATAGATAATTGTAGCTTTTAATTTGTGATGAAGCGCGGAGATCTCAGTTCTCATCTGCACCCTGAGCTTTGCATCCAGGTTGGATAACGGCTCATCCATCAGGAATACTTTAGGATTACGTACAATCGCACGGCCCATGGCAACACGCTGTCTCTGCCCACCGGAAAGAGCCTTCGGCTTACGGTCTAACAGCTGCTCCAGGTCAAGGATTTTTGCAGCTTCTTTTACTTTTTTATCAATTTCATCCTTTGGAACTTTTCTCATTTTCAGACCAAACGCAATATTGTCATATACTGTCATATGCGGATACAGCGCGTAGTTCTGGAATACCATTGCGATATCTCTGTCTTTTGGCTCTACATCGTTGACACGTTTGCCGTCAATAACAAGATCACCAGAAGAAATATCTTCCAGACCAGCTACCATACGAAGAGTGGTAGATTTACCACAGCCGGATGGTCCTACGAAAATAATAAATTCCTGATCAGCGATCTCCAGGTTAAAATCTTTTACAGCTTCAAATCCGTTTGGATATTTTTTGCAGATGTTTTTCATTGATACACTTGACATTTTCAAATCCTCCTGATCTGTATTCGTTATGTTTAAATTTTGTATAGTTGTTATGTTTACAATTGATACTATACCAGAATTTTGCAAAGATGGCTATAGGGTGATTTTCTAAAGTTTGAATAGGAAGGAGGGGATTTTGACGAAAAACTAGACCAGGCAATAGAAAATCCGTCAAAATCACAAACGAACAGGCATATTTTAATCAAAATGACGAAAACATATCCATAACTTTGCAAATTGTAAACATCCTTTTACCTGCCGGATACCTGATACCGCCCGTATACCTGCCTGCCGACAGCTGCAATTGCTATGCCGGCAGCCGCATAAAGCAGCGGAACGATCTGCCAGGATACATAGCACTGTCCAAAGATCGGAATCATCCGTACATCAAACACATGCCAGATCGAAAGAAACCTTGTCGGCAGCCAGTCCCAGATCTGCGCCGCTGCCCGGTACTGCTTTGGAATACTGACCATCATTCCGGCAATTATCAGTCCAAAAGAAACCGCCAGCGCTGCGACATTGCCTTTTACAATTTCGGAAAGCGTCATTACAAACACACTGACAAACACAACCGCTGCAAACAGCATTGCATAAACGATCAGGCATACCTGACCCATGGTCAGCGGATACGAATAATCCAGATCCAGCTGCGCCATAGCGGTAAATCCTTCTGTTCCGTAGATGCCAAACGCCGTCGCGACTGCAGGAAGAACCATGGCTGCACTGCCAGCCAGCGCCACAGTTATGCCCGCACACAATTTTGCCCAGTAAACTTTATGTCTGCCGTATGCGCTGGAAAGCAGCAGCTGGTCTGTCCGATAGGTGTGCTCCTGCGTAAAAACACTTGCCATACAGATCGAAGCAAATAAAAGCGCCGCCAGCCCGATCGTCATAAACCCACGGATCAGTATATAATATCCTTCATAAGAACGATACGTAAACGGGGGTTTTAACTGACGCTCCTGTTCCATCCAGTAGTTTTGTTCGGCTTCTGTCAGAAAATACACCTGCCAAACGTTTTTCTGTCTCTGTGTTCTGGCCGCGTAAAGCTCTTCTTCATCCGGTTTCCATTTTCTTGCCTGATCTGTAGTCATTTCATTCCACCAAGTTACAATACCAAATATTGCACTGTATGGACGCGCATATTTTTCATATTCTTCCGTTCCTGCATATCTAAGAACATCTGCAGGAATTTTCGCATATGCCGCACACATTTCCTCCAGCAGCGGCTGGCTGATGGGCCTGCCTGTCAGCGCTTCCCGATACTCCCGGTCCATCTGTAATTTATGATAATTTGTATCTGTTTTTTCCCCTTCCATATAAAAATCTCCGATTGCTTCCGACGACACTGTAAATATCCCCACAACTATGCTTACCAGCAGTGTAATCCACACCATTTTCCTTTTTACAATCTTTTTTAATTCAAACCAATACAACATCACGCCTGCCTCCTCTCCGTCTCCTGCCGCCAGCTCATTTTCCTCATCGCATACCCTTTCCTTCCAGTTTTTCTTATGATTCGCCAAACTGATTTAAATAAAATTGTTCCAGATTCCCGCCAGCCTCCTGCCTCGTACCCTGCCAAACCAGCTGGCCGTCTTTCATAACGAGAATCGTATCCGCGATCTGCTCTAAGTCTGACACAATATGGGTGGACAGCAGCACTACGCACGTCTTCCCGGCCTCTTCGATCAGGCTGCGGAAACGTACGCGTTCTTTCGGGTCCAGCCCGGCGGTCGGTTCGTCCAAAACCAGCAGCTTTGGATGATTCAGCAGCGCCTGCGCAATTCCAAGCCGCTGCTTCATGCCGCCGGAAAACGTCTTTACTTTTTTGTGACCAGCCTCCTGCAGCGAAACAAGTTCCAGCAGTTCTTTGGTTCTCCTTTTTGCCTGCACTTTGGGAATGCCTTTGAGCGCCGCCAGATACAGCAAAAAATCTTCCGCGCTAAATTCCGGATAATACCCAAAATCCTGCGGCAAATATCCCAATATACGCCGATAAGCTTCTTCGCTGGCATCTGTTCCATCAAATGAAACCTCACCGCTGGTCGGCCTTAAGATCCCGCAGACCATCCGCATCAGCGTCGTCTTGCCCGCTCCGTTGGCGCCTAGCAGGCCGTGAACCCCATGTTCCAGACTCACGCTGATCCGGTCCACTGCAATCCGGTTCTGATACTGCTTGGACAAGCGGTCAATCTCTAATTTCATACAAATTCCTCCATTCCGTAAACGATTTTTTGATACTGCCTTACCACCGCACCTGCAGACAGCAGCATTACGGCCAGCCACCATGCCAGATATCCCTCTCTATAGATCTGCGGATACACAGACTGGAAAAAGAAAACCGAAAAACTGACCAGCACGGCCGCGCCTGCACAGACATAAATCGCTTCCTGCTGCCGGAACCTGCGCATCAGATACAGCCCGATCCCAGCCGTTAGTAAAAATGGCGTCAGAATATATACGCCTGCCTGCAGCGGATGCAGACAGCTTTTCCACAGCACGACCGGCGCCAACAGTCCTAAAATCACCAGATTTTCCACGCCAAGTACTACCAGACGTACCAGCAGCACACTTCTTAGAGAAAACTGGGTCGCCATTTCCAATTCCGCCATTTGATAAAACTCCGAACGGCCGCATTCTGATACGACTGTCAGTGCCAACAGCGGCGCCAGTGCAGAAATTCCCCAAAGCATATCCATCGAAACCCACTCTGCCGCGGCCAGCGACAGTATAAAAACAGCCGCCGAAACACCCCAGTTCCATTTGCGGATATAAGCTGCCTGCTGAACCGCAAATGCCCGGACAGAAATCTGTCCCTGATCCAGTGTTTGTATAAACTCCCGTTTGCGCTGCGCAGGCGGCGCATGAAAAGCATCTTTCAGTCCCTGTTTCCAGATCGGTTTCATATTACACATGCTCCTTCCTGTTTGATTTTGTCAGACCAGTCTTATTGCGACTGCTCGTGCCGCTGTTTGATCATATGCTCTTTAAATTTTTTGGATACTGCAGCAAGTTTCCGGTATACGGCAAATCTGGAAATCCCCAGCACCCGCCCGATCACAGCAGCCGGCACTTCATTGACATAGCGAAGCAAAAGCAGCTCCTGCTCCTCCTTATTCAGATCCGAGAGTGCATCACGGACTGCCAGGCATGTCAAAAACTGTTCTCCACCCGTATACTGCTGCAGCGTTTCGTCACAAAAACTGCTCCCGATCAGTTCCTGCCAGGCGTCTTTGGACTGCTGCAGTTTGCGGTATTCATCAATGCAAAGGTTTCTGGCAATCGTATACAGACATTTTTCCGCCTGCTGCGCCGTGTGGCAGTCATATTTTTCAAAATACCTGAGAAATGCTTCCTGTGTCAGATCTTCCGCTGTTTCCCTGTTATGCAGGCGAAAGTAGCAGTATCGGTAGATTTTATCATACTGTGTTTCTACATCGACGGTCATGCTGCAGCCTCCTTTCACTATGTATAACGGTAAAACATCAAAAATGTGCGGCTGATGCAAAACTTTTTTTGCCTGCATCCTGGATCAAACTAATTCTGCCGGCACCAGTCCCAGACTAATGCCGGCAGAATCATCCGCTCGTTCTAATATATAAAATGTAATAAATACTCTCAAACGCTGTCAGCCCACCTGTTCATCCTAACATTCGGCCCTGCACTTCCTCGTTATATAGCGATACACCTGCGCTTACATCTTCTGAAACGTTTCTTTAAGAGCAGGATAAATCCGCCGAAACGTCTGATACCTCTCTTCATACAGCGCCGCCAGCCTTTCATCCGGTTCTGCTGTATCCGCCACCTTCACAATCGCCGCCGCGGCCTGCGCCACGTTCTGATATTCCCCATTGGCAACCGCAGCCAGCATCGCCCCGCCAAGCGCCGGGCCTTCCTCATTGGCCAGCGTATCCACTTTGATATGCAGGATATTCGCAATCATCTTTTTCCACAACGCGCTTTTGGCTCCGCCGCCGCAGATCTTTGTCCGTTCAATGCGAATGCCCAGCAGCTTTGCCACCTCAAAGGAATCACGCAGCGCAAATGCCACGCCTTCCAGCACCGCCTGCGTCAGATCCGCGCGCGTTGTATCCATCGTCATGCCGATAAAGGTACCGCGCGCTTTCGGATCATTATGCGGCGAACGCTCACCCATCAGATACGGCAGAAAATACACATGATTTTCCCCCAGCTTCGTAATGGCTTCCTGCTGCGCGGCAAACTCTTTGGTCCCTAAAATATCTTCCATCCACCATTTGTTGCAGGATGCCGCACTGAGCATACATCCCATCAAATGATAGTGGCCGTCCGCATGGGCAAACGCATGGAGCGCATTGTGGCTGTCCGCCACAAACCGTTCACTCGCTATAAACACCGTGCCGCTTGTGCCAAGTGACAGATTGCAGTTTCCGTCACCTACTGTCCCGGTTCCGACTGCCGCCGCTGCGTTATCGCCCGCGCCCGCGGCTACAATAACTGTCTGCGGCAGATCCAGCATCTTCGCTGCCTCCGGCAGCAATGTCCCTACCGGCTCGTAGCTTTCATAAATCTTTGGCAGCTGCCGGCTGCTGATCCCGCAGATTTCCAGCATTTCATCAGACCAGCATTTGCCGCGCACATCCATCAGCAGCATGCCGGAAGCGTCTGATACATCTGTACTATGTACCCCCGTCAGCTTATAAGCGATATAATCCTTTGGCAGCATAATCTTCGCGATTTTTTGAAACAGCTCTGGTTCCTGCTTTTTCATCCATAAGAGCTTTGGAGCCGTAAAGCCTGCAAACGCAATATTTGCGGTATACCGGGAAAGCTTTTCCTTTCCAATCGTTTCATTCAGATAGTTTGTTTCTTCGGTTGTACGGCCATCGTTCCATAAGATCGCCGGACGGATCACCTCGTCTTTGTCATCCAGCGCTACCAGCCCATGCATCTGACCGCCAAAGCTGATGCCCGCCACCTGACTTCGGTCTGCATCCGCGGTAAGCTCCCGGATGCCTGCCACACACGCCTGCCACCAGTCTGACGGATTCTGTTCCGACCAGCCGGGTTTGGGAAAACTGAGCGGGTATTCTTTGGATACAATCTTTTCAATCGTCCCGTCCGCCTGCATCAAAAGCAGTTTCACAGCGGACGTCCCCAGATCTATACCTATATACAGCATAATACCTCCTGTGAATAAATGTAACAGTTCCATGGATCATCGGAACTGTTACAGATCAATTACAAAAACGGATTTTCCGTGCGGTAGCGCATCTCTTTTGGCTGGTTAAAACCGATTTCTTCCGGCGCTACCCCGATCAGCTTGAACACTTCGTACAGGCTTTTGCCAAAATGCCCGAACGCCACTGCGCCATGATGCGGGTAATTGCCCTCGATCAGTACATGACGATAAAATCTGCCCATCTGCGGAATCGCAAAGATCCCGATGGAACCAAAAGATTTCGTCGCAACCGGAAGAACTTCCCCCTGTGCCACATACGCGCGCAGTTTTGCATCCGCCGTACTCTGCAGACGGAAGAACGTAATATCACCAGGAATCAAATCCCCTTCCAGCGTTCCCTGCGTAACCTCTTCCGGTAAGTTCCTTGCCATAATCATCTGATATTTCATCGAACATGCGGAAAGCTTGCTGGAACAGGTGTTTCCGCAATGGAAGCCCATAAAAGTATCCTGCAGCGTATAGTCAAATTTGCCCTGGATGCTTTCTTCGTACAGATCTGCCGGTACGGTATTGTTAATATCAAGCAGCGTAACCGCATCTTCACTGACGCATGTGCCGATAAATTCGCTGAGCGCACCATAAATATCCACTTCACAGGATACCGGAATGCCTCTTCCGGTCAGGCGGCTGTTCACATAGCAAGGCACGAAGCCAAACTGTGTCTGGAACGCAGGCCAGCATTTTCCGGCAATGCATACAAAGTCACGGTACCCTTTATGTTCCTCGATCCAGTCCAGCAGCGTCAGCTCATACTGCGCAAGCTTTGGCAGAATTTCCGGCTTCTGGTTGCCGGCGCCCAGTTCTTTTTCCATATCCGCAACGACACCCGGGATTCTGGCGTCGTCTTTATGCTTATGGAACGCCTCAAATAAATCCAGTTCTGAATTTTCCTCAATCTCCACACCCAGATTGTACAGCTGTTTGATCGGCGCGTTGCAGGCAAGAAAATTGGTCGGACGCGGCCCAAAGCTGATGATCTTTAAGCTGCTAAGACCGATCACGGCACGTGCCGCCGGCAAAAACGCATGGATCATATCGGCGCATTCCGCAGCTGTCCCGACCGGATATTCCGGGATATAGGCGTGGATATTGCGCAGCTTTAGATTATAGCTTGCGTTCAGCATCCCGCAGTATGCGTCCCCGCGGCCGCCGATTAAATTGCCGCCGGACTCTTCCGCGGCTGCCACGAACATCTTTGGGCCTTCAAAATGCTTTGCCAGCAATGTCTCCGCAATTTCCGGCCCAAAATTGCCCAAATAGACAACCAGCGCGTTGCACCCTTCCTTCTTCACATCTTCCAGCGCCTGCTGCATATGGATCTCACTCTCTACGATACAAATCGGACACTCATAAATATCCGCCGCGTCATATTTCGCACGGTACGCTTCCGCCAGCGCCGCACGCCTGTTGACAGACAGGCTCTCTGGGAAACAGTCACGGCTGACTGCCACAATGCCTGCTTTTACTTTAGGAATATTTGAAAACATAAAAAAATCCTCCTTCATGATCTTTATGAACCTGATAGATCCATTATAGAAATCCGAAGAAGGATGCGCGACCGAAAACTTGTCACGGTTATGGCACTTTTTTGTCTTTTCAAACTTTAATTTCTGATTTTAATTATCAATTTTAATTTCTAATTTTAATTTATGATTCCACTCGTTTTTTCCTGCGGTATTCCGCCGGAGGCAGTCCATAGCGCCTGCGAAACGCTTTGGTAAAACTGCGGCTGTCCGGAAATCCGCATTCCAGCGCAATCTCCCCAACCGGAATCTCCGTATTCATCAGCAGCCGGAATCCCGCTTCCGTACGCAGATCCAGCAAATAGGTTTTATAATTAATCCCCGCATACTTTTGAAACATCTTAGATAAATACGCCGGAGAAAACCCAAAAATATGCGCCACGCCCTCCAGTGTCAGTTCTTCCCTGTAATTCACCTGAATATAATTGGTGATGCGCGAAAGCCGGTCCAGATTTTTGTTCTGTTTTTTTCGTTCTTCATCCACTTCCGGCACCCGGTAATCCGAGACAAGCAAATACATCATCTGATAAAAATCGCTGAGTATCCCAAACAGATGCCCAGGCTGCCTTTGGACATACCTTTCCTGCATATCCCGAATCAAAGAGACTAACCGCGCATCCTTCCCGCAGGAACGCCGGAACCAGAGGCGATCCGCATCGCCGGGGTCTTTTTCAAACAACCCGCGCGGGATCTGCAGAACCAGTGTAAAATTCGGCCGCGGGCTGTCAACGCTGTGAACCTCATTGGAATTCACTAATATAAACTGCCCCTCTGAGAGCCGGTACCGCTGCGAATTAATATAAAAGTCAATACTGCCCTCCAGCACAAGAAAAATCTCAATCGAACGGTGCCAGTGTTTGGACACCTGATAATTTCCATTGCTGCCCTCAAAGACAAACAGCTTAAACGGCAGGTCTTCATTCGGCAGTACAAGTTCATGCCTGAAATCCATGCTTTACTCACATCCACTGTTTTCCATAACTCTGCTGCGCAAAATACAGCCTGGCCAACTACATTGGCGGCAATCATCTCTACGCAATTACGGTCATTAATCCCTTTGTATACATCTTCTTGCGCTTTCCGCTCTTATCAATATAGTTAATATAATATGGATACATGGCAATCTCCAGAATCTCCCCGATTTCCCCTGCAGACGTCCCGTGATTATCCTGGACGCATTCCATATCTTCTAAATCTTCTTCTTTGAAAATTTCTCCGACTTTCAGCTCATCCCTGCAGTAAAATCCAATCGCTTCCAAATATTGATTCAATACTGCCAGCAGATTTTCCTCAAATTCTGCCCTGCCTGATTTCAGCCTGCGGTAGATCGTCTCAATTATTTTTTCAATCAAGTCTTCCTGCACGACAAGTACAAATGCCTGCAGCACATCCTCCAGTCTGGACTTCGGCGTAAACTGCCTTGCGGTACTGCGGATATCCTTCTGATAACGGTTGTACATCTTCTTATAAGGATCATGGTCTGGTACATTTTCAAAAAAGCGGTCGAGCATCACGGTATTTGCAAACCTCGTTACCATAATCTGGATATTGCCCGCAGTAATGGAATATTTTTCTTTATTTTGGGTAATCAGAAACGGATTGTCCGCTTCATCCCGCTGCAGCATATTTTCCAGTGAACGGTCTTTGACCCGTACCAGCAGATCGTTAATCTTATCATTTGCCTGCACCAGCTTTTTGGACAAGTGAAAGGTCTTGCGCTTTTCGTCCTGATAGCTGCGGTCAGCGGCTGTATAGGCGTCCTTCGTTTCTTCCAGTTCTTTGCGGACATTTGTCAGTTGTACTTCATATTCCTTATTTTTCTTTTCCAGTGTATCAATCCGCGCCAGCAGGTCATGGACGTTCGGTACGTCCGGGTCCGGCTCGTTGATGGCTTCCACGTAAGCGTAAAACTCCCGGATTCTGGCAGCCAGCATCTGATTCCCTTTTGTAATCTCTTCTTTTTGCTTTTCAAATTCCTGTCCGATCAGCTGTGAGAGGTCCTGCCCGCGGGCCGCTGCCTCTGTTTCCATCTGGCTGATCTGGGATACAATCGTCTCGCACCTCGAAAATACGGACTCGCACTGCGAGGACACTTTAGAAATGTCTTCTTTATTTTCCCTCAGTTCCCGGTAGGAATCGCTCATATTATTATCTAATACTTCCTGTGTATCCAGCATTTGCTGCACTTTTATAAGAACATCATGGATGCTTTTTTCATTTTTTTCCGATCTTCTATTATAATGGTCTACCAGCAGGCGCAGCAACCCGTTGCATTCATCTGATAACACATATTTCAGGTTCTTCCACAATCCCATTTCTCTTCCTCGCTTTCTTATCCGCTCGTTTTGACATAAGCTGAGTCCATTATATAAAACAATCTGTCCAAAATCAACATTTTTCATTCATTTTTAATATTTCGCGTACAGGGAGGATTTTATTAACTTTTTACCCATTGTGGGGCCGGATCGAAATGTGCGTATTTCATACAAAACAGGCGTATTTTAAATTCAGGAACCGGCCTATGCCATATTCCGAATCAGAAATACGCCTATCTGAATTTAAAAAGACAGCTGCTTTTTATCAATTACCCAAAACTTATTCCATCATCTGGAAATGGAACTGAATCGGCTGATAGTCCCCTTCTCCGACTGGAAGCGGAATGCCTGCATGCATCAGCGCAGCCCCTGTATAGACTGCTCCTGTCGCCAGGTCTTTATAATGCCCTTCTGCCAGCAGACCTTCCGGATAAATCAAATGAATATGCGGATTCGGCTCATTGCGCAGCTGCACCCCGTTCACAATCGTCTCTTTCTGATCCTTGGATACAAACTGCCAGATTACATAGTCATCGTTATGGAACGGATTGGACAGACGATAATAATCCCCGGTCTGCACCAGACGCTCCATCTTTTTATATTCCAGAATCTGCTTCTTCGCCAGTTCCTTTTCTTCTTTTGTCAAATGCTCCAGATCCAGCTCATAGCCAAACGTCCCGGCGCTTGCGACAATTGCTCTTGTCTCAAACGGTGTCGTGCGGCCGGTCTGATGGTTCGGGCAGACGCTGACATGCGCGCCCATCGCGCTAATCGGATAGCCAAACGACGTACCATACTGGATTTTCAGCCGGTCAATCGCATCCGTATTGTCACTGCACCAGATCTGCGGTGAATAATACAGCATGCCCGCGTCAAATCTTCCGCCGCCGCCCGCGCAGTTTTCAAACAGCAGATCCGGATACCGTGTGATAAGACGTTCCATCATTTCATATACGCCCAGCATATAACGGTGGAAAACTTCTCCCTGCCGTTCGCTTGGAAGCGCCGAGGAATAGACATTTGCCACACTGCGGTTCATATCCCATTTGACATAATCCGCCTCACAGCTGTCCAGAACACGGAAGATCTGTTCCATCACGTAATCGCGTACTTCTTTTCTTGTAATATCCAGGTTCAGCTGATGACGGCTTCTCGTCATATGCCGCTGCGGGATACGTAAGATCCAGTCCGGATGGTTGCGGTATAAGTCGCTGTCTTCGGATACCATTTCCGGTTCGATCCAAAGACCGAATTTCATGCCAAGCGCTTTGATCCGTTTGACAAGCTGCGGCAGTCCGCCTTTGATCTTGGATTCGTTTACGACCCAGTCGCCAAGCCCGGAATAATCGGTGTCGCGCTTTCCAAACCAGCCGTCGTCCAGGACAAACATATCAAGCCCGATCTCTTTGGCATTTTGGGCAATATTAAACAGTTTTTCCTCGTCAAAATTAAAATACGTAGCTTCCCAGTTATTCACCAGAATCGGACGCGGCGAGGTCACATATTTGCTGCGGATCAGGTTGGAGCGGTATGCGTCGTGATAAATATGAGACAAACCGGACAATCCCTTGGAAGAATAAGCCATAATGACTTCCGGCGTCTCAAATACATCTCCTGCTCCCAGACGGTATGAAAAATGATACGGATGAATGCCAATCACAAGTCTTGTCTGCTCCATCTGGTCAACTTCGATTTCACAGCGGAAGTTGCCGCTGTAGGCAAGCGCATATCCGTAACAGTCTCCATATTTTTCACTTGTGGAACGGTCGCAGAGGATCACAAACGGATTGTGCTGGTGACTGGACATGCCGCGCTTGCTTTCTACAGACTGCACGCCATGGTACAGCGGCAGACGCTCGGTCAGACGCTCCATCGAATGCCTGCCATAAAAATGAATCAGATCCATATGTTTGTTCGGATAGTCCATTTCCATAGACATCGCACGCTGGATCGTCACCGTTTTATCGCCTTTGTTCTCGATTCTGACTGCCCTCGTGATTACGTCCAAATCATAAAATACGCCGTACATCAGATGTACTTTCAGGTCCGTAATCCGGTCATACATAGTAATCTCAAGTGTTTCCGCCTCATCTGAATTACCAAACATACATGGAAGCCCCTGCAGCGAATATTTTCCTTCCATCATACGGTAGGACTCATAGCGCAGATGAATGGCATCGCTGCCGTCGGCATGCGTGACTTCAATCGCATTGATCCGGTAATCCCCGTTGCCATACCCGGAATACTCCTGCGGCAGCACGTCCAGGGAAAATGTGCGGTCTTCCCCGGCTTCATACGGATTGCCGGAAAATCCGCGGTCCAGGCTGACAATCCGGTGTGAAGCATCGCTGTCCCCGATGTCGGCGCCGTAATATAAATGCGCAAGTGTATCGTAATCTCTCACCTGCATCTGGTACACACTGTTTTTTGTGTGAAGTTTAAATACTTTGGTCTGTTCGTTGTAAGTAATATGTTTCATATTCATTCACCCCTCACATATTTTTTCTATCGTTACAGCATATTACCATATTCATCCACATTTGGCAAATACGGCCGATATTCTTTTAATAACAAGCTGTCGGTCACCAGACATACGAGTGAAAATCCGCATGTGACCCAGATAAACGCATACAGCGGAAGCAGCTGGATATCCGAAAACGTCAGCACCATTGGAAAAACACTGAAAAAAAGAACCACAATTAAATACAGCGGTTTGCGGAATGCAAAAAAAACGCTGTCCTTGATCAGTTCTTTCAGGCTTGCCCGGAAAGCCGCCATTGTCGGGAACATATACAGCCCGATAATGAACGCCGCCAGCGCGATCGCCGCAAGGCCGTTGCGAAACAGCAAAAATACACCGCCGAACTGCCCGCACCAGAACCATTCCAGCCGGATTGCAACCGCAAGCGCAAGCAGAACGATCCAGGCAGTCGCTGCCTGTTTAAAATTGGTCTTAAATCCCTGCCAGAACGTCGTAAACGGATTCAGGTCAATATCTCCGCGCAGCATTTTCAATATGGTAAAATGCAGCGCGGCCAGCCCTGGGCCAATCGTAAGAACCGGAACCGTGCAAAGGACAAACAGGATATTGGCCGCAACCAGCACCCAGATCCTTGCCATCAGTCTCCCAAACGTACTTTCATTTGACAAAAAACCGCCTAAAAGATTACTCATAACATACCTCCTTGTCCATTACTGACCGATCACATAATCTAAAAACTGTTCCACCTGATCCAGATGCGGAGCCAGAGAAGAAATCCCCAGGGCGCAGCTGTCTTCATATAAATGATACTCCGTTACCAGACACGTATCGCTCAGATCAATCCCGATCGGTATCGGCTGCGTGCTGTATTCCGCGTTGTCCGGCGTGGCATAGATCAGTCTGTCCGCATATTTTTCCGCCAGCACACCGGCAATTTCCTGATTTGACAGATCCATCAGACGGCCTTTTTTCCCGAGTGTCTTAAGATGTCCGGCCTCCATCGTCACAATATCCATTGTACCGGAATCCACATACGCCACAAACGCGTTAAAATATTGGTTATACCCTTTTTTGCCAGGATCAAAATAGCAGTTATTGTTAAATACTACATTTTTCTCCTTCACATCCAGGCCCGCATATGCGACAAACCCTTCCCAGAGATCCGAATGCTCTCCCACATCGGCATACGTATTGGCAAATACGCCATAGAACCAGTTGTCCCTCGGCATAACGAAAAAATGAACCGTAAAATAAATGATCGCAGTCACAGTGCAGACAATCCCAATAATCCACAATTTATAATACTGCCAGATATATTCCCATTTTCTGCGGGCATCCAGGTCTTTGATTTTCTTTTTTTCATTTAATAAATATGCTTTCAGATCCGTTTTGAAATATGTTTTTTGATGAAAGTAATTTTCTGCTTTTTTTGTCTCCATTTCCGTCACCTGCCCATTCGTAACTGTTTCTTTTATAAAGGGCCGGATGCCAACACGTGTCAACACCCGGCCTCTTCGCCGCTATTTTCAACTTGCAGTCCGGATTTACGCGTTCCTGTTACAGCTTACCGCCGGAAGTCGCGATACCTTCTACGAACTGTTTCTGGAAAATCACATAAATAATAATCATTGGCACAACCGCAAGCACTGCCGCTGCCATCATTGCCGGATAGTCGCTTGTGAACTGGCCCTGCATTTTGGCAAGCGCCGCAGAAAGCGTTGTTGTTTCTGCTTTTGTACAAACGATCATCGGCCACATCAGATCTTTAAACGCAAACACTGCCGTAAAGATTCCAAGTGAAACCATAGATGAACGTGTTAATGGCATCATGATCTTTAAAAACCGCTGTCCGATATTACATCCGTCCAGGGAAGCAGCTTCTTCCAGATCCTTTGGAAGTCCCTCGTAACCAGTTTTCAGCAGATATGTACCAAATGCCGTTACCAGACCCGGGAATACCAGACCGAATGTCGAGTTCATCATTCCCATTTTAGAAATCATCAAATACTGCGGAATAATGAAAATCTGTCCAGGAACCATCATCTGCACAAGTACGAGCGAGAACATGATCTTCTTGCCCGGAAAATTCAGCCGTCCGAACGCATACCCAGCCATCGTCGCGGTCAGACAAGCGCATAACACGCGGAAGAAAATCATCAGCAGTGTATTTTTGTATAAGATTACAAAGTTATAGTTATTCCATACCGTTCCGAAGTTCTCCCAATGCCAGCCGTTCTGCGGCAAGATATAAAACGGATTTACCGAAATCGCTTCCTGATTGGTCTTAAGCGCGGTGAGGATCATCCATGCAAACGGTACGATCATAATGATCGAAAAGATGATCAGAATCGCATGAATGAGAATGGATGTCAGCCGCTGTTTTAATTCATAGCTTTCCATATTCTTTCCTCCCTTAGTTATGATATACTAATTTCTTTTCCAGTTTCTGCAGGATCACTGTAAGAAGCATAATGAATACAAGCAGAATAACTACGATTGCAGCGCCCACACCTTTATTTCCGTTTGTGAAGGAATACTGATAGAACACATATACGATCGACTGTGTCTTATTCAACGCCTGATTCGTCTTATCCATAACCATGAACATCAGGTCGAAAATCGTCAGCGCTCCGATAATACGAGTCTGTACGATAAAGAATGTCGTCGGGGAAAGCAAAGGCATAGTGATACTAAAGAACTGGCGTACGCCGCTGGCTCCGTCAATCCTTGCCGCTTCGTAATAATCTCCTGGAATTTCCTGAAGACCGCCCAAGAATAATACCATATTATAACCGATAATTGACCACACACCGATGACACCAATACAGATCCATGCAATCTTCGGATTGGAAATCCATGCCACATTTGTATGGAACACATTGTTTAAAAGTCCGAACTGCTGATTATACAGCCACTTCCATACCATTGCTACCGCTGCAGGCGCACAGACCATAGGCAGGAAGAAGATCGTACGGTAAATAGAACGCCCTTTCATCTTCCGGTTCAAAAATACTGCCAGCACAATCGAAATTACAACGGAAAACGGCACTTCGATAATCGCATACTTAATGGTGTTCCACAATGACTGCCATAATTCAGCTTTTCCTGATCCGAACAGCAGATCCTGGTAATTCTTCATTCCAATAAACACATTGCCCAGTCCGAAGTCGCCGGTCTTAAAGAACGACTGGTAAATGGTATCAAAAATCGGATAAAAGTTTAAAATAAACAAGCCTAACATTGTAGGAATAATAAATGCCCAGGCCCAGGTTGCCTCCCTTTTTTCGGCCAACGTCATTTTTTGCTTCATTGTCACCCTCCTTATCTTAATTCAGCCGGCAGCCCGGCCCCGCCGGACTGCCGCATGCCATGGTGAACAGTGGTACAATGCCTATTCGTTTGCGATCGCGTTATCAATAATCGTCTGGGCATTGTCACATGCTTTGGACATCAGATCCGGATCTTCCGGATTCTGCCATGGGTCTAAGAAACCTCCTGCCTGCTGCAGCGCATCTTCCCATACGGTTGTGTTACGCGTATATGGACGGAAATACAAGGTACCTTCTTCTTCAATCTTTGTGAACGCAGAAAGGTCCGTACCTTCAAACGCATTTACAAACGCATCCGAAGCGCCTTTAAAGCCTGCCATTGTAACACCCAGCTCAGACTGTTTCTTCTGTCCTTCTTCTGAACAGAAATGAGAAATCAGAGAATATGCCGCATCCGGATTGGAACAGTTTGCAGATGCTGCCCATCCAAGGCCGTTGTACGCAGATTTTCTTTCTCCTTCGTCACACTGGCCGTTTCCGTTTACATCTGCATAAGGAAGCAGCGCCCATTTATAATCTTTTGCGTTTTCAGCTGTATAATATGTATTTACCATCCAGGAACCCTGTGTAATCATACCTACCAGATTAGAAGTAAACAGGGAATCCGTGCCGGATTCAGCTACTGTTGTCTGCGGAGTGGAAACTGTCAGGATCTTACGTACCATTTCCATACCTGCTTTTCCTTCTTCCGAACCAATCGTAGAGCCTTTATGGTCGTCTGTAATAATCTGAGCGCCGTAATCTTCCACAATATTGTACCAGCCGTCCTGATTATTAGATACATTAACCGCATAGCCGTATACGCCGTCCGCTTTGCCTGCTTCCGTAATCTTGGCTGCCGCTTCATATACATCTTCCCATGTCCAGTCATCCGTCGGAGTATCTACGTTATACTTTTTAAAGAGTGCCTCATTGTAAAGAAGCGCGATTGTATCATGATCCTTCGGAATTGCGTATTGGGAACCGCCGGAATTATAAAGGCTTACAATTCCTTCATAATAATTGGCCATATCAATCGCATCGTCTTTTGCGATATAATCATCCAGGTTTAACAACAGGTTATTTTCCATATACATTTGCGCCGAATTGGAATGCATCCAGAATACATCCGGCATTTCCCCGCCCTGCGCACCGGAACTTAGCAATGTCCAGTAGCTGTCCCAGGTAACGACATTGATATTTACTTTGATTCCGGATTCTGCCGACCACTCATCCGCAATCGCCTGCAGGCCGTCGCGCTGGTAGTTATCCCAGATATTTACCTGAAGTTCCCCGCCGGAACTCTTGGAGCCGGAATCTTCGGAACCGCCGTCGTTCGTTGAGGCATTGCCCGCATCTCCCCCACTGTTGCCACCGCCGCCGTTGTCACCGCCGCTGCCGCAGCCTGTGATCATTGTGGCTGCCATCGTTGCTGCAAGGCCGAGTGCAATGAGTTTTTTCTTGTTTTTCATACTAATTTCCTCCTTCTTTTTTAATTATGACACAGTTTCGTTCCCTTTCGTTCGCTTTCCTGTTTTGTGCATATTTACCTGTAGATCTGTGCGCTTCTTCTTCCGGACAGGTCCTGCGGCCGGATTGTTTACAGGTTTTTTATACACAGTTCATAATTATTTC
>VSNY01000330.1 GCA_009774535.1 Lachnospiraceae bacterium
TTTTCGTAAGAAGCAACCGCCGTTGTCGCCGAAATGCTTTCCGCGTCCTGCGAGCTTGTGAGCGTCTCCATGCTGCGCCCGATCTGGTTGCCATCCGGGTCATGGTATGTTTTGGGTAATGATCAAGCAGGAGACCGCCAATTAAATGACCGTCTCCTGCCCGATTTTGGCACATTGGCTATTTAATTGTTTTTTTAATCAGAATACCAGCCAGCCATCGTAGTGTTCATATAAATGGTCACATTTTTGCCAATCGGTTCACACACATAATAATAACAGGGTCTATCGGTTTCATATTTTCCATCAGTAATAACATCAAAGGCTACACAATATCGTACGATATGATGATCCTGATTGGCAAGCGTAGCAGAAAAAGATACAGGTATTGAAAGATTGTCATATGTCTGCAGCAATTTAAATTTATCCTGCAAACACGATTCCAACTCATTTTCAGGAATGGTTACTTTAACTTCCATATTGTCTGAACCATCACTGCTCCCGCAATCGAACAATACCACTCGAATTTCGGATAAGTTGTCCGGTAAATGAATCTTAAATATCTGCTCCGTCAGCATGCGAGTTGGGGATTGAACGACTGCTTGCAAAACATCTTCCTGCGCAAGAGATTCATTTGAATCCGGGGATTCTTTGAGAGTATTGTTTTTAGAACATGCAGTTTGAAAACCAATTTGATATGCAACAAATGCAATCAGAAAACCTGCTACAATAGATGCCAGAAATTTGGGCGTATTTCCCATTTATATCCCCCTTTTTACGGTATTTTTAATCAAATCGGAAGGCGACAGGCGGAATTTCTCAAGCTGTTCTTTCTTCAGCTTGTTAGCCTTTGAAATAAGGTCCATCACATTCGTATATTGAGTTTGTGCAATTGTGGGAACAACCATATTTCCATACAGGTAGAATACAAGTCCACGAGACTGTCTAAATCCGCCATTAGCTTTGCGCTGATATACCTGCGAGACATCGTTGAATTCTGTGTAATTTTTATACCCGACGTTGAAGAATTGTTCCATTTCAACGATATCCCGAAAATGTGTTCCATCCGGCGCAACAAGCACTCCAATGTTTTGTGTTTGCAAAAATTGATTAGCGACATTATTGGTGTAATCCAGGTGCCCTGTATTACATGAGAACAAAAGCAGATTTCCGATATTTTTTCGTTGTAAGTCAGAAATATTTATAGCCGAACTATCTGAAGCATAAATGGACAATGGAGCTCCATGAACATTAATAATTACATTTTCAATGGAAACTGTTTTGCCATTTTCCAAACCCATTGCATTCCACTTGGTTACAAATGTGCTAGCCGTATCAACATGAATCATATGGAAAAAAGATTTTGTTCCCTGTTGCAGTTGATATGTCCAGAATCTGTTTTCAGCTCTCTGATCCAGTTTCAGAAGTATCTGTGCATGCCTGATGCGGTAACCTTTTCCGCCTTTTTGCACCAATGCTTTGAGTTCCTGTATTTCATCATCTGTCAGGATAACAACGTAACGTGGCATATCTGCATCCTCCAATACCGTTTTAATGGAGTATAACAAAAATCCCTGTAAACGTAAACTGTTATTTCTAACTGGATGCAGCACTACGGATGTGCCACAATGCACTTTGCTCCCTGTTCGCTTCCTGCGAGCCATGCTTCCTTAGACAGCAGCAGCGCGTACAAACCGGGATAACGCTCTAGGCATCCCGTGCCATCAAGCAATTTTACCATCGCAACAAGATCGTTATAAGTCACCGATACATAATCATCGCGAATCATCTCTGCCGCACGATTTACCCCGTACCACAGGTCGCCGTTCGGACGAATCCATTTCGACCAGCTCTTTTCCAATTCATCAAATACCCGTAAGCCTTCTGTGAGATAATCTTCGCGGGCATACTGCTGCCCGGCTTCAATCAGTGCCATTCCTTCCGCGAGCGAGTGATTCAACGACGCATGACCTGCGGCTGTGATACCATTTATATCAAGGTAATCGGGTGCAAAAAGTGATCCGTTTGCGAGGAAACAATGTCTCGAACGAAAGTCAAGATAGAAGTCGAGCGCACGTTCCACTGTTTCGCGTATGCGCGGTTCCTTCCCTGACCGTTCAGAAAAAATCAGTGTACGAACGGCGTCAATATTAAAACGTGTATCGTAGAACCCTGGACCAATCTGGTAATCCGTTTTCAGCCACTGCGATTCGCAGGGAGTTGGAATGTAGCCGTTTGTATTGAAGCTCTCTATGCGGGTGTACAGCAGGTACAACCCCAGCAACCGCAAATACGCTCCGCTGTTCGGTTCGATTGCAGACTTGTGAAC
>VSNY01000331.1 GCA_009774535.1 Lachnospiraceae bacterium
ATTTTACCTATTGACATTTCTTAGCTGGACTTTTTCTTACAGTATAACAGATCTTTAGAATGTATGCAGCTGATTTTCCGTTTTTAAAAAGAAAAAATGCTCCGGCAAAACATTGTCTGTTTTACCAAAAGCATTTTATCTGAATCTTTAATCTTAAATTTTACAACTCTTCGACCATCGGCGGAATTTGGGACAGCATATTGTCGATATCCTCAAAGATCGCGCTTTTTGTCGTGCCAAGCCGATTCGCATAGTCGATATTTTTTACAACTTCCTCATACTGCTTTTTTGTCCTGAAGAAAAAATCATGAACACTCTGCAGCGCCGTCTTGGAATCAAGCACCACATTAGAGATTTCCGTCTGCACCACAGTAGCTCCTTCTGCTGCCTGTGTGATGTGATCGAACATCTGATATGTATCATTGACTTTATGTATATTTTCGTTCAATGCATCCTGCGAATCCGTAATGCTTGCATGCAGCTTGTCCGTACCGCCTTCGACGTCTACGATACTGTCATCCACGGCAGCTACCAGGGTTTTGATCTGGTCCGCCAGGTTTTTCACCTCCACGGCTACAATCGCAAAGCCTTTGCCATGTTCTCCGGCTCTCGCGGCTTCGATCGAAGCGTTTAACGCCAGGATATTCGTCTGGTCGGCAATTGCTGTAATCTGGTTTGTACACGATTTAATCTGTTTGATCGAATCCAAAAATACCTGAAACGTCTTTTCCATTTCGCCAAAATACGTTTCTACCTGCACGGTCTGTTCCTTTAGCGATTCTACTTCATTCTGCACCGTCTGCACAGATCCGCTAATATCTTCCTTTACCGATGCAAACCGCTCGGAGATCTGACCAATACTTGAAAAAATCTGTTCAAAATCTTCCAGCTTCTGGTGAAAATTCTCCGATTCTTCCAATACCGCGTTAAACGATTCGTTTACCCTGCTTAACTGCTGCAGGGAAGCAACTTCCTTTTCTACAATTTCCCGCTGCCGTTCCTTTACGCTGCCTGCTACATGCAGCACCGGATAAAGACTTTCCCTTTCTGCGCCTGCCTGTCTGCGGTCGTTGCTGCCAGGCTTTTTCTCTTTTTTTGATCTAAACAGCATATGGTTTTCCTCCCCTTAACCTAACAATTACTCAAATACCACGCAGGTCATGGACTGATTCACAAACTGGTCATTATAATGTTCGCCATATCCTACAACGCCTACATGGTTGCCAAGGGCCGCCATTTCCTGCAAGTATTCCTGCATATAGTGATTTTCACTGAATAGTAAATACCGGAACAGGCAGTTAATGGAAAATACTGCTGATATCCTTGGAAACTCTTTGCGGATCATCTGAACAGTCCGCTTTACAATCGCTTTATAATCTCCTAATTCCAGCATAATCAATACATCCGAATCATTTACCTGACGAAAACAGCATAATGCATTGCCGTTTACCTCTTTAATAGAAACAATGCATGTGTCATTTCCATTGATCTTTCCAAACGGATTTTTAAATGTCTGCGACTGGATCTGTTTTTCGGAAACATGTAAAAGATCCTGATAGACCTCTTTGGCTGGTCTTCCGTTTAACTGGCCGATCATATAGTTTGCTTTGTCTGTTTTAGACGCGACAAAACGATGATTTCCCATTTTATGGTAAATGTTTTCCTTGTAAACTTTTACGCGGCCGCTTAAATTTTTAATCAGCGCATAAACAGCTGCATCCGGGTATACCTTGCCGTTGACGGACACTTTTCCATCTTCAGATGTGCCGCCAACCAGCGATACCCCTCTCTTTTTTAAAACGCTGTAGATCGTATTCAATACACATGCGTCATTTCCGGAACAAAAGTCAATACAGACTGTATCATTCTGGGACGCTTTCACTGTCTCCACATCTTTTTCCAGACGCCGGATATATTTCACCGGCATCACCGAAGCTTGTTCCAGTACATTGACTGCCACACTCACGCCGTCATAAAAAGCTACAATCCCGACGCCCTTTTCCACGACTTTCGTACTATAGCTCATTCCAGCGCATCCAATGCTCGGCACTTTTGGAAAAATCCCCTGCAATGTTTTGACATGCGCTTCAAACTGCGCGCTGTTTGACAGCAGCATTATAAATTGCGGATTGCTTAATCCGCGTACGGCTTCTTTCACGTCACCGCTTAGACTCATTCCAAAAAATTGTCTCACTATTCTTTTTCCCCATTCATTTGTTTATAGAATTTTCTTGTACTAATTCTATTATACTTTATATGGGTGTGTGTGGGCAATCTTTATTTCCGGATCTCAGAGATTTCGCTTTTAGTATTTATATTTATTC
>VSNY01000332.1 GCA_009774535.1 Lachnospiraceae bacterium
GCCCCCGCCCGCCGCCCGCAGAGTCTGATTATGGCAGGCTCTACAATATCTGCCTTCCCGCTTCCTGCGCTTCATGTCCTTTTCTGTTTCAGCAGAGCGTTGTTCGTACATCATTTCCTTAAATGCTATGATGTCATCAAAGAAAAGGGCGGTCACGTCAAATATCCTGCTCCATACTATCTGCTTCAACACTTTCTCACGGATTAAGTGATCCGTACAGCTTCCCGTATTGCTCTCATACTTTGCACAGCGGTAATGGTCTTGTGATCCGTTAAAACTTTTGCAAGTAGCGAAATGTAGCTTGCTTCCACAGTCCGCACAATATACCAAGCCGAAAAACAATCCCTGTCTGTCCGCTTTTGTGGGGCTGCGTTTATTCGCCCTTAGTCCCTGCACCTGTTCAAAAACAGCATCCTCTACAATCGCTTCATGGGAATTATAGAAAATTGATTGCTGTTTCTTTGTGGTTAGAATCCGTTTTTTCAAATTGTAAGGTTTGGAATAGCTTTTGAAATTTACGGTATGTCCACAATAGTCCATACGTTCCAAAATGCCAACAATCGTGCTGCCTTTCCAGTTGTACGGATTTTCAAGAAGTGCTTTCCCCTTTTTCTCGGCATAGTAGGCTTTGGCAGTCGGTACCCTATCTTCCTTGAGGATTTTTGCTATCTGCATAGGACCTTTCCCGCCGATACATAAATCAAAAATCCGTTTCACCACAGCGGCGGCTTCTTCGTCCACAATCTAAATTATTTTTTACCTCTGGTATACTTTTATGTTTCTGTTAAAATCTTATTTAGATTAAAAACTCACCATAAAACAGTAATAAGATCAGAAACTCTCATTCCGACATATTTCTATATTGCTGCTCACATATTTATCGTGCCTGCACTACCTGTGACTCTGCCAGTTCCTCCACCTGCTCCATTGTAAATCCAAAGTACCTTGCAACTTCTTCTTTCTGCAGCTTTCCATCCTCCAGCATTTTCAATGCAATCTCTTTTTTTTCCATATCTATCAGTTCTTCCATTCCCTTGCTCATAGCTTCCACTCCTTTTTCATCGTTTTTATAATACCCAACCTGCCTGGCCAGCGGCTGGTAATACATATCCGACGGGCTGCTGCATGAAAAATCATGCATAAGCCGCCCAATCGGGTCATCCCCGCGGTAAGCTCCGTTCACATAAATAATATGCGTACCGTCCCCGAGCAGTTTTCCGGTTTCTGATACAACCCTCTGCGCATGGTACACAGGCAGGCCGCAGCCCATAACATCTTTTTCTGTAATAAAAATGCAGTAGCATTCCGGGAGCCTGTCGTATTCTTCCCCTTTTACAAGGGTGTTTGCATCCATCATACTGGCATTATACCTTGCCCGCTTCACGCCGGCCCCCTTGTCCGCCCGCTGTATTTCTATATCAACCGGTTCTTCCTCTGTTGTTTGCGCATGAATGTCAAGCCTGACAGAATGCCCGCGCAGGTTTTTTATTTCCCTCTGCGTATGAACCTGTGTAACCCTGATGTCTGTCCTTTTTAATAGGATACTTAAAATCAGCTCCGTGCATTCAATATTTTCATCAAACACCCGGCTCATCAGTTCATCGTCAAACAGTGTAAATCCCTCTATTTTCTGCCGTAGTTTTACGGTCCTGCTTTGATCTGTCAATTTATCCACACCCGCTTTCTTAAATGTTTCACTATATTCATGTTAACACACTGGCATGCATGGTTCAATACCTGTTTTCATAGACCGCAGCGTGATACTGAGTTTCCGCAGCGCTTTCCCGGGAACCGCATATAATGTCCCTATGCCGGTCATAATGGTGCCCCCTTTCCGATTCCAGAAAGTCTGCGAGCATCCGGTATTCGTCCTGCCACTGGAGCCTCCCAAACAAGCATTTTTGCAAGGCCATTGAAATATGGAATAGCATACTGTATAATATATCATCAGATATATATCATTAGATATCGAAATGAGCAAGTATAATGCCGCCAAAGCAAAGGATTACAAAAGAGATACTTTTAGAACATGCTTTCAAAATTGCTGATTTTGTCTTGTGCAAATGAGCCAGATTTTTTATTGCGTACAGTAGTTTGGATTATAAATTTTGCAAGGCAAAAGCCAAACTTATATCACTTAATTTATCTTTCAGATAGTTTTCCTAATGATCATTTGCTTATCGTGCTAATGAAATACAAAAGTATTGAAAAAATTATAGATAAAATGGTGGAAAAATACGTCCTTAATCCAGAAATATGTAAAGATATTTTATTCCGTTGTTTTCTGTTGCTGATGGGTATTGGTACAATGATATGTGT
>VSNY01000333.1 GCA_009774535.1 Lachnospiraceae bacterium
TCTTTGGTCGGTATTATCGGGATTGTGGCGGTTGTAAATATGTTCCTGGGATTTGCCGGTATCCGGCTGGAGCAGATTTTTTCTTATATTTTTGCGCCGTTTGGTTTCCTGATGGGACTGGATGCCAAGGATATCTTAATGGAAGGATCGTTCCTGGGGAATAAACTGATTGTCAATGAATTTGTTGCGTTTCAGGATCTTGGCGCGATTTTAAGTTCTCTGGATACGAGGACAGGTATGATCTGCTCCATTTCCCTGTGCGGCTTTGCCAACCTGTCCAGCCTTGGCATCTGTGTGTCCGGGATTGCGGTTCTTTGTCCGGAAAAGAAAAGCACGCTTTCACGGCTGGTATTTAAGGCAATGCTGGGCGGTGTATTTGTCAGTCTGTTAAGCGCGATGGTAGTCGGGATTATTACCCTGTTTTAAGGCATAAAGGAGTGTAAAATGAATAAAGAACGAAAATATAACCGGATATTTACGATTGTTATTGATTCTTTAGGAATCGGGGCTGCTGCGGATGCGGCTGCTTATGGTGACGCAGGAACGGATACATTGGGCCATATCGCAGCGCATACACAGGATTTCAAGATTCCGAACCTGGTCCGTCTTGGCATGGCAAATCTGCATCCGTTAAGCGGCATTGCGCCTGTGAAAAAGCCGGACGGTTATTTTATGGAGATGCACGAAGCGAGCGCCGGAAAGGATACCATGACCGGACATTGGGAAATGATGGGGCTTCACATTACTAAACCGTTTCAGACTTTTACGGATACCGGATTTCCGAAAGAACTGCTGGATGAACTATCCAAAAGAACCGGACGCGTAATTATCGGCAATAAAAGCGCCAGCGGCACAGAGATCTTAGACGAGCTGGCAGAGGAAGAGATTGCAACAGGACATATGATCGTCTATACGTCAGCGGATTCGGTTCTTCAAATTTGCGGCAATGAAGAGACCTTTGGTCTGGAAGAACTGTATCGCTGCTGCGAGATCGCAAGAGAGATTACGATGAAAGACGAATGGAAAGTTGGCCGTGTCATTGCAAGGCCCTACGTCGGAAAGAAGAAGGGCGAATTTGTAAGGACGAGCAACCGTCACGATTACGCATTAAAGCCATATGGGAAAACGGCGCTGGATGCATTAAAAGACGCCGGACTGGATATCCTTTCCGTAGGGAAGATTTATGATATTTTTGACGGTGAGGGCATTACCGCGTCCAACAAATCCAAAAGCTCCGTACATGGCATGGAACAGACGATTGAAATTGCCAAAAAGGATTTCTGCGGGCTTTGCTTTGTGAACCTGGTGGACTTTGATGCATTGTGGGGGCATCGGCGCAATGTCAGCGGCTACGCAAAAGAGCTGGAAAAATTTGATGAAAAGCTCGGTGAACTGCTGCCGTTTCTTAAGGAAGATGACCTTTTGATCCTTACCGCCGATCATGGAAATGATCCAACCCATACCGGAACTGACCATACGCGGGAACATGTGCCGTTTCTTGCCTGGTCGCCGTCTATGAAGGGCTGCGGCAGACTGGCAGATGCGCCTTCCTTTGCCGTAATCGGGGCAACGATCGCTGACAATTTTCATGTAAAAATGCCAGAAGGCACGATCGGCGCTTCCATATTAGAACAGCTTGTGTAATATCGTTTCAAAGAAAGGAATGATCATATGAATCAAACAGAAATTTTAAAAACAGTGGATCACACATTGCTTACCCAGACAGCGACATGGGAAGAAATCCGGCAGGTGCTGGATGACGGGATCGCTTATGGCACCGCTTCCGCCTGCATCCCGGCTGCCTATGTCAAACAGGCCGTTGCCTATGTAAATGGCAGGCTGCCAATCTGCACGGTGATCGGATTTCCGAACGGTTACCATACGACAGAAGTAAAAGTATATGAGACAAAAGATGCAATCGCAAACGGCGCGCAGGAAATCGATATGGTAATTCATATCGGCCTTTTGAAAGACCATAAATACAAAGAGATTGAAGACGAGATAAGGAAAATTCATGAAGCATGCGATGGCAGAATTCTAAAAGTCATTATTGAGACCTGTCTGCTGACCGAAGAAGAGAAGATCAAAATGTGTGAAATCGTCACAAATGCAGGCGCGGAATATATCAAGACCTCTACCGGATTTTCAACCGGAGGAGCTACTTTTGCTGATGTAAAGCTGATGAAGGAACATGTAGGGCCAAATGTCAAAGTAAAAGCGGCAGGCGGCATCGCTTCCCTGGCAGACGCAGAAGAAATGATCCGCCTTGGCGCTGACCGCCTTGGCACAAGCAGGATGATCCGGCT
>VSNY01000334.1 GCA_009774535.1 Lachnospiraceae bacterium
CACCATGAGGCCCATCCGACAACATAATACTCTTTATCCCGACACGTTCCACACTTCTGGTCTGCCAAAAATCTTTACCGGAAAACATATAACATTTTTCTTCCAAAGACATTTGTGAAATAATATTTTGATATTTTAATTTCATCTCTTTTCTCCATTTCTGCGCTGCATTTGTGACCCGGCATTTCCGGGGCTTTACGTATGTCAAATTTGTGGATGCCGCGCAGACACAAACTTTGGATTGAAAATTTTCAATTTCCAATCTTTTCTTCCTACTGACCCGATAAGTAACCATAAAGTAAAAAGCTGCCGCAGGATGCGGCAGTTTTTACTTTATATACAGGCCCCTATCCTGTGTTACGCTTTTTCTCCCTGCTGTTCTTTCTTTTTTACAGAACGAACCGCAAACATACCCCAAAGAGCCAATGCCGCAACAATAACAATATCAACGCAAATCATAACTATCTGCCATACCGGCCTTAAATATCCGTCTGTCGAAATACTCATGGCGCTGCTGTTGGCAACCATATACAAAATATTTTTTGTGCTCCGTCTAAGCATGGCGATTTGTGTCGCATCATCCTCCATACCAAATGTTTTGACATCCTGTGTCAAGAACAGGTCGCCGCCGGCGCGTATCATTTCATCCACATGTGTATAAGTATTCAGGCTGTAATCTGTAATAACTGAACCATGGAATCCCCACTCATCACGGAGCACCTGCGTAAGCAATGCATAACTCCCGCCTGCCCATTTCATACCCAGACGGTTGAAAGAAGACATCATACCTGTCGCCCCGCCTTCTTTTACTGCAATCTCGAAAGGATACAGATAAATCTCACGCATTGACTGTTCGTTCGCCCAGACGAGAATACCGTTATACTCTCTGTCTGTCTCCTGATCATTTACTGCAAAATGTTTCACATAGCAATAAACGCCTTTTTTGCCCGCTCCTTTGATTACACCGGCTGCAAACTTACCGGACAGCAGACCGTCTTCACTATAATACTCCCAATTTCTTCCTGCAAAAGGGGAGCGATGGATATTAACCGCCGGAGCGTACCATCCGGAATAGGGCAGCCCGTCTCCTTTTTCATTTCCGGCAAGCCCTTCTTCTCCTATCAGTTCACCCATTTTCTCTGCCAGTTGGACATTCCATGTAGAACCCATCACACATTCTGCCTGATAAGCGCAAGTACCATAGACAACAGATTCCGACAAAAAGCTTGTAAACCCGCTTGGCCCGTCTGAATCCACAGTAAGCGGTTTTCCCACCACTCCGTCCACACCTTTTACTTCGCTTGTACGGAAAGCGCCGAATCCCACCAGATTTTTCATCTCATCAAGGGAAATCTCATTTAACAATGTTTCCCACCTGGGATCGTCAAAAGACACCTCTCCCACATAGTTTCCTGCTTCATCATAAAGCATATCCCTTAGGGATAATCCGCTGTTCACCGGTACTGTAGCCGGAGCATCTCCCGCCACTTCCCAAGGTTTTCCGGCATCGGGTTCCGTATATTTACGCTTGATGCTTTCGTCCAGTTCTTCTTTGAGTTCATCTGTCAAAGTTCTTTCGGCATCATCCAGATATGCCGTCCGGAGCGTACCCTCAAAGTCCTTTCGGGATACATAAGATGCGTATGTATTCGTTCCAAATATACCGGCACTGACATCATCAAATGCATTTGCAACATCTGTTTCTTCACCGTCCGCATTCATATCTGTCTTAAGCTGCAAATCTTCTGAAAGAGTATACACTGCATCCGCTTTCGCTGTATGTGCATCACTTCCAATAATAATACGATATTCGCCGGCCTCCAGTTCATACCCGCTGAATCCGTTTTCGTTGGCGTCTGCATAATCATAAGACTTCATGTCTTCCACATCTAATGTAAGAGTAAGCGTCTGTTCTTCCCCTGGCGCCAAAATATCTGTTTTGGCAAAATCCCCTAAAACAACATGAGACTTTTCAATCGCCGGACCCTCGTAATCATACGGTGCGCTGTAATATAGCTCTACTACATCTTTCCCCGCATAATCACCGGTATTTTTCACTGTGACAGATACCTCCAGTGTATCATCTGCTGTAATCCCGCTGCCGGAATCCGTTCCAAAGGAAACATCCCAGTCAAATTCCGTATAGGAAAGCCCATACCCAAAAGGATACACTACACTGTTCTCATACCATACGGACTGAGGAGCTGCCGCTGCTTCTTCATAGCCCCGGGTCTCATAATAACGGTATCCCACAT
>VSNY01000335.1 GCA_009774535.1 Lachnospiraceae bacterium
TGTATACGGTCTTTTTCAATGGCTTCTTTGCGGTTTAAATAATGCTCCTGCGACATCTGCGCCGTATGGATCTGTTCGAGCAGGACGTTGACTTCCCCTTCCAGCTTCCCTTTGCGCACGGCGGATGCGCTGATCTGCCCGCGGATATCCGTAATCTGCGTCTCGATTTGTTCCAGTCGCTGCGTCATGCTGTCATAGCCAGTGCGGGTCTTTGTAAATTCCGCTTCTGTTTCCTTAAGCTGCGCGTCGGCAATGCGGTACTTTTCCTCTGCCTCTTTGCATTGCTCCTGGATGCGTTCCAGATCCAGCAAAAATAAATTCACTTCAAAGATTTTCAGCTCGTCCTTTTTTTTCAGGAAAATTTTGGCCTTTTCCGCCTGCTTTTCCAACGGAACGACCTGGCGTTCCAGCTCGGTCAAAATATCGTGGATACGCACCATATTTTCGCGTTCCTGTTCGAGTTTTTTCTGTGTGGCTGCTTTGCGCCGCTTGAATTTGACAATCCCGGCTGCCTCGTCGAACAATTCCCGCCGCTCCTCCGGCTTGCCGCTTAAAATACGCTCGATCTGGCCCTGCCCGATAATGGAATAGCCTTCCTTGCCGATACCAGTGTCGTAAAACAGTTCCGATACGTCTTTCAGCCTGCAGGAATTGCCGTTTAACAGATATTCGCTTTCCCCGGAACGGTAGACCCGCCTGGCAACGGTTACTTCTTCGTATTCGACGGGCAGTACATGGTCCGTGTTATCCAGCGTAATCGCCACATAAGCATAACTGACCGGCCTGCGGTTCTCTGTCCCGGCAAAAATAATATCCTGCATGCTGGCGCCGCGCAGCTGCTTGGCGCTTTGTTCCCCAAGCACCCATCGTACCGCGTCCGCCACGTTGCTTTTCCCGCTGCCGTTTGGGCCTACGATTCCGGTAATGCCGTTGTGAAAATCAAACACGATTTTATTCGCGAATGATTTAAAACCATGCACTTCTATGCTCTTTAAATACATATTTCCTCCGCTTAGAAACGCGCGTCCCCGCCTTTGGCGTTCGATTCATTTAAAAGGACCAGCGCTTTATATGCCGCTTCCTGCTCGGCCGCTTTTTTCGTATGGCCTTCTCCGGCGCTTGTTTTTTTACCGCCAATCCACAATTCTACCTGGAACACCTTGTTATGGTCCGGCCCGCGCTCCCCGGACAGACGGTAGTTCATCGCCCCCATATTCCGGCCCTGAACCGTTTCCTGCAGGATAGTCTTGCTATCATAAAAGAGCTGCTTATGCGCGATGTCCGTCAGGATAAATTTCAGAATAAACTCTTTTGCACTAGCAAAACCACCATCCAGATAAATTGCCCCAATCACTGCCTCAAGTGCATCGGATAAAATCGAGTTCCTCTGCCTGCCGCCCGTATGGTCCTCTCCCCTGCCAAGCAGCAGATATTCGCCCAAACGCAGATCCTTCGTACAATAAGCAAGCGTCGGCTCACAGACAAGGCTTGCGCGCATCTTCGTCAATTCCCCTTCGGAAAGTTCCGGGAAATGATGATACAAATATTCGCTGGATATAATCTCCAGCACCGCATCCCCCAAAAACTCCAGCCGTTCGTTATCCGAATGCTTTTTCATCTTTTTTTCATTCGCATACGAGCTGTGCGTCAGCGCCTGCAGCAAAAGCCCTTCCTGCTGAAACTGATACCCGATGACTTCCTGAAATTCCAACTGTTTTTTCATAATACCTCGCTTTCCGAAAACCGCAAGGGTGTTTTAAAACAACTGCAATCGTCTCAAAACACCCTTTGCCCATTAATTCAATGCATTTTTAATCTGCTCTACGGCATCGCCGACAGTGGCAATTTTTTCTGCTTCATCATTGGCGATTTCGATATCAAATTCCTCTTCAATGCCCATAATAATCTGGAATACATCCAGGGAATCGGCACCCAGGTCATCTACAAAAGTGGTGTCCATTGTGATTTCTTCTTCATCCACGTTTAACACTTCTGCAATGATTTTTTTGATTTTTTCAAATTCCATTTTTCTCTCTCCTCCTTAACCAGTTTGCTCTATGATTTGTTCTGTCATTCGCTGCCGCTCCGTTGATGCACGGATGATGAGACACTGTCAGCAGAAAGTTCCTGGCTGATTTTTTCATTGATTTTTTGTTTTGAAAAATTCACGCACTGAATGACAGATTGTCTGACCGCGGATGCGTTTGCGCTTCCGTGTGTCTGTACGACAAGCCCGTTTCGCCCCAGCAGCGG
>VSNY01000336.1 GCA_009774535.1 Lachnospiraceae bacterium
GTTACTGTTCAGAGGTCAGCTTGTGATAAACAAACCGATGGTGTAGACTAATCTTAGTCGAAACCATCGGTTTTCTTTATCCAAATATCTCGGATACTCTGTTATATAAATTTGATTCTTCGTTTTGGCGTATCTGAATAAGCATGCTCATGCATTCACAGAGATACTCGATGGACTCGAATCCCCTGAATGACACAGCCTGCTGCTGCTTGCGCTTATATCCTCTAAGCAGACGCTCCGCTTCATTGTTTGTAGCCGGAACTCTGTGATCATGCAGGAACAGAAGATGGTTGGACATGTATTCTTCCATCCGCAGATACAGGTTGTATCCGTCCTTATAATACTCACTTGCCGGAATGTATTCGTATTCCTCTTTCGCTTTTTGCAGTATTGCCCGGTAGCGTTCTTCATACCCCCTGACCTTTTCGGTGTCAGGGGGCGCCTCTTCCGGCAGGCCGTTCCGGTAGTGGACCATTTCCTGTACCAGGGCACGCATTTCCTTGTTCCAGGTCCGGTCAGCTTCATTATCTATGCTGTCCTTCAGATAGCGGAGGACATGCGCAAGACACTCCTGGTGTTGTGCACCATAGTTATAAAAGGTTTTCTCATGATCGTGAACCAGGGTTCCCTGGTAATCTTCGACCGGGGTGCCTTTTACTCCTTCGTGCCCTTTTTTCCTGCGTGCAAAATACATCGCTTTTCCATCCGGGGCAGCGCACACAAATACATAAGCATTTTTTCCGTTTTCCTTTGCGTTGGTACAATCCGTATGAAGGACGGGGCTAAGCAGCAGATCGGCAAACGTCGCTTTTCGTTCCTGTTCCGTTTTTTTGGCAAATTCCCTGCCAAGCTTATTAACCATGCCCTTGGATATGCTGAGCCTGCCATCAGTCAAATCGGAAAGGAATTTCCTGCTTTTGTCGATGGAAGTGCAGCAGTCGTTATTCAACAGAAACAGGAAGGCCTTGACGCTTCCACCATAATTCACCTCGTCCACAACGCCGGGAGGAAACTCCGCATGGATCCGCTCGCCGGTTTTGGAATTATAATACACATCTGCGTGGTATTCCGTGACCTCCAGTATCGTACGTATGTTGACCAGCTGTTTCACGATCGTTTTTGAAGTCTTTTTGAAATCCGGATCTTCCAGCACTTCCCGGGGCGGCGGCAGCAGAACCGGATCCGTGGCAGGGATCTGCTTTTTCCTGCCGTGCCCCGGATGTCCCGGCTGGGCGCCCGGCTTACGGCCGCTTTTTTCCCGGCCGTTGGAGACCTTCTTGCGGCGGAGCGTTTTGGAAGAAGGGATGGAGGAATTTTCATAATCCCGGTTGATTTGCGCCCTCAGCTTCAAGTTCCTGCCCTTTTCCTCTTCCAGCGCCATTTCCAGCCCATAGATCTTATGGCGCTGCCGGGTTACCTTGTCCAGTGCGGCGTCTCTCTGTCTTTCTGCCTTTATGGAACGCCTTTCCATTCGTCCCAATTCTTTTCGCAAGGCCGACAGCTTTCGCCCGCATTCCTTTTGAAGTTCTTCAAATATCTCAAACCATTGATTGCGGACGGAAACGGTTTCACTGCGGGCACGTGAAAGCTCGTCCTTCAATTTCCGGATTTCCCGTTCCAAAGAACGTAATTCTTTCAGGTATTCCTCCTGCATGCGGACATATATTTCACCGGATTTGAAAGCGCATATCTGTGCGTTGGCCGCTTTCAGCCTGTATTCAAGAGTGGTGGTGTATTCAAAGGAAGCGTTCATGTGGTCAGCCCTTCTTTAAGGGGTCAAGAATTCTGTTCATCAGCGCCGATAATTCACCGTTGTGTTCCTGTTGGGCCTTAATGATGCGTTCCTGCTGCCTGATGATTTCATTTTTTGCCTGGACTTCCTCTTCGAGACAGGCAACAGCCTTGTTAAGCAGGACGATTTCATCTTCCATATTTTTCATTCTCTCAACCCTCCGTTTTCATAAGGTAATTATACTATAGATGCCCTCAAAATGCGAATTTCCGTATTTGAGGGCATGGTCAATTTGACGGTGGATAATTTTAAAAAAACGAGTAAATATCAGGTGGAAAAGAGGGCAAGGAAGCATGCCTGGGACGAAACGGAAGACAGAAATGTGGATAACTTTCTGATAAATAAAGCGGACAGAAAAACTATAAACATCATTTTTCTGTCCGCTTTATTTATCCACATATAAAAAATTTAAATTTCGTCACTTTTCACAATCGTCAAATGTAGGGAGTGAACAGTAAC
>VSNY01000337.1 GCA_009774535.1 Lachnospiraceae bacterium
TCTTCCTGCAAAGTTGCATAAGCCTTTTGTACTGTAAGAATACTGATGTGCAACGATTTTGCCAATGAACGCACAGACGGAATCGCTTCACCAGTTTTCAGTTCTCCACTCATAATAGCCGCTTTGATCTGTGAAGAAACTTGCTCATACAGTGGTCGGCTTGCTTTATTGCTTACGACTATTTCCAAATTCTCACCGCCATTTCCGTGTTATACTGTATTGCTATTGCAAATACAGTATAACACACGCAAAAACAGTTGTCAATATGGCAGACAGCCATATCACATAAATAATTTGTATCCGTCTACGCATATAGGGTGGTATAAATCCACGGAAATCAAGGGTTTTCCGGCATGATCGGCAGGCGGTGGATAAAGTTATCCTGTTCTCCTCAAAACGGGGTTCTAAATTCAAAAGGCAGTCGATCCCGTGCCACGCCTGCGGCTGGGAAATGGCGCTGGCCTGTTCGGTTGTTTCCAGTAAATCATCCAGCCTGCCGCCGGTCAGGGGTTCCATTTTCCCAGCCGACAGCTCATGGGCGGCAAGGATTTCTTTTCCGGCTTCCGCAAGGGACAGGCCGGGATTGTCAAGCTGGCCTGGAAATGCAAAAACCCCCGGACGGCACAAGGACACTCGGGGGCTGGCAACAACATTATGAGCCGTCAGGAAACGACTATTTTCGCAAGTCTGGGTGGAACGCGCCGCCGCGGAGGTCGGACTTTTTTTGATTTCAAAACCGCCGCAAGGCCATTTGTATTTTGTTTGAGCGCGCCAACACCAGCCGCCAAAACAACGGTTTTTTTATTATCCATTATCAGCGGCTATTAAAAATCTTATTGAAATTGACTGATTGTGAAAAGTGTTCCTCTCCCAACTTCACTAGATACAGATATACTCCAGCCGTGGCGCTCGATAATTGATTCCACAATGGACAGTCCTAATCCGCTTCCACCAGTTTTATGGGAGCGAGAAGTGTTTACACGATAAAAAGGGTCAAAAATCTGGGGTAGATGTGCGGCCGAAATACCACAGCCGGTATCAGAAACAATCATTTTTCCCCTATTGGAATAAATTTCAGATGTAATATGAATTTCTCCATTTTTTACATTATATTTTATGGCATTTTCAATCAAATTGTAAAACGCACGATAGAGCAAATCATAATTTCCTATCACAGAGGGAAATCCAGTACAATCGACTGTGGCGGTAATATTCTGCTCCTGCAGTTTAGGGGAAATTTCTTCTAATATATTGGAAAACATCTCGTCTAATTGAATACGCCTGCATTCAAACTCAATTTGCCCATCATATAAATGAAAAAGATTTTCTATAATCATCTGAAGACGTTTTGCATTTCGTTCAATCGTATCTAAAATATGCAAATATTCTTCTGCAGACAACGGCCCTAACTTTGCCACCTGTGCATTTGTGATGATTGTTGCAAGTGGATTTTTTAGCTCTGGTTAAGTAATCATTAGCGCCCATATCCAAACCTTTGACCCGGTCATCCACCGCACTTCTGGCGGACAAAATCAAGATTTTTGTTTTGCAGCCTCCCTGCCTGATTTGACGCAGGACATCCAGACCATCAATATCCGGGAGGTTCAAATCCAGAACGATAACATCATATTCATAGGTATGGTAGTAATCCAATGCCTCGTGGCCATCAAAGACCGCATCCACTGCATAGCTGCATTTGCGAAGCCCGGCACATACGGCTGATGACAGCTCCCGCTCATCTTCTATATATAAAATACGCATATTCCAAACTCACCTCACTATCATTCGCAAAAGGCCGTGGGGAGCTGAATGCCTCCCACGGCCTCTGCATTTACTCCTGAATCAGTTCGATATTGCCTGCGGCCCTGACAATCACATTGCCCATCTTTTCGGCAAAGACAATTTTAATTGGGGCATCGGGGTTGTTATTTTCCCCGGCAAAGACCAGATCATCGTTTACGCCGTCCGCCTTGGCAAGCAGGATCTTACCGTCATTGGCGGTGGTATCAGTGGCAAACCTTTTCAACATAATGCAGAAGAGATCATATTAAAGAAACAGGCATAAAAATTTTCAGCATACTTATCATGCCTGATCGATTTATCAACAAAATAAAAATATAATTTTCGGCATTTTTACCAATACCTAATATGGTGGGTGTGAACAGTAACCTACAGTGGATGACTATTTGAATAAATGTAACTAAACTATTGACATTTTTTATATAGATACTATAATAAATATGTAGTAT
>VSNY01000338.1 GCA_009774535.1 Lachnospiraceae bacterium
CGCGATTTATGGGTTCCGGCATTTCCGCCCCACCAGCGATCTGGATTTGCTGCTGCTTCGCACAGAGGATCTTGCCAAAGCACAGGATCTGGTTGAGGAAGATGGGTATTCCGTCTTTTATAAAAAGAAGGATTACACGTTTGGTGTATTGCCTACCGGTTATCGGATGAAGCACGTGGGATACCATGAATCCCAATACAGTAAAGTGATTGAAGATGGGTACTTTATAGACGCGGAGCTGCATCTGGATACTGGAAGCATTGGCCCCGAAATCATAGAGTCCTTCAAAAAAGAGCCGGAATCCATTCAGCTTGGCGGAACCGACGTGCTGGTTATGAACCGTCTGCATTTCTTTTTATATTTATGCGCGAATACACAGCAAAATTTTGAAATCAATTATAGTGTCTATAATAACACTTATCTCCGGGATGTCCTTGATGTTGTATTATTCGTTAAAAAGCACATAGTGGAATCTGATTGGGGTGAGATATTGCGCCTCAGCAAAAAATATCATATTTACCACATGATTTGTGCAGTCGTATACTATGCTGTGTGCCTGGCTGGAAAGAACGTTTTACCCGTAAAATTTCAGGAAATGTTCCAATATACAGAAGTGCCGGGCGAGAAACATTATGCAAATGGTTCGTCTGTACCGTGGGAAATGAGTTTTATTGACCGGGTATTTGATGCAGAAAAGCGCTGCACGGAATATAGCCGGTTGTATGTAGAGCACTGCTTTTCCGCGAAAAATCCCAATAGCTCGCCTGCTTATCCCGCGTTCCTGCCAGACCCCGGGCTGTGTGTCTTTCACAACCACTTCTTTCAGACCGATCTGACATGGAAATTTCAAACCAATGGACAGTCTCTCCAGCTAAGCATATTTGATTTAAAGGGCTCCGTTATCAGCCAGGAAAATTATCTGGCGCTTAAATTCTTAACCCGCTGGGAAACCGCGTATCAGAATGGAGGGAATCCGCTTTACACATTTTATATTCAAAAAAATGATCGCGGAGACTACGAATTGATTGATGAAGATGGAAACCTTGTATCTTTAAGCGTGGAAAGGGACAACACCTCTGTATTTTCCATCCCACTTTCCATGCTCTACCTGTATCATGACAAATATATAGCCTACAACCTCCTGTTTTGTCGGCGTATATTTAAGGATTGCTTAGAATGGTGCGGCGGAATCTACGAGGATTATAACCCGAAGGGAGAACTGGGAGTCATTCAGATACACCCATAAGGGAATCAGGCTGCCTGCTTGCTGCCCCATTGCTATTTTGCGGATGGGGCAGTGAGCAAATGGTTATATTGCAGTTAAACGAAGGTCATCCGAAATCAGGTATGCGCCATGGGGGGATTCCTGTAAATTGGAATTCAGAACAGATTGCGATGAACCGTTTCGGAAGCTGACAGCAGCAGGTTTCAAGTGCCAAAACGCCTGCATGAAATTCATAAAAGGACTTGCATTTGTCTACGCCATATGTTAAACTAAACCTGAAATTTGCCTTCAGTAATGCCTGAATAGATATACGGCAAAGGCTGGATGAAAACAGGCCCATGGGATACACATACGCCCGTTTCTAAATGCGAAAACATATGTAAAAATGGATCAGACGGTTGCTTCGAAAAAACTGAATATACGGATGATAAAGACCGGCATCCCGATCCTTGCGGAGTTGTTTTTTGTCAGCTTATTCCTTATGGCGGACACCGCTCTGCTGAAGTGGGCTGGGACAACAGCAATCGCTGCGGTCGGATTGACCGCAGAACCAATCAATCTGCTGGAATTTGCTTTTTGGGCATTGCAAACGGCGGTAATTTCGATTCTGGCAGGCTGCTTTGCCAATAAGCAAATTGACCAGTTGAAGAAATACTGCATTGCTTATCTGAAACTTTGTATGATTGCGGTGCTTGGAATCAGCATCGTTGTAATGGTACTGGCGCGGCCGTTCCTGACGCTGTTTGGCGGCAGCTATGAGACCTTGCCGGTTGCCGTTCCGTATCTTCGTGTTTCGCTGATATCTTTTATTTTCCGTCGCCTTTATAGCGCGATAACTGATATTTTGAAGGTGATTGATGCCCCGCAATGGTCATTCTCCATAAACACAGTATCGAATATAATCAATATTATATTAGATCCGCTCCTGATTTATGGATTGGGACCATTTCCGCGGCTTGGCCCTGTAGGT
>VSNY01000339.1 GCA_009774535.1 Lachnospiraceae bacterium
ACTGCGCAGTCAATGCGAAAAAGGTTGGAAAAATAATTTGCCGTTTATGTCTCCCTCAATTCGCCGTCCAACAATAATTCGCTGCATATTCGTTCAAAAATACAGATATATGTAAGGCGATCTGGGTGGATTCAGTCGATATTTTCTTCATCGCGCACCTCCGGTATGATATCATTAAAACAGGCTTCGGACTTTTCGGATAACACAGAGGCCAGGGATGGGACGAGCGAGTAATAATAGGCAGTGCTCTCCAAAGAACGGTGCCCCATGCTTTTCCCCAGATAAGTAAGCTTATCAAAAAACTCATATCCCGTATCCAACCATTTGTTGATATTCACTGTCGCATAATGGTGGCGGAGGTCATAGGCCCTTGCATAAGACTGGCTAACCCCATCCCACAACTCCCGGAATTTCATGGAAAGCCAGGGCGCTGTATATGGCATTCCTCTGGAATTCGAGAAAAAATAGCCCCTGGCCGGGCAGTATTCTTCTATGGCCGCATCATACTGCCTCATGATCTCCAGCATGGAATCATGTAACGCAACATAATGCTGGTCCGGCCCTTTCGAATCCCGGATGTTTAAGACCCCTGTATCAAGGTCTACATCTCCCGTTCTGAGCATTCTTGCCTCACAGGTGCGAATCCCGCTGCTGTACAAAAGCCGAAAGATTGTTGGTATTGCCATGCTTTCCATCCGGACCTTGCGTGATTCTGCATGTATGGACAAGGCATCGCATGCAGCGAAAAAGCTTTGGAGCTCCTGCTGTGTAAAAGCGTGGGGGATATAGGAAACTGGCATGGTTTTCGGCATCTCTATTTCGGAAAGCTCTGCAAGCCCCCTGTCTTTCAGGTATCTTATGAGTCCGTTCAAAACACTTATCCTGTTTCCATGTGCATTTGTGGATTCTGTGTCCCTCCTGCGGCACCATGTCTCTATCAGCTCCTGGAATGATTCCCCTGGCCCGCAGGACGCACAGAACCGGTCGAAAGAAGCGAGGATTGAATCAGATCCTTTGTTCCATTTCCCTGATGCCTCCCTATACCTGACAAAGCGGCAGAAGAAATCAGAAAATTCAGATTGATACTTACGCATCCCCAAACACCTCCTTCCCAACCGGGAACATGCTGACATCAAGCGAACAGGCTTTCAGGCCCGCAAAATCGGCATGGAGGTATGTGCCTAACGCATCAGGGGATGAGTGCCCCAGTATCCCGCTTATAACAGGGCGGGGGACTCCGTTCCCCATCAGGGATGTCGCCACGTTGTGCCGGAATAAATGTGCGCCCCTCCTGTCCCCGGCTGACTGCCGGTTGGAAGATTCCCGCAGTATGGCATCAACAATGTTATCTATGCTGCTTACAGAAATAGGATTGAACAGGCGGTTCCCTGTCAGGAAAATATATGGCCCGGGCATGTCTGCCCGTTCCAATGTAAGATAATCATAAATGGCATTTCCAACAATTGGGGAGAGTGGCAGTTCAAGCGGTACGCCGGTTTTTTCCTGCACAATGGAGATGACCTCCCGCCCCCAGTCAATAGCATCGAATGTTATTCCCGCAATATCACAGCTGCGCAGCCCGGTATATAATAAAAGCATGCCGATTGCCCGGTCCCGCAGCGTCAGGCAGCTATTAGGGTCATCCAGGGCTTTCCTGATCCGGGAGACTTCCGTGTCTGTCAGGTACTGTAGATTCTTGCGGAATGGACGCAGCTGCGGCAGATAGGATTTTACTCTCCTGCAACCGTCCCAGTCCCTTTCTTCCCATGCGCCCAGGACAGCCGCCACGCGTTCCCGAAAGTAGTAACCGTTGGATTTCTCGCTGTCATAATCTTCAAAAAAACGGAGGACTGATTTTTCTGTAATGCTGTCAAGTGTGTTTTCACCGCATTTTTGAAGAAACAGGAAGAATGTTGTCGCACTGCTTGATTTGGTTCTCAGAGTTTCGGGCTTCTTCCCTATCTTTTTACCGTATTCACGGTAATGGTCAATGATCTTTTGAAATTCATCAGAAGGCGCCCGTTCCGGGCCGGCTTTCAGCATACAATGCCCACAGCGGCCGTCAGGGTACTTTCCCTCAAGATCAAACCGCTTTATTGTTCCGATAATGGTCTTTTTCATATCGACAGTGCTTTTGGAATAAGCCCTTCGGGAAATCCTGTCATAAAAAATTTCTTCATATGACTGATAATCC
>VSNY01000034.1 GCA_009774535.1 Lachnospiraceae bacterium
GCATTCTTCTTTTTATCCCTATTCTTTAAAAATCTATAATTGAATAAATATAAATACTAAAAGCGAAATCTCTGAATATCAGAAAAAAAGATTGACTTTTCAACCTCTCTATGCTATCCTATTTATATACAAGGATAGTGATTGCGAACCGCAAGCTACACCTATATACAGAGATATTTTTGAAGACGCCAGTTTTCAATTTTATTTGTGTATATAGGTTTTTTTATACTAAAAAACACTTTATGACTAACACCATAATTCACAGGAAAGAGGCCGACATATGCAGATTTCTAAAATTCTCAACAATAACGCGGCAGTCGTGCGCGATGAGCAGGGACAGGAAAAAATTGTAATGGGAAAAGGCATCTGTTTTCAGAAAAAAGCAGGCGCTGCCATCGATCCGGCGGCGGTTGATAAGACCTTTTTCCTCTCCGCCGAAGAAGCTAATGATAAATTTCAGATACTGATCAGGGATATTCCGATGGAGCATATCGCCATTGGGGAGGAGATTATTGCGCAGGCCAAAAAGGAGCTGGGAAAAGATTTAAACGATATGATCTATATTTCCCTGATCGACCATGTACATACTTCGATCATCCGTTTTTTGGACGGCATCACTGTAAAAAATGTGCTGCTGTGGGATATCCGCAGGTTTTACAGGGAAGAATTTGCCATAGGGCAGTGGGCGCTGGCGCTGATCCGGCAGCAGTTAAAAATAGATCTTCCCGAAGACGAGGCGGGTTTTATCGCGCTCCATCTGGCCAATGCGCAGATGGATGAATCAACGATGCACAATATGTACGAAATCACAAAAGTAATGCAGGAAATCTTAAATATTGTAAAATATTATTTCCAGGTGGAATTTAAAGAGGAAGACGTATATTACTACCGTTTTGTCACACATTTGAAGTTTTTTGCAAAACGGCTGGTGGAACATAACAATTACGAAGATGACAACAATGATGATCTGTTTGATATGATCCGTCAAAAATACGCAAAATCATACCATTGCGTCGAACGGATCACTGCTTTTCTTACAAAAAAATACGGACATCCAATGTCCAAAGAAGAACAGCTCTACCTGACGATACACATTGAGCGGGCGATTCACAAGACACAGAGCTGACCGACATGACTGGTATGCTGGGATGGTGACATTCAGTTGGCCAAACCTTCATAAATAGAACAGAAAATTTTATTATGGAGGAGAAAAAAATGGGTAAATACGAAGACCTGGCAAGAGAAATTGTCAAAAACGTAGGCGGAAAAGAAAACGTCAGCAGCTTAACGCATTGTATTACGAGACTGCGTTTTAAACTGAAAGACGAAAGCAGGGCAAAGGATGACGTACTAAAAAAGATGGAAGGCGTCGTTACGGTGATGAAAAGCGGCGGCCAGTATCAGGTTGTGATCGGCAACCATGTACCGGAAGTGTATGCGGATGTGCTGCCGCTGCTTGGAATGGAAGAGGGTACGCCGGACCAGATCGAAGATACGCCTTCCGGCAGTCTGTTTAACCGTGCAATCGACGCTATTTCTGGTATTTTCCAGCCGATTCTTGGCATTATGGCAGCCTGCGGAATGGTCAAGGGTCTGAATGCTTTGTTTGTAGCAATCGGACTGTATTCGGATGCAGGCGGAGGCTATCTGGTCCTGAATGCGGTTGGAGACGGGCTGTTTCACTTTATGCCGCTGTTTCTGGGTTATACGGCAGCTAAAAAATTCAACTTAAAACCGATGATCGGTCTGGTAATTGGCGCGATTATGTGCTATCCAGGCGTGCAGAACAGTACGCTGTCCGCGGGCGGGGAAGCCTTGTATACGCTGTTTGAAGGGACGATGTTTGCATCCGATGTGTATACGACTTTTTTTGGCATTCCTATGATCGCGATGGATTACACAGGAACGGTAATCCCGGTTATTTTCGTTGTGTATTTTGCATCCAAATGTGAAAAATTTTTCAGCAGGTTTATTCCGGATCTTGTAAAATTTTTCTTTGTTCCGATGCTGACATTGATTGTGGCCATTCCGGTAGGATTTTTGCTGATCGGGCCGGTAGCTACCTTCGGATCAACGATCATTGCGGAGACAGTTATGTCTGTCCGTAATTTCAGCCCATTGTTAGCAGGCGCTATTGTTGGGGCGACGTGGCAGATTTTAGTAATTTTCGGTTTGCATTGGGGATTTATTCCGGTTTATATTAACAACATTCTGACCAATGGATATGACAATGTGATGATGCCGTTTTTTGCCTGCACATTTGCCACATCTGCGGTAGTGCTTGGGATTTTGTTTAAGACCAAGGATCAAAAGCTGAAAGAAATGGCGCTGCCAAATTTTATTTCCGGTATTTTTGGTGTTACAGAGCCTGCGATTTATGGTATTTTGCTGCCTTTGAAAAAGCCGTTTATTATCAGCTGCGTGGCTGGCTGTATTGGCGGCGGGTTTTACGGCGCGTTTAATTTCCGTAAATTTATGATGGGCGGCATGGGCATTTTTGAATTTCCAGCAATGATCGAGCCGGATGGAAGCATGGGCAATCTGATCGTAGCGGTTACTGGTGTTATCATCACGATGGTCATTGCATTTGCGGCCACAATGATCTTTTATAAAGAAGAAGCCCCAGAGGCGCTTGCAGATACAGGAGCGCAGGGTGCAGCTGCGGGCAGCCGGGAGCAGTCTTTTACTGCCAATGACAGCCGCACACAGGCAGCAGCTAACGGCCAGCTGGTGAACCGTCTGGAAATTGCAAGCCCGATCAAAGGAACTGTGATCCGCCAGGAAGCAATGAAAGATGAAGCGTTTGGTTCCGGCGCGCTTGGAAAAGGCGTTGCCATACTGCCAAAAGAAGGCAAAGTATTTGCCCCTGCTGACGGCGTGATCTCCGCATTTTTCCCAACCCTGCATGCGATCGGCATAACGACGGACACAGGCGCGGAGTTATTAATACACGTCGGGCTGGACACGGTGCAGTTAAACGGCGAAGGCTATACGGCAAAAGCGGCAGAAGGGGACCGTGTGAAAAAAGGCCAGCTGTTGCTGGAATTTGATATCGCGCTGCTGCAGGCAAAAGGTTTTTGCATCGAGACGCCGGTGCTTGTGACAAATGCAGACGATTATCTGGACATTATGGAGACTTCCGCAGAATCGGTAAATGCCGGAGAACTGCTGCTGAACATAATAAATTAAGGGAGGTGCTGCAGATGAGTTTTCCAAAAGATTTTATGTGGGGCGGAGCAACAGCCGCAAATCAGTGTGAAGGCGGTATTTTTGAAGGCGGCCGGGGGCTTGCGAATGTCGATGTCTGCCCTGCAGGCGCGGACCGCAGCGCGGTTATTACAGGACATAAAAAAATGCTGGCGATGGATGACGCGCATACGTATCCAGCCGCGGAAGCCGTTGATCAGTACCATCATTTCCGGGAAGACCTGCGTCTGTTCGCAGAGATGGGCTTTCGTGTATACCGCCTGAGTATCGCATGGACGCGGATTTTCCCGAACGGGGACGAAGAGCGGCCAAATGAAGAAGGGCTTCGCTTTTATGAAGAGCTGTTTCAGGAATGCAAAAAATACGGCATCCAGCCGCTTGTAACCATTTGCCATTTTGACTGTCCGATCGGGCTGATCCAGGTTTGCGGCGGCTGGAGGAGCAGGAAAATGATCGGCTATTATCTGCGCCTTTGCAAAGTTTTATTTGAACGATTCCGGAAGTATGTCACACACTGGCTGACGTTCAATGAGATCAATATGATCCTGCACGCCCCGTTCCTCGGCGCGGGACTTGTATTTGAAGAAGGAGAAGACGAAGAACGGATCAAATACCAGGCCGCGCACCATGAACTCGTCGCCAGTGCGCTTGCCGTTAAAATGGCTCATGAAATCAATCCATCCAACCAAGTCGGCTGCATGTTCGCCGCGGGCAGCGTCTATCCATACTCCTGCAGGCCGCAGGATGTATGGGAAGCGTTAAAAACAGGACAGGAAAACTACTTTTTCGCAGATGTGCAGGCACGCGGCGCTTATCCGTCCTATGCCGTCAGGCGCCTGCAGGCACAAGGCATTTATCCGCAAATGGAGCCGGATGACGTACAGATCCTGCAGCGATACCCGGTAGACTTTATTGCATTTTCCTATTACAACAGCAGGTGCATAGCCGCACCAGGCAGCACCCAGGAAGAGGCAGAGGGCAATCTGTTCCGATCCGTAAAAAATCCATACCTGACCTTCAGCGACTGGGGCTGGCCGATCGATCCTTTAGGGCTTCGCATTACACTGAACGAAGTCTACGACCGTTACCAAAAGCCGCTGTTTATCGTAGAAAACGGTCTTGGCGCAATGGATCAGCCAGACACGCAGGAACAGATCGAGGATGATTACCGGATTGCGTATTTGCGGGAACATATCCGCGCGATGAAGGCAGCGGTAGAAGAAGACGGTGTAGATCTGATGGGTTATACCGCCTGGGGCTGCGTGGATCTGGTGAGCGCGTCAACCGGGGAGATGAAAAAGCGTTATGGATTTATTTATGTGGATAAGCAGGATGACGGCAGCGGAACGCTTGCCAGGAGCAGGAAAAAGTCTTTTGGGTGGTATCAAAAGGTGATTGCGTCCAATGGGGAGATTTTGTAGGCGTTTACTGTAATTCGCTCAATCCTATGCCGCCGGGCTGCAGGCCCCTTCCGCTGGCTCGGACACGTCCGGATTGCCAACACCCCAATCTACCCAGATTCTGTAAACGGATCTGCAATAGAAAGGATTTTTTCAAAAGCCAGCCCGGCAAACATCCATAAAGGAGCATAATCCAGCCGGATAATACCGTTAATATTTGCTTTTGCCTTGCTGTAGTCCCAAGGACACATGCGGTGTTTTTTTAAAAAGCTGCCGCTGACATACTCTCCGGTAAAGATACCAACGCTGTAAATCGCTCCGCGCAAAAGAACCGGACAGCTTGTCAGACGGCGGGATACGGGAGCGATGACAGCCGCCATGCCATAAATAGGAAACATCCAAAGCGAAGTCTGCCCCATCATCCTTCGGTCGTGTTTCCATATGCTTCCGGTTGAAGTAAATAAAATCTCCATGCACCAGCCAGTCAGGCCGCAGATCATAAAATTTTGTATTCGTCTCATAAAGATAGGATGGCCCGGATGATGGGATTTATTCAGAAAAGTGGAAAAAGAAAAAGCGTGCATGCAAACCCGTTTCTCAAAAGATCCGGCATTTTCATACACGCTTCCTGTTTTATTCTTTCATCGAATCAATGATCGCATCCGCCAGCGCATCCAGATCGATATTCTTATCTGCGCCCATTGCAGAAGCAATACTCAGACGTTCATTTAAGACAGTCATATTCTTTAATTCTTCATCAATAAATTTCTGCATCAGATCCCCCGACTTGCAGGCCCAGGAGCCATTTTCAATCAAGGCAAAGGTACGGTTTTGCATATTCAGCGCTTTCATATCCATTAAGAAATTATGCATAACCGGATAAATACCAAGGTTATAAGTTACCGATGCCAATACAATGTGGCTGTACTTAAATGCATCCGAGATCAGATAAGAAACATGGGTATTGGATACATCGTGTACTTTTACATTTGTGCAGCCTTTTTCACACAGTTTGCTGGCAAGCGCCTGTGCAGCGGCTTCCGTATTGCCGTACATGGAAGCGTAAGCGATCATAACGCCTTTTTCTTCCGGTTCGTAGCGGCTCCATTTGTCGTATTTGTCAATAAAATATCCGAAATCTTCACGCCATACCGGGCCGTGCAGCGGGCAGATATATTTGATTTTGTCTACGATGCCTCCGGCTTTTTTCAGCAGCAGCTGGATGTGCGGGCCGTATTTTCCTACGATGTTGACCAGGTAACGGCGTGCTTCATCGAGCCAGTCTCTGTCAAAGTCTACTTCGTCTGCGAACAGCTTGCCGTCTAAGGCAATAAACGAACCGAATGCATCTGCGGAGAAGAGTACGCCGTTGGTCGTATCAAAGGTAACCATCGCTTCCGGCCAGTGTACCATCGGTGCAGCTACAAACGTAACGGTATGTGCGCCAAAGCAGTGCGTATCGCCTTCGGCAACGGTCACGCATTCATGTTCGTCCGGATGGAAACCGAACTGGCGCATCAGCATAAAGGATTTTTCAGTAGAAATCACTTTAACATTCGGATAGCGCAGTAAAATTTGCTCTACACAGGCGCCATGGTCAGGCTCCATATGGTTTACAACCAGCCAGTCCAGCGGACGGCCGTCCAGCAGATGGTCCAGATTTTCTAAAAGCTGACGGCAGGCTGACCAGTCAACGGTGTCAAACAGTACAGTTTCCTGATCCAAAAGCAGATAAGCATTATAGCTGACGCCGTATGGAATCGGATGTATATTTTCAAACAGGTGGAGCCGGTGATCATTGGCGCCAACCCAGTACAGATCTTCTGTGATATTACGTACACAATACATAAATTAACCTCCTGGAGTGATATGGGAAATATAGAACCGTCCCGTGAAATGGTTCTGTTCTATATTATAATTCTTTTTACATACTTGTTAAGCTTCAATAAACTGGTCTTTGCCTTCTGCACATTCCGGGCATACCCAGTCTTCAGGCAGCTTTTCAAATAATGTGCCAGGTGCGATTTCGGCGTCTTCGTCTCCGTTTTCAGGAATATATTCATAACCGCATCCGCCGCATACATAGCGTTTGCCGATTGGTTCCGGCTTCGGAACCGGCGGGCGTTTCATTTTTACCATAGGCGGTGCAGGCTGTTTTTCTCCGGTATCTAAGGCTTCTGCTAAAAGCGGAAGGATCTCGTTGACATCACCGACAATTCCATAGTCGCAGTTTTTAAAAATCGGGGCATTGCCGTTTTTGTTAATGGCAACGATTGTGGAAGCGTCCTTGATGCCTTTTAAGTGCTGTGTAGCGCCGGAAATACCGCATGCAATATACAGGTTGCCTCTGAATTTCTGGCCGGACATGCCGACATAACGGCTTAACGGCACATATTTGAGTGTCTCAGCGACCGGACGGGAAGAACCGATGGCTGCGCCTGCAGCTTTTGCTACGTCTTCGATCAGCTTCATATTTTCCTTGGAACCAATTCCTTTTCCGGCAGAAACTACACGTTCCGCCTGCGCAATTGGTGTGTCGGCAGGAATGCCTACGGTAAAGTCATGTCCGTCTTTTTTCAGCGCTTCCACCAGAGCGGTTACTTTGTCTCCTGCAGCGCCTTCCCGGAATATATGTCCTTTGCGCACGCCTGTGATGGGAGCCGGTTTTTTTGCAGCGGAGCGGCTGCCGCCCCCGGAATCTTTCGGCATTTTCCCGATCAGATTAGCAGCGATTACTACACGCTGGATCTCATTTGTGCCTTCGTATATGGTCGTGATCTTGGCGTCACGATACATCCGTTCCACATCCATTCCTTTTAAGAAGCCAGTGCCGCCGAAAATCTGCAGCGCGCTGTTCGTAACTTCCAGGGCAATATCAGAAGCGTACATTTTTGCCATCGCAGCTTCCATTGCGTACGGATCATGGTGTTCTTTTAATTCTGCCGCAGAGTATACTAAAAAGCGTGCGCAGCGCAGCTTTGTCGCCATATCCGCGATTTTAAATGAAATGCCCTGCTGTGCGGCGATCGGTTTGCCGAACTGGTTGCGTTCTTTCGCATAATCCAAAGCCTGTTCAAACGCGCCCTGCGCGATGCCAAGCGCCTGTGCGGCAATGCCGATGCGTCCGCCGTCCAATGTCGCCATAGCGATCTTAAAGCCTTCTCCTTCTTTGCCAAGCAGGTTTTCCTTTGGCACTTTTACATCGTTAAAGATCAGCTCTGCCGTTGTGGAAGAGCGAATGCCCATTTTATCATAATGATCACCGAATTCAAAACCTTCCCAGCCTTTTTCTACAATAAACGCAGAAATGCCGCGTGTACCGATATCCGGCGTAGTTACCGCGAATACGACATATGTATCAGCTTTCGGCGCGTTTGTAATAAAAATTTTGCCGCCGTTTAACAGATAGTAGTCGCCTTTATCAAGCGCCGTTGTCTCTGTGCCGCCAGCGTCAGAGCCTGCGTTTGGCTCGGTCAGTCCGAAAGCGCCGATTTTTTCGCCTTTGGCAAGCGGAACGAGGTATTTCTGCTTTTGTGCTTCGTTACCGAATGCAAAGATCGGAAAAGTTCCCAGCGATACATGAGCGGATAAAATAACGCCGGAACCGCCGTCAACCCTGGACAGTTCCTCGACTGCAATGGCATAACTGTTCACATCAAGCCCGGCGCCGCCATATTCTTTCGGATAAGGAATACCCATAAGACCCATTTCCCCAAGCTTTTTTACGGCTTCATCAGGAAAACGGTTTTCCTGGTCTAAGGAAAAGGCGATCGGCTTGATTTCTTCTTCGGCAAAGGCACGGATCTTTGCTCGCAGCTGTTCTTGTTCTGGTGTGGTCTGGAATAACATAACATTGCCTCCTTTTTGATGGATTTTTTATAAATAGCTGGTTAAATTGCTGATATGTATTTTGGGTCTGGCAGATTATATGTAAATTTTTACTAAAATAACTATAACAAATCAAGGGATGATTGTCAACAATGAATGAGTAAGTTTCAAAATAGAAAAGGGGACGCATCATTTTATATAGAAGGAATTATATTTGCTGATGTATATATGCGCGCAATGATTTTATTTCAGGAAGACCTTGAGTATCTGCCCGGAAATTTGTATAATATAGAACAAAACCGAATAAAATCGAATCAAACAGATACTACGGAGGTCTATTTATGACAATACAAACATTAACAGAACGCATGCAGTACAAGCTTTTGGCAGGAGACGCCGGACGGGAAATTTCCGCGCTTGTATATGATTCCAGGAAAATCATCCCCGGCTGTATGTTCGTATGCATCAAAGGAGCTGTTTTTGACGGCCATGCATATATCCGCGAAGCTGTGGAAAAACAGGCGGCTGCCATTGTCATCGAACAGGAGACAGCGGTTCCTGACGGGCCGGCGGTCTTAAAGGTGGATGACACGAGACTTGCGCTTGCAATGCTGTCCGCAGCCTGGTTTGGCTATCCGGCGGAACAGTTAAAGACCATCGGCATTACAGGGACAAAGGGCAAGACAACGACGACGTATATGGTCCGCTCGATTTTGGAAAGCGCCGGACATAAAGTAGGACTGATCGGTACGATCGAGGCGATTATTGGTGACGAACGGATTCCAGCGGCAAATACGACGCCGGAATCGTATGTGGTGCAGGAGTATTTTAGGAAAATGGCGGACGCCGGGTGTGATACGTGTGTGATGGAAGTGTCTTCCCAGGGACTGATGATGCACCGTGTCGGCGGATTTTTATTTGATCTTGGTATTTTCACCAATCTTGAGCCGGATCATATCGGGCCGAATGAACACGCTTCTTTTGAAGAATATCTGGCCTGCAAGCGGATGCTGTTTCGCCAGTGCAGAACGGGGATTATCAATGCGGACGATGCGCATGCCAGGGCGGTGACTGACGGTCATACGTGCAGCATTGAGACATTTGGATTTTCCAAAGAGGCGGATTTGCGCGCGCAAAATATCCGGCTGATCCACAGGCCGGGGTATCTGGGTGTAGCGTATGAGGCGGCGGGACTTTGTTCCTTTGCTGTGGAGATTGATGTGCCGGGCAAATTCAGCGTGTACAATTCGCTGACGGCAATCGCGGTCTGCCGTCATTTTCAGGTGCCGGTGGAACATATGCAGCAGGCGTTAAAGCAGGCGAAGGTGAAAGGGCGTATCGAAATGGTCAAAGTGTCGGATGATTTTACGCTGATGATAGACTATGCGCACAATGCGATGAGCTTGGAAAGCCTGCTGACGACCCTGCGGGAATATGAGCCTGGCAGACTGGTCTGCCTGTTTGGCTGTGGGGGCAACCGCAGCCGTATCAGGCGCTATGAAATGGGAGAGGTTTCCGGCAGGCTGGCGGATCTTACGGTAATTACTTCGGATAATCCAAGGGATGAACAGCCCCAGGCGATTATAGATGATATTAAACAGGGCATCGCAAAGACAGACGGCGCTTATGTAGAAATTGCTGACCGTAAAGAGGCTGTCCGGTATGTCATACAAAACGGAAGACCCGGAGATGTCATTGTGCTGGCCGGGAAAGGACATGAGGATTATCAGGAGATCAAAGGGAAAAAATATCCGATGGATGAGCGCGTTTTGATTGCGGATATTTTAAAAGAATGTAAGTAAAATATAAATATAATAGATGGGAAGCATCCGTATGTATGCAAATATAATTGTAGATATCTCACACGAAAAACTGGATCAGACGTTCCAATATCTTGTGCCGCCGCAGCTGGAGCCGGAGATTTCGGAAGGGATGCGTGTCAAGGTTCCGTTTGGGCGGCGCATGATGCAGGGCTATGTGATTGCATTGACGGATCAGCCGGAATATGAGATATCCAAAATCCGGCCGATCGCTTCGATTTTGAAAGAGTCTCTGGCGATCGAGTCCCACCTGATCGCGCTTGCCGCGTGGATTCGCAGAAATTACGGCGGAACGATGAATCAGGCGCTGAAAACAGTCCTTCCGGTAAAACGCAGGCAGCGGCAGAAAGAAAGAAAGCAGGTCAGCCTGCTTGCGTCAGCCAGCGAGGCGAAAAGCCTGCATGCGGAATGCGTGCGCAGACATTATACGGCGCAGGCGAAGCTTTTGGCGGAGCTGCTGGAGTGTTCTCCGCAGCCGTATCTGCATCTGACCAAAGATCTTGGCATCCCGTCTTCGGCCATCCGCACGCTGGAAGAAAAAAGCGTTGTTAAAATCGAGAGGGAGTTTTATTACCGCAATCCCGTGTCGCAGCTTGCGCAGCATACGTACCAAATCAGTCTGAACGGGCAGCAGCGGCGGCTGGTACAGGAAGTGGAGCAGGAATTTGACGCAGGCAGGCGTTATACGTATTTGCTGCATGGTGTGACCGGAAGCGGGAAGACGGAGGTCTATATGGAACTGATCGCGTATGCGGCGGCAAAGGGCATGACGAGTATTATGCTGATTCCTGAAATCGCGCTGACATTTCAGACGGTGCGGCGGTTCTATGAGCGATTCGGCGACCGTGTGTCGATCCTGCATTCCAGACTGTCGCCGGGCGAACGGTCCGACCAGCTGGAACGGGCAAAAAATGGTGAAATCGATGTGATGATCGGGCCGCGGTCGGCATTGTTCACACCATTTTCAAATTTAGGCTTTATTATCATAGATGAAGAGCATGAGACGAGTTATAAGAGTGAAACGGTGCCAAAATACCATGCCAGGGAAGTGGCGGTCGCAAGGGCTGCAATGGCAGGGGCAAGCGTGGTGCTTGGTTCCGCGACGCCTTCCCTGGAGAGCTATTACCGGGCGCTGTCCGGAGAATACCGTCTGCTGGTGATGGACAGCCGGGTACAGGAAAAAGCGCTGCCGGACTGCGAAGTCGCGGACCTGCGGGCAGAGCTGCGGGCGGGGAACCGTTCGATTTTAAGCAGGCGGCTCCAGGAACTGATTGAAGACCGCCTTGACAAAAAACAGCAGGTTATGTTGTTTTTAAACCGCCGCGGTCTGGCCGGATTTGTCTCGTGCCGCGCATGCGGTATGGTGATGCGCTGTCCGCACTGTGATGTGTCGCTAAGCCAGCATAGGCATGGAAGGCTTCTCTGTCATTACTGCGGCTATGAGACTGCGATGGTAGACCGATGTCCGTCCTGCGGATCTTCCTATATCGGCGGTTTTCAGGCGGGTACGCAGAAAATACAGGAACTGACGGCGCAGCGGTTTCCACAAGCGAGGGTGCTGCGGATGGATTATGATACGACACGTTCCAAAGATTCTTATGAGCAGATTTTATCTGCATTTGCCAGCCACGAAGCGGATATCCTGGTAGGGACGCAGATGATTGTCAAAGGGCATGACTTTCCGAATGTAACGCTGGTCGGCATCCTTGCGGCGGATCTGTCTTTAAATGTCAGTGATTACCGTGCCTCGGAACGTACCTTCCAGCTGGTGACACAGGCTGCGGGCCGGGCCGGGCGCGGGCAGGAACCAGGCGCTGTCGTCATCCAGACATACCAGCCGGATCATTTCAGCATCCGGACCGCACAGGCGCAGGACTACCGGGCTTTTTACGAAGAAGAGATCCTTTACCGTAAGCTGATGCATTATCCGCCGGTCTTTCATATGCTCCATATATTAACTGCGTCCAAAGATCCGCAGCTTACATCTTCCTGCATGGAGCAGATCGCGGCGTGGATTGACGGCGAACTGCAAAAAGCCAGGACAGACGGCGTCTGGAAGCAGTTTCAGGTGATCGGGCCTGCGGACGCGCCGATCGCAAAAATCAATGACGTGTATCGGCGCGTATTGTATGTAAAGCATCCGGATTATCCGGTTTTGGTAAAAGTGAAAGATTTTTTGGAAAAAAGACTGCGGAATCTGGCAGAATGGAAAAAAGTCAGCGTACAGTTTGACTTTAATCCCATGAACGGTTAATATATTGTAGATAAAAGGCAACGCGAAGCGGTTTCTAATGGCTGGATACGTAACAGTGCCATAAGGGATGGAAACTGTTGCGGGAAAAGAACAGAATTTATGAAACAGGAGAATTGAGGAGGAACTGACAGGAATGGCAATCAGACAGATCCGGGTAGCGGGAGACCCGATTTTGAACAAAGTATGCAAGGAAGTTAAAGAACTGACACCAAAAATGAAAGTATTGATCGAAGACATGCTGGATACGATGTACGAAGCAAACGGCGTGGGACTGGCAGCGCCGCAGGTCGGCATATTAAGAAGGATTGCGGTTGTAGATATCGGGGAAGGCCCGATTGTGCTGGTCAATCCGCAGATTATTGAACAGGAAGGGGAGCAGACCGGGGATGAGGCATGCTTAAGCCTTCCGGGCAAAGCAGGAGAAGTCAAGCGTCCGAACCGCGTGCTTGTACGCGCGTTTGACCAGGAAATGGAAGCATATGAGGTGGAAGGCGAAGAGCTGCTGGCGCGCGCCTTGTGTCATGAGATCGAACATTTGGACGGACATATGTATATGGAACATGTGATCGGAGAGATTCATGACGCAGTTATGGATGAGGAATGATTTGCTGACCATTTAAGAAGGGCAGGTGACAGAAATATGAAACTTATTTTTATGGGTACGCCGGATTTTGCCGTGCAGACACTGGATGCGCTGGTCGACGCAGGGCATGAGGTAGTACTTGTGGTAACCCAGCCGGATAAGCCAAAGGGCAGAGGAAAAGCCGTGCAGTATTCTGCTGTAAAAACAGCCGCTTTCGCACACGGATTGGAAGTATACCAGCCAAAACGCATTCGTGAGCCGGAATGTATCGCCTATTTACGGACGTTTGATGCGGATCTGATGGTAGTCGCTGCGTTTGGGCAGATTCTTCCAAAAGAAATACTGGAAATGACGGCTTACGGCTGTATCACCGTCCATGCGTCCCTGCTTCCGAAATACCGCGGAGCCTCGCCGATCCAATGGGCGGTCATAAATGGAGATCATACGACCGGCGTAACGATCCAGCAAATGGATATCGGAATTGATACAGGTGAGATCCTGGCCAAGACCGAAGTGCCGCTTGCGCCGGAGGAAACCGGAGGAAGTTTATTTGAAAAACTGGCTCAGGCAGGCGCCAGCCTCTGTGTACAGACAATTTCCCATATCCAGGACGGCACAGTGACACGGACCAGACAGGATGAAACACAGGCAACCCACGTCGGGATGATTAGAAAGCAGATGGGGGATATCGACTGGTCAATGCCAGCCGTTCAGATCGAACGCCTGATCCGCGGACTCAGCCCGTGGCCAAGCGCTTTTACCGCCATTGACGGGAAAACACTGAAAATCTGGAAAGCCGCTGTCTTGCCAGGCGGCGACCACACACAGGCAGGACAGATCCTGACCGCGGACAAACGCCAGCTGATTGTCCAGACCGGAGAAGGCCGTCTGTCATTGCAGGAAGTCCAGCTGGAAGGAAAAAAACGCATGACCGCAGACGCATTTCTGCGCGGGTTTCAAATAGAAGCTGGAAAACAGCTGGGCAAATAAAAAAGCCAGTCCATTCACATTTCAAACAGGCAGACCCGACAAATAATGCTTTTATGTACACTATTAGACGGTCTGCCTGCACAGATCAGATCAGGAACTGTCAGCGGCTGATACAAATCAAATCGGACAGTTCCGGTAAGGAGGAAAGATTATGCCATTTGGATACCGATACGGTTACTATTTTGATCCCACTTATCTGCTCGTTCTCATCGGCGCGCTGATATCCATGTTTGCATCCATGCGTGTGAAAACGACGTTTCATAAATATGCACAAATGCGCAGCAGGACAAATATGACCGGAGCGCAGGCCGCGCAGCGCGTATTAAACAGCGCAGGTATTTACGATGTCAGAATCCAGCACGTCGCCGGAGATCTGACAGACCACTATAATCCCAAAAACAAAACACTGAATCTGTCAGATTCCGTCTATGCTTCCACTTCAGTGGCCGCCGTTGGCGTGGCAGCGCATGAATGCGGTCATGCCATCCAGCATCAGCAGGGCTATTCTCCGCTTAATTTCCGCAGCGCTCTTGTTCCGGTTGCCAATTTCGGCTCCGCAGCGGCTTGGCCGTTAATTATTCTTGGAGTTATATTTGGCGGCGCGGGAAATATTTTCTGTCAGATCGGGATTATCTTTTTTTCCGCAGCAGTCTTATTCCAGCTGGTTACGCTTCCGGTAGAATTTAACGCGTCCAGCCGCGCCGTACGCATACTGGGCGATACCGGCATTCTGAGCGAACAAGAGCTTCCTTATACAAGGAAAGTACTCAAAGCCGCCGCTCTGACCTATGTTGCAGGCGCAGCGGCAGCGATTCTGCAGTTACTGCGGCTGCTGCTTTTATTCGGAGGCAGAGACAGAGATTAAATAATTAGGAAATAAAAAATCAGGCAGCATTTTGGGAGGAAAACATGGCAGATGCAGTAAATACAAGAGAATTAGCGCTGGATATTTTATTAAGTGTGCTTAGGCAGGGGACGCACAGTCATATTGCAATTGCGGGCGTGCTTGAAAAACACCAGTATCTGGACAAAAAAGACCGTGCGTTTCTCACGCGCCTGGCAGAAGGCACACTGGAAAATCTGATCCGCATTGACTATATTATCGGACAGTTTTCCAAAGTTCCGGTCAGCAAACTCAAGCCCGTCATCTGCTGCATCTTAAGAAGCGGCGTTTATCAGATCTGCTTTATGGATGCCGTACCAGACAGCGCGGCATGTAACGAAGCCGTACGCCTGGCTAAGAAAAAAGGGTTTCACAGCCTAAGCGGCTATGTCAACGGCGTGCTGCGCAACATTAGCCGCAGCAAAGACAAGATCACCTGGCCCGACCCTGACACACAGCCCGGCCACTGGCTGTCCGTCCGCTATTCCATGCCGGAATGGATCATAGAACTGTGGAGCAGTCAATTTGGCTGGAATCTGCGGAACCAGGAAGATTTTATACGCATGGAACAGCTTCTCCGGTCCGTCGCGACACCAGCGCCTGTTACCATCCGCGTAAATACCAACCGCTGTACGCAGCAGGAATTGATCCAAAGGCTCGCGGCAGAAGGCGTAACCGCAGAACCATGCACACAGCTGCCAGAGACGCCGTCTGCCCCGTGCGCCCTTAAAATCACTGGCTATGATTATATCAAAGCACTGCCGTCCTTCCAGGAAGGACTCTTTTATGTACAGGACATCAGTTCCATGCTTGCCGCGCAGGCAGCAGCTCCGGGCAAAGACGACTTTGTTCTGGACGTCTGCGCCGCGCCAGGCGGCAAAGCGATACAGATCGCACAGATGATGCACGGAAACGGACACGTCCTGGCACGAGATCTGACACCATATAAGATCCAGCTGCTTAAGGAAAACATCCAGCGCTGCCAGACGACCAATATCGAAGCACAGCAATGGGACGCCACCAGACCAGACCAGACGCTGTTCGCAAAAGCGGATATCGTAATCGCAGACCTGCCATGCTCCGGCCTTGGCGTGATGCGCAGGAAAAAAGATATCCGCTACCGCATGACGCTTTCCCAGATCAGGGAACTGGCCAGCCTGCAGAGGGAAATACTGTCTGTCATCGTCCAATATGTAAAGCCCGGCGGAAAACTGATCTACAGCACCTGCACGATCAGCCGCCAGGAAAACGAAGAAAATACACAATGGTTTTTACAGGCATTTCCGGATTTCAGACTGCTGCGCGAAAGGCAGATTCTTCCTGCGGCGGATGGAGGGGACGGGTTTTATATTGCGGAAATTCAGCATTTGCAGGATATTAAGGCGCAAAACATCTAACTCCAGCCACAGCCAAATACATAACAGTTTCCAAAGAACAGCAAAAACTGATAATAACCAAACAAATAATGGCACCCGCACCCCTAAAAAATTAACTCCAACCAAACACGCAGGCTGCTTCCAGGCCAATAAAAGCAGCCTGTCCCCATCCCGCAGTATCGTCCGGTTAGCCACCCCGGCCCCACAAAAAAATAGAACTAGAAATGGACCACCAAATCATGCAAACAAATAATACACAACCCACAAAACCAGACCTGAAATCCCTGACTCTCCCCGAACTGGCCTCCTACTTGACCACCCTGGGGGAGAAACCCTACCGGGCAAAACAAATATACGAATGGCTGCACAAAAAACAAGCCACAGACTTTGCGCAAATGACAAATCTGTCCAAAGAACTGCGCGCCCGCCTTCACCAGCATACCCGGCTGACCATCTTAACACCCATAGAAATACAAACTTCCAGACTGGACGGCACCAAAAAATACCTTTTTGCCCTGCCAGACGGTAATATGATTGAAAGCGTGCTGATGCGGTATAAGCATGGCAATTCCGTCTGCATTTCCTCCCAGGCCGGCTGCCGGATGGCCTGCCGCTTTTGCGCTTCCACGATCGGCGGACTGGTGCGCAGCCTGGAACCGTCGGAGATGCTTGAGCAGATCTACCGGATCGGGCAGGATATTGGCGAACGCATTTCAAACGTTGTAGTGATGGGAATGGGAGAGCCGTTAGATAACCTGGAAAATCTGATCCGTTTGATCGAATTATTGACAGATCCAAACGGCCTTGGAATCAGCCAGCGCAATATTACCGTATCCACCTGCGGGCTTGTGCCGAAAATGCGCGAACTGGCTGATCGAAAGCTTGCCATTACACTGGCGCTGTCGTTGCATGCGCCGACGCAGGAAAAACGCAGGATGCTGATGCCGGTAGCAGACACCTATGCGCTTTCAGAAGTGATGGAAGCATGCGATTATTATTTTGCACAGACAGGCAGGCGCATGACATTTGAATACAGCCTGATTCATGGGATCAACGATACGCCCGAAGATGCCGGGCAGCTTTGTGAACTTTTGGGTCATAAAAACTGTCATGTTAATCTGATCCCCGTAAATCCGGTAAAAGAGCGGGCTTATACGCAGCCGGATGAAACTATTACATTTGATTTTAAAAATAAACTTGAAAAAAATAAAATAAATGTTACTATTAGAAGAGAACTTGGCCGTGATATCGACGGCGCATGCGGGCAGCTGCGGAAAAAATATGGGAAGGAACACAGCGGCGGGCCTGTGGCAGCAGGATGCGGCGGGGAAGGAAGCTGAACTTGCCGCGGCAGATGGGAACGAGCAGGGTAACAGGCAGTGTGAAAGGCAGGCGGAAAAGATGAAGACATTTTCCATGACAGATGTAGGAAGACGGCGGGAAATGAATCAGGATTATATCTATGCGTCCGAGACACCGGTTGGAAATCTTCCGAACCTTTTTATCGTTGCGGATGGAATGGGCGGTCATAATGCAGGAGATTTTGCTTCCAGATATACCGTGGAGCATGTTGTGGAGGCGGTGAGAGGCAGCGGGCTTTGTGAACCGGTTTCTTTGCTTGGGACAGCTTTGCGCCAGGTAAATGCGGAGCTGCTTGCGCTGGCAGGCGAAAATCCAAGACTCAGAGGAATGGGAACGACATTTGTAGCAGCTACGGTAGTGTCGGGCTGCCTGTATGTCGCAAATGTAGGAGACAGCCGTTTGTATCTGGTCAACCAGAATATGATTCAGGTGACAAAAGACCATTCACTGGTGCAGGAAATGGTACGAATGGGAGAGATGAACCAGCGCCAGGCCAGGGTCCATCCCGATAAAAATATAATTACAAGGGCAGTTGGAGCGATGCGGGATCTGAAAGCAGATTTTTTTGAAGTCAATCTAAAACCCGGAGACCGTATTTTAATCTGTTCCGACGGGCTGACGAATATGCTGGAAGACAGTGAAATCCGCCAGATCATCAGCAGCCGGCACGATCTGCCTTCCACGGTCAGGCAGTTAGTCGGGGCAGCGAATGAAAATGGCGGAAAAGATAATATATCCGTGATCATCATAGATCCGTTTTCTGATGAGGTGAAAAGATGTTAGAAGAAGGGAAATTTGTAGCAGACCGCTATGAGATACTCGCCAAAGCAGGCGCAGGCGGCATGTCTGATGTATATAAGGCAAAAGATCATGTGCTGGGCAGGTTTGTCGCGATTAAAGTGCTAAAGCCAGAGTTTGCGGAAGATGTGAATTTTGTTACGAAATTCCGGACAGAAGCACAGTCGGCGGCCGGACTGGAACATCCGAATATTGTAAATATCTATGACGTGGGCAGCGAAGAAGGCTTTCACTATATTGTAATGGAATATGTAGAAGGCATTACGCTCAAAACGTATATCGAGAAAAAAGGCCAGCTTTCTTACAAAGAAGCGATCAGCATTGCCATCCAGGTTGGGCGCGGCATTGAAGCGGCGCATAATAAAAACATTGTCCACCGCGACATTAAGCCGCAGAATATTATGATTTCTACCGAAGGCAAAGTGAAGGTGACCGATTTTGGCATTGCAAGGGCGGCAACGAGCAATACGATCCATTCGGATGTCATGGGTTCGGTGCATTATTCATCGCCGGAACAGGCCAGAAATGGATTTGTGGACGGAAAGAGCGATATTTATTCGCTTGGTATTGTGATGTACGAGATGGTAACCGGAAGGGTGCCGTTTGACGGCGATACAACCGTAGCGATTGCGATCCAGCATCTGCAGGAAGAAATGGAATCTCCGCGGACGTATGTGCCGGACCTTCCTGTCAGCCTGGAGAAAATTATTTTAAAATGTACGCAGAAAAGCGCCGACCGCAGGTATCCGACGATCAGCGGCCTGTTAGAAGACTTAAGGCATGCGCTTGTCAGCCCGCAGGAAGATTTTGTCGTGATGCCTCCGGCATTTATCCAGGATAAGACCCGTATGATCTCCGCGGATGAAGTTAATCAGATCCGCGAGGAAACGGCAGGCGTACGCGTCAGCCAGCGGGAAATCATGCCGGAAGCGCCCAGGCGTACGGCCCGGGAAGACACGCCGGACGTATCCAGGCGGGCCGTTCGGGAAGAGGATGAAGAAGACGAGGAAGAAGGCGGCTTTTTAAATCCGAAGATGGAAAAAGCGATCACGATTATGGGCATTGTAGCCGCTGTTATTATCCTTTTGATCGTAATTTATTTGGCCGTCAGCATGTTCGGCAGCTTTAAATTCGGCAAAGGCGGCAAGAAAGATGATGAAGTGAATTTTCCGGATCTGGAGACGGCTGTATCGGATATATCGGATATAGGGACGGAGACGGAAAGCGATGAGCCGGATGCTCCGAAAGAAGAAAAAGTCCGTATGATCAGCCTGCTTGGCAAAGAACTGGATGAAGCGCGCAAAGAATTAAAAGATATGGGCCTGGATCTGCGCAGACTAGGCACAGCCGCTTCGGACGACTATGCGGAAGGCGAAATTGCAGAACAGGATATTGCAGAAGGAGAATTTGTAGAAAAAGGCGCGGTGATCCAAGTTACCGTCAGCAGCGGCCCGGCTGATTTTGAATTGATCAAAGTAACCGGCAACCCGGCGGCAACCGCAAGGGATATGCTGACTGCGCGCGGCCTGCAGGTGAACCCGGAGTCAAAGTATGAATTTAACGAACTGCCGGAAGGCACGGTGATCCGCCAGTCTCCGGAAGCAGGCGCCAGAGTGAAAAAGGGCGATACGGTGACGCTGACGATCAGTAAGGGAATCGAGCAGGTGCAGGTACCGGATCTTCGCAAAAAGACAGAGACAGAAGCCGGACAGCTGCTGTTGGATCATAACCTGGATAAAGGAAATTCCCGTTCGGAATACGATGATACGATACCAGAAGGCCGTATTATCAGCCAGACCCCGGAACCGGGCAGCAGTGTGAACGCCCACAGCAAAGTTGATTATGTCGTAAGCCTTGGTAAAAAAGAAGTCTTTTACCGGATGAAAACGATGCGGATCGAGGAGCCGGAGAACAGCGAACTTGTGATTTCTGCAAATATCTCGCTTCTGGATGCAAACGGGGCGCAGGTTGACCGATGGGATGGTATTCCGATTTCATCCTTCCCATATGACGTCCAAACAGACGAGACGATAACGACAAGTACCGGAACGCTTTCCATTGAGTGGATTTTGGATGACGGGGATGTACACAAACAGGATCAGTCCGTGACCTTTGAACAGCAGTAACGATAGTACAAAAACAGGAAATCATATTAGGAAGCGATCATGCAGGGAAAGATCTTAAAAGGAATTTCCGGATTCTACTACGTATACGTAGTGGAATCCGGAATTTATGAATGCAGAGCAAAAGGCGTATTCCGCCTGCAGCATATCAAGCCGCTGGTAGGAGATACCGTAGAAATCGCCGTAATCAGCGAAGAAGAAAAGACCGGGAATGTGGAAAAAATCCTTCCCCGGAAAAATGAACTGTTCCGCCCGGCCGTGGCAAATATTGATTTGGCGCTGGTTGTTTTCGCGTCAGCAAGCCCGAAACCGAACCTGAATCTGCTGGACCGTTATCTGGTTTCTATGCAGATGCAGCAGATTCCGTCCCTGGTTTGTTTTAACAAGATGGAACTGGCAACGCTGGAGCAAAGGATCGAACTGGCCGGCATTTATGAGGCATGCGGCTATCCGGTTCGTCTGATCAGTGTAAAGGAGCAGGAAGGAATCGAAGGGAAAAACGGTCTGCGCCAGGCGCTGCGTGGAAAGACCGTGGCAGCCTGCGGGCCTTCCGGCGTCGGCAAATCCTCCCTGATTAACCTGCTCCAGCCGCAGGCGCTGATGGAAACAGGGGAAATCAGCCGTAAGATTGCACGCGGCAAACAGACCACGCGGCATACGCAGTTAATCTGTACCGAAGATGATACGTATATTATGGATACGCCCGGCTTTAGCTCTCTGTTTCTGCCGGAAATGGAAAAAGAACAGCTGCAGCAGTATTACCCGGAATTTGCTGCCCCTGCTTCCCGGTGCAGGTTTCAAGGCTGCAGCCATATCAGCGAGCCGGACTGCGGCGTCAGGCGGGCGCTTGAGGAAGGAAGCATCCATCCGGTACGCTACGACAACTACAGGCAGCTGTATGAAGAACTTAAAGGGCGCAGAAAATACGGCTGATTGTGCCGGATGCAAAAGCAGATCACAAATTTTGAATAAAAAAGACGCAGCTCCAGAGTGAGAAGCAGGCTTCGGACGGTGTTTCAGGCATGGAAAGGAAAAAGAATTTTTATGAAAACATTGATTGTAACAGGCGGTACCGTAGATTATTCTTTTGCGGTGTCATATAGGAAAGAACACAACTTTGACTATTGCATCGCCGCAGATTCCGGCATCCGGTTTTTTGTACAGTCCGGCATTCAGCCCGACGAAGTGCTTGGCGACTTTGATTCTGCAGACCCGGCACAGCTGTCGCAGCTGCGCAGCAATTCTAAGATTATCTTCCATCAGTACCGTCCCGAAAAAGATGCGGTAGATACCGAACTGGCGCTGCGGCTGGCGCTGGAAAAAGGCAGCAGTGAGATCCATATTTTGGGCGGCACAGGCACAAGACTGGATCATATGCTTGGCACCGTACGGCTGCTCGGGTTTGCGATGGAGCAGGGGAAGACGTGCTATCTGGTGGATGCATATAACCGGATTCGCCTGATCCGGGAACGCACAGTGCTGACAAAGTCCGGGCAGTATGGGGACTATATTTCGCTGATTCCGCTGACAACGCAGGTGACCGGGGTGACGCTGCAAGGCTTTAAATATCCGCTGGAGGCGTATACGCTTGGCGGATTTTCCTCTTTGGGGGTCAGCAATGAGATCGTAAAAGAGCAGGCGGTGATTGAGCTGGAGGAAGGGATTTTGATATTGGTGGAATCGCGGGATTAAAGGTGCAGCGTTTAGAGAATTTCGGAAAATATGATAGAAATATAGAAATTACGAAAAGAGCCTGTTTTAAGGCATGTTCAAGGAGGAATTTAAAATGAAATTGGGAATCGTCGGTCTGCCGAATGTAGGTAAAAGTACATTGTTTAATTCATTAACAAAAGCGGGTGCGGAATCGGCTAACTACCCGTTTTGCACAATTGATCCGAATGTAGGCATTGTATCCGTGCCAGATGAACGGATTGACAAGCTGGGGGCGCTGTACCATTCCAAAAAGATTGTTCCTGCGGTGATTGAATTTGTAGATATCGCGGGGCTTGTGAAAGGCGCCAGCAAGGGCGAAGGGCTGGGCAACCAGTTTCTTGCAAATATCCGGGAAGTGGATGCGGTCGTACATGTCGTGCGTTGTTTTGAGGATGAAAATATTGTACATGTAGATGGAAGCATTGATCCGGCCAGAGATATTGAGACGATTAATCTGGAGCTTGTTTTTTCAGATCTTGAGATCTTAGAGCGGCGGATCTCAAAAATTGCCAAGCAGGCCCGTATGGATAAAACGCTTGCAAAAGAATTAAAACTGGCGGAAGCAGTTAAAGCGCATCTGGAAGAAGGCAAGCCGGCAAAAACGTATGCATTGGACGAAGATGAAGATCACCAGGCATGGTTTAAAACGTATAACCTGCTGACGGCAAAACCTGTGATCTATGCGGCGAATGTGCTGGAAGACGACCTGGCGGATGACGGCGCTTCTAATGGATATGTGGAGCAGGTGCGCCGTCTGGCGGCAGCGGAAGACAGCGAAGTGTTTGTCGTCTGCGCGCAGATTGAACAGGAAATTTCAGAACTGGATGATGAAGAGCGGTCTATGTTTTTGGAAGAACTGGGCTTGAAGGAATCCGGACTGGATAAGCTGATCCGGGCAAGCTATCATCTGCTTGGCCTGATTAGCTTTTTAACGTCCGGGGAAGACGAGACAAGGGCTTGGACGATACAAAACGGTACAAAAGCGCCGCAGGCAGCCGGTAAAATCCATACTGATTTTGAACGCGGCTTTATCCGTGCAGAAGTCGTAGCCTATGACGATTTGATTGCGGGCGGCAGCATTGCGGCGGTACGTGAAAAAGGTCTGGTGCGTCTGGAAGGAAAAGAATATGTGGTCAAAGACGGCGATGTAATCGTCTTCCGATTTAATGTATAGTCCGCAGGAACAGATCTTTTCACTGCGCATATACTAAACAAAAAGCGGGTGTGGATCTGTATGCGTCTGCGGGAATTACAGGAAAAAAATGTGATTAATATGAAAAACTGCAAGTGCCTTGGAAATGTGGTAGACCTGGACCTGGATGAAAAGGACGGATGTATCCGCGCGCTGATTCTGCCGGGGCCGGGGCATTTTTTTGGTATTTTCTGCAGGGAATACGAATTGTTTATTCCTTGGTGCGATGTAAAAAAAATCGGACCAGAGATTATACTTGTAGATGTGGATGAGAAAGAAGTCACGCATAAGCTGTAAGGCGCTTTTTTCAGAAGGAGAAACCGTTCAGCGGGTTGTCTGAACGGTTATCCTGAAATGAAAAAAATTAAAAAAAATATGCAAAAATTCGTTGACAGCCATTCCCGGAAAGGTTAAACTGAGCCTATAGAAATCTCTAAACGCAGCCTGCACAAAAGAAAAGCCCGGAGAGGAGCAGCGAACATGAAGTGTCCATTTTGCAGCAGAGACAATACCAGGGTCATTGATTCCAGGCCCGCAGATGATAACAATTCCATACGCCGCCGCAGACTGTGTGATGCGTGCCATAAGCGTTTTACCACATATGAAAAAGTAGAGACTATCCCGTTGATTGTTATAAAAAAGGACAACAACAGGGAACAATTCGACCGCTCCAAAATAGCGGCCGGAATTTTGCGCGCCTGCCATAAGCGCCCGATCTCTGCGAATGAAATTAACAAGCTGGTCGATGATATCGAAACAGAGATTTTCAATATGGAAGAAAAAGAAATTACAAGCAAAGTCATCGGTGAAATTGTAATGGACAAACTCAAAGATCTGGAAGCGGTAGCTTACGTGCGTTTTGCGTCGGTTTACCGTGAATTTAAAGATATCAATACGTTTATGGATGAATTAAAAAAGATACTGGATAAATAATAGTTATAATAATGAAAGTGGAGATGCGTCATCCATAAAGGCTCTAGGAAGGAACATGAAAAAAGTATGTTACAGATCTTTTATCCGTATGAATACAAAGATTCAGCGTATCAGATTGATTTTGATCGGCTGTATCAGGAAGGATACCGGGGTGTGATCTTCGATATCGACAATACACTGGTAGAACACGGCGCCCCGGCGGATGCGCGCGCGGTGCGTTTCTTTGCGCATTTAAAAAAGCTTGGGTACCGCTGCTGTCTGCTGTCGAATAACAAAGAGCCGCGTGTCAGGGCATTTAATGAAAAAATCCGTGTCAAATATATTTATAAAGCGCATAAGCCATGGACGGCTAATTACCACAAAGCGATGCGGCTGATGCATACAGATACGAGTAATACGCTTTTTATCGGCGATCAGATTTTTACGGATATCTGGGGTGCGAACAGGGCCGGAATCAGGACGATTCTTGTAAAACCAATAAATCCAAAGGAGGAAATTCAGATTGTGCTGAAACGATATCCGGAAAAAGTGGTTTTGCATTTTTATAAAAAATGGTTGAAAAAACAGACCAAATCATAAGTCAAACGACAGGACGATCAGAAAGCTTCATTCATAAGAAAGGAAGGGGATATGAAAATTATAATCGGAAATGACCATGCGTCGCCGGATATGAAAAAGGAGTTGGTAACGTATCTGGAAGAGCTGGGGCATGAGGTTGTGAATTTTGGCGTGGATACGACACAGAGCTGTAATTATCCGGAAATCGGGGAAAAGGTAGGCCGCGCGATTGCAGCAGGGGAAGCGGACTGCGGTGTGCTGATCTGCGGAACCGGCGTGGGCATTTCGCTTGCGGCGAATAAGGTCAAAGGCGTGCGCGCGGCTGTATGCTCCGAGACGACGACGGCCCGGTATGTAAAGCAGCATAACAATGCGAATATTATTGCGTTCGGTTCGAGAATCGTAGGCATTGAGACGGCAAAAGACATTGTAAAGACGTATCTGGAAGCAGAGTTTGAAGGCGGCAGGCACCAGACCAGGATTGATCTGATTCATGAAATTGAAAACAGGTAAAAAAACAGTTGAAATATAGACGTATTTATTATATGATAGGAAAAGTGGGTGTAGAACCCAGAGAGTTTAAGGAGGAAATAATCGAATGATTTCAGCAGGAGATTTTAGAAACGGTATTACGATTGAATATGAAGGCAATATTTATCAGATTATTGAATTTCAGCATGTAAAACCAGGAAAAGGCGCGGCTTTTGTAAGAACGAAATTGAAAAATATCAAAAACGGCGGCGTAGTAGAAAAAACATTCCGTCCGGTAGATAAATGCCCGCAGGCGAGGATTGACCGTAAGGATATGCAGTACTTATATTCAGATGGAGATCTGTTCTATTTTATGGATGTTGAGACTTATGACCAGATTCCGATCGGGACAGCTACGATTGGGGATGCACTGAAATTCGTAAAAGAAAATGAAATGGTAAAAATCTGTTCTTATAACGGGGAAGTATTCGCAGTAGAACCGCCGTTATTTGTGGAACTGGCAATTGCCGAGACAGAGCCGGGCGTAAAAGGAGACACCGCGACAGGCGCTACTAAGCCTGCTACAGTGGAAACAGGCGCTACCGTATACGTACCGCTGTTTGTCAATCAGGGTGATACGATCAAGATTGATACAAGAACAGGTGAATATCTGTCAAGGGTATAAGGGGAGAATAGGATGCTGACAGTCGGAATCAGTCATGAAATGACAAGGAATGTAACAGATGAAAATACGGCTGCTTCCTTGGGCAGCGGGCTGCTGGATGTATTTGCGACGCCTGCGATGGTTGCCCTGATGGAAGAGACATGTATGAAGAGTGTGCAGGCAGAGCTGGACGAGGGGTACGGCACAGTCGGTACAGGACTGACCATTCACCATGTATCCGCAACGCCGGTAGGCATGACCGTACGCTGTGCCAGTAAGCTTGTGGAAGTAGACGGGCGCAAGCTGGTGTTTGACGTGCAGGCATTTGACGAAGCCGGCCTGATTGGGCAGGGAACGCATGAGCGTTTTATTATTGAGAGTGAGAAATTCTTTGCGAAGGCGAAAAAAAAGCTGGAACAATAAGCGCATGTATTTGACAGACAAAGACAGGCATATGAAAAAACGAAAAGAAAGGCATCTGCATCAGGCAGACCGCCTTTCTTTTGCTATGCGCCTTTCATTAGGCGCGAATTTCCCACAAATTGTGAAATACATCGCGCAGAAAGCATTTTTTGGACATGCTCTAGTGCAGATTCAGCTTTGCGATCAGATCGCCGAGTGATGTAGAAGCCGATTCATGGGAACTATATTCTTCAGCCTGTGCGGATGTATCGGTATCAGTATCCGCGCTTTCTTCCAATGCGCGGATACTTAAAGCAATCCGGTTGTCATTCGTATTTAAGATTTTGGCGCGTACAGTCTGTCCGGTTTTTAGTACTTCCGAAGGCTTGCGGATGCGGCGTGTGCAGATCTGGGAAATATGGACCAGTCCGGTCATCCCGTTTCCGATATTGACAAATGCGCCATAATTCGTCAGACTTTCCACTGTACCTTCTACAATTGTGCCAGGTACAAGCATAGAAATCCGGTGATTGCGCGCTTCTTCCTCACGTTCTCTTAATACCGCTTTTGCGGACAGCACGAGCTTTTCTTTTTCACGGTCAACATTGATGACACGCACTTCCAGGTCTTTCCCGATAAACGCGGACGGATCTTCCACATAGTCCAGGCTTAACTGGGAAGCCGGAAGAAAGCCGCGCAGCCCTTCGGCATATGCGACAACGCCTGCGTTGACAGCTTCTTTTACACGGACAGTCAGAATCGTTTCCTGTTCCATAGCCGTTTTTAACTTGTCCCATCCAAGCATCTGATTTGCTTCTTTTTTGGATAACAGGATATTCCCTTCGCCATCGTCTAAACGGATCACGGTTGCCTGTATTTCATCTCCCGGATGCAGAGCTTCCAGGATGGAATAGTCAGGATCGTCGCTTAGGTCTGCGGCGCGGATAATTCCCGGGGCATAGTATTTTAGGTCCAGGACAGCTTCTTCTTCGGAGACAGCGATTACGGTCGCAGTCAGGATGTCGCCTTCACTGACGCGGCGGAACGATGCTTCCAGTTCCTCTTTGTAGTCTTCCATTGTTTCGATATGTTCTTGTTCTTCCATTGTCTGATTTTCCTTTCCTAAAAAATGTCGTATTTATTGTATCACGGGATTTGGGTTTTGAACAGAGTGTTTTGGATGTGGAAGGCGGAAATGATTGTACGTGATAACCTGATTTAGCAAAAAAACAGGGGGTCTTCTATCTGATCGAATAGAAAACCCCCTGTTTCAGCTGCTGCAAATTCTGCGCATCCTGCCGCAGCGGCCGATTATTTTGCTCGGGTCAGATCCGCGTACGTTCTGTAAGCGTCACAGTCTCCATGCATTGCCATCAGCCCGCATGCAATCTGAATGGCATATTCATCCATATAGTTTGCAAAACGCTGTTTCAGGCTTAAAGTTCCTTTTTTAGTTGTTTGTTTCATTGCCGCTTTATTTGTCATTGTCATTGTTGTCATATGAATTATCTCCTTTTCTATTCAAATATTTTGTCGATGTCTCTTGACAGATACTATCATACTGCATTATCATCAAATAAAACAGAGGAGTTTTTGACTTATTTTAAGTCGATATTGACTTTTGTACCGATACGAAAGGAGTTACGCATGCAGCAGCCATATAACGAAATCATACTGGAGACCAGTACGCTGGGCATCCGGCTTGCATTCCGCACCAAGCAAGGCGGCTATTCCCCGCTGCACTGGCATGAGGAACTGGAGATTCTCTATCCTTTGAATGGGGAAAGCGATGTATTTATTGACGGCGTCACGCACCGTCTGAAAAACAAACACCTGCTTGTGATTGATGCCAATCAGATCCACAGCACTTATCATTATGGGGAACAGGCGATGTTTTTATGTATCCATATTTCAAAAAAATCGCTGGAATGGTATTTTCCGAAAATCCAGGATTTTCATATTCAATGCTGTCCGGATGAAATACCCGATGAGCAGTTTGAGCATTATCTGAAAATCAACCAGTACCTGCAGCGTATTACGGAATTATATATTACAGATTCTATGACTTCCCTGTTAGAATCCGAAGGGCTGATTTTGCAGATTCTGGCGCAGCTGCTGCTGCATTTTTCCTCTGATACGGCGCCGCTTTTATCCGCAAATGATAAGCTTGTAATGGAACGTATCCGACAAATCATCCAATATGTAGAAGCAAATTATACACAGCCGGTTTCCCTGCAGGACGCCGCCAGCCTGCTTGGTATCGGAAAGGAATATTTCTGCCGCTTTTTTAAGAAAAATATGGGAATTGCTTTTTTGCAGTATGTCAATCAGGTGCGCGCATCCCATATTTACCAGGATCTGATCCATACGGACTTGTCGGTGCAGGAGATTATGGAAAAAAACGGATTTACAAATCAGAAACTTTGCAACCGGACGTTTAAAGAGCTTTATGGCTGCACGCCTTCAGGAATACGTAAAATGAAAGCTTCCGGAAAGTAAGCAGTCATAACAAAGTTTGGATAGACGAAGAGCCGAAATCAAAGACCTGCATGATTTTGAGCAGAAATCCGGACAGATGCTTTATGAAATGGAAACTGCGGCCGATATCTTCATTAGATTTGTTTGACAGGTAGTCAGTCTTAGGAATACAAAAGAAAGAGGAAGTGGATATGTATGATGTCATTGTAATCGGCGCCGGTCCGGCCGGAAGTACTGCAGCGAAAGTGCTGGCAGAAAAAGGATATCAGGTGCTGCTTTTAGAAAAATTTAAAATGCCGCGTTATAAATCCTGCTCTGGAATTCTGATTCAAAAAACGATGAATCTGGTTGCGCAGTATTTGAACGAAGAGATACCAGAGTCTGTGACGTGTGTTCCGGCTGATAACCGGGGGATGGTGTTTACAAACGACCGGGGGAAAGAGTATTTATTTGAACAGAAAGGTCTGAATATCTGGCGCAGTTCGTTTGATTATTGGCTGGCGCAGAAGGCGCAAGACTGCGGCGCAGTAGTCAGGGATGATGCGATTGTACTTCACTGTGAGGAAAAAGAGCGACGCGTATGTGTGACATTGCGCGAAAAAAATCCGCATTCCCAGGACGATGGCACGGCGGCAGCGGATACTTATACAGAAGAAGCCAGATATGTGATTGACTGCGAAGGTGTGGGAGGAATGCTGAAACATAAGCTTTTGAAAACAGCGCCTGCCTATATTACAACGTTTCAGACGTTCAGCCAGGGAAGCATCGCGCTGGACCCACATTATTTTTATGCGTATCTGCAGCCGGAATTATCGGAATACGACGCATGGTTTAACGTAAAAGATGATCTTATCGTACTTGGGGTTGCAGGAAAAGATACTGGCAGAATCCGCCAGTTTTATGACAGGTTTCTTACTTATATGAAAAGGTGTCATCATCTGCAGCTTCAAAAGCAGCTGAAATCGGAAAAATGGCTGATGCCGCAAATCCGTCCGGGCTGTCATATTGATTATGGA
>VSNY01000340.1 GCA_009774535.1 Lachnospiraceae bacterium
TATTGGGACTGCTACACCGGATTTTCTTCTGCAAAGATAAGGGAGCATGACAAAGAAAATGATTACTCTTTTGAAAAAATTGAACAGCTTTACTATTTTGAACATTACGCAGACCACATACAGGCGCAGAATGAGCGGAACGAGAAAACAAGACACACCGAGCGCAACAGGACGGTGACGGATTTACTCACAAATAATAAAACGTGTCCCGAAGAAAGCATTTATCAAATCGGCACGGTTGATGAATCCGTATCAGGAGAAATGTTAGCTAAGATTGCAACAGAATTTTTTGACGAAATGGAAGAAAAATTCGGCACTCATGTACACATCTTAGACTGGGCATTACATCTTGACGAGGGCACTCCGCATATCCATGAAAGGCACGTTTTTGACTGCAAAAATAATTACGGAGAACTGTGTCCCCAACAGGAAAAAGCGCTTGAAGAATTAGGCGTGCCATTACCCAATCCCGACAAGAAGAAAGGCAGGAACAACAACCGCAAACAGACCTTTGATGCGGAATGCCGCAAGATGCTTTTCCGTATCTGTGAAAAGCATAATCTTTACTTACAGACGGAACCGACATATGGCGGCAGGGGCTATTTGGAGAAACAGGATTTTATCATTGAAAAACAGAAAGATACAATTTCTGTGCAGAAAGATATTCTTTCCGAAAACGAACAGACAATAGAGGAACAGGCGAAGAAAATCCAGAAGGCAGAAAATACTCTATCTCAAGGGGTAAAAGTAATTGAAAAGCAGGATAAAATTATTGCGGAGAAAAATGCCGCAATTATGGAAAAACATTCTGTGCTTGAAGATGTCACAATGAAACTTGCAGAGGTGGAAACGCTGGTTGACGAAGTGGCGGAACAGGCGTATGAAAAAGCCTGTGATGCTGTTGCCAATACCGTCCGGCAGGAAACACAGAAAGAAGATATAAAAATCCTTGATGATTATTCCAGATGGCTGTCAGCGCCAGAGCGCACTGCTGACAAAAAGCTGCGGGATTATGCAGTAAAGCGTTTGGGGGCATTGAAAGAAAAACTTATAAAATCTGCAAAAGCCACCGTGCAAAAAGTTACGGATTCTTTGCAGGAGCCGGAACACAGGCAGAAAAATCTTGAACAGGTCAGGGAGAAAGCGAGGGAATCCATTAAGGACAGGCTTGCAAGGGGAAAAACAGAAGCAGACCGGCTGAACCGGGAGCGCATGGAACGCATAAGCCCGACAGCAAAAAAGGATATGGAACTTTAAAGCATTTGCTTTTCTTTATGGAGATGGCATCTGCTTTTTTTTATGCACACGGGCGCCAATGCGAAAAACCATATATGAAAGTTTTTCGCATGAGGAAATTAGCTGCTGATGCAGCATGCGCCCGGCGCGGCGGGCAGCGGAGAAGGTCACTCCCCTGCCCGATTTTCAGAAAGGAAATGGTATGAATGTATTTGAATCGGTAAAAGAAAACGTGACAGCAAGACAGGCGGCGGAGATGTACGGTATCAGGGTAAACAGAAACGGCATGGCTTGCTGCCCTTTTCATGATGATAAGCATCCCAGCATGAAAGTGGATAAACGCTTCCACTGTTTCGGCTGTCAGGAGGACGGCGATGTAATTGATTTTGCCGCAAAGCTGTACGGGTTGAACAGTCTTGGGGCGGCTGTGAAGCTGGCGGCTGATTTTGGGATTGACTATGACAGCAAAGGGCGGGCTTCTCCACGTCCTGCAAAAAAGAAATTATCGGAGGAACTGCGGTTTAAACAGGCAGGGTTACAGTGTTTCCGAATTTTATCAGACTACAATCATCTGCTGGAAAAATGGAAAACAGAATATGCGCCAAAAGAGCCCGAGGAGGAATGGCATCCTCTGTTTGTGGAGGCTTTACAGAAGCAGACATACATCGAGTATCTGCTGGATATCCTTCTGACTGGCACAGCGGAAGAAAAGGCAGAACTGATAAGGGGATATGGAAAGGAAGTGATGCGGATTGGGGAACGGATTTCAGGATTTGCCGCCTGCCGCAAGGCAGGCCGTGATGAACGCAGCGGATATGCTTGCCCCGGCAATGACAGTCGGTGAGGTTAGAGAAAGCCTTGAAACCACGCAGAAGGGACAGACGGCGAATACAATCGCAAACTGCAAGACGGTATTCCAGTGCGATCCGCTCCTAAAGGGGGC
>VSNY01000341.1 GCA_009774535.1 Lachnospiraceae bacterium
AAGATATGCTGGTCTTTGGCGTTCTGGTTCAGCAGATATACAAAATCGCTGTTCCCCAAGATGCCCTCGATTTCCTCCGATTTCAGAAAATCGCCCACGTTCTGCGTCAAGCCTGTCGGGATTCCGCCCCATTTCCTAAAACGCTTCCAAATCTCCACCGAATAGATAGCCGTCTGCTTTTCTTTCAAAAGCAAATGGAACTCATCACAGTAGTACCTTGTGGCAACTTTGCGCTCCCGGTTCTGCGACACCCTGTTCCAGACCGCATCCTGCACAATCAGCATCCCAATCTCTTTTAACTGGTTTCCCAAGTCACGAATGTCAAAACACATGATCCGGTTGTTTGCGTCCACGTTCGTCCTGTGGTTAAAATAATTCTGTGAGCCATGCACATACAGTACAAGGCTGTTGGCAATCCGAACCGCCTTCTGCTTCGCTTCCCTCTGCATCTCCGGCGCAACATCCCTCGGCTCATACTTTAACAGCGCATTATACAAATCTTCCAGTATGGGCATATTCTCCGGCTTCGGGTGCTTGAAATACCCGTCATAGATATGCTTGATGCAGGTGTCAATGATGCCCTTCTCGTCATTTTCCAGACCGTCCTTCCCTCCGGCAATCAAATCACACAGCGTAATCAGGAAGTCACTCTTTAGCTTCAACGCTTCCTTGTCCCCTTTATGGGAAAGCTGAATGTCCATCGGGTTCAGGTAATCCTTTGAATTGGTGGCAAGCCTTACCACCTGCCCATGAAGCGCCTGCACCAGAGGGAAATACTCTCCTTCCGGATCGCAGACAATAATATCGTCCTTCGTAATAAGGAAACAGGACAAAATCTCCCTCTTTGCGGAAAAAGACTTGCCGCTTCCCGGTGTCCCCAAAATAACTCCGTTCGGTGTACGCAGCCTTTTCCGGTCTGCCATAATCATATTGTTGGAAAGTGCGTTCAGACCGTAATAAATAGCAGGTGCGGGCATGAAAAGCTCCTGTGTGCAGAACGGTACAAGGACAGCGGTGCTTTTGGTGGTAAGGTTTCTCTCAATCCCCACGTCATTGCACCCAATCGGCGCACTCGCCATCAGCCCCTGCTCCTGTAAATACTGCAAACACCGTAAATTACAGTTTGCCTGCTGGATAATGCCGGACACCCTCTGCGTCAGGTTTTCAAGCTCCCTCTTTGTCCTCCCGTAACAGGTAATCAGGAATGTCATTTTGATAAGTTTCTGGTTGCTTGTGTTCAGATCGTCAAGCAGCTCCAATGTGTCCTTCTCATACGTCACGATGTCAGTCGGCAGAATATCCATATCGTAACCGCTCCGGACTGCCTTCTTCTGTTCCTCAATCTTCATTTTCTGAATGTCGGTAAGCGCACGTTTTATCATCTTGATTGCTTCCACCGGATCAATGGTCTGCATGTGCATGGTAAGGGTAAGGTTATCATCAATATCCAGCAATTTCTTAATCATCTCGTCCGTAAACTTCGGCGCAATCATGTCAAGGTAAGACACGCTCCCGTAAATGCTGCCGGACTTGAAGCGGCTCGGATAGCGGAAATCAAACCCCGGCGGCGCAATATAATCCTTCACTGACTTCCCGGATTCTGACAGCTCCTTAAAGGAAAAACGGAAAGGCTCCATCGTACCCTGATTGAAATACTCATGTAAGATACGGAGCCTTTCCTTCCCGTCAAGACCTCTGGCATTTGTGCCGATATTGTTTAAATTGTGTACCACATCTTTCTCAATGTTATTTAACTTGCTCCTTGCTTCTTTGATGCCTGTGCTTTCCACTCCGAAAATAATGTACTTTGACTTGATGATGCCATTGTTGCCCTTTGCCGACTGGTGCTTTAACATCTGCGTGTATTCCTCACGAATATCGTTGAAATCATCGTCCTGCAGGGGAGTGTCGAACTGCTCCGCAAGCGCCTGCTCGCTGACCTGCCTGTTGAATAAGAACAACTGGAATCTTATGGACGGATCAAAATAGTTAATCAGCTTGCTGTATTCCTCCAGAATATCAGCCTGATCCTCCACCTCCAGTAAATCATAGTTAATATCAAAAAATTCCACCATTTTGTATAATAGGTGTCCGCCACCTGACAGATGCCGTCCCGGTACATTTTTTTGAATGTAATGGTTTTCTGTGCGGTGTCCGGCTTCGCC
>VSNY01000342.1 GCA_009774535.1 Lachnospiraceae bacterium
CCCCTGCAAGCATTCATACGAAAGGATGATCCTATGAACACTATTTTAGAACAATATAAAGATAAAATCAATGGCACTTTTTCCTTTTTTGACAGGATGATCATAAAAGGGCACATCCGTCAGTTCTTTTCCACATCTGGAAAAGGGTTTTTCCTATCTGAACAGAATGTGCTGCTCAAAGATTTTTCGGCTTACGCCAATCAGGTAACTGCAAGGATTGTTTCCCATGTGGAAAATATGGCTGTCTCTGAAAAACGACCTTTGATCTACCTTACATCTTCTCAGGCTTCCAAAGAACAGGCTGCCTTACAGCTCCTTCAGGACCAGCCGGTAGATGAGGGGCTCATCTGCATCCTCTCTGTCGTGGAATACTGCCAGACCCTCCAGCCCAAAAAGCATGACAACGGCCTGCTCTCCCTTGATACTGTAAACCGCAAATGTAAATACTATTACTTCTATTTCCTTGACAGGCATTTCGGCTTCATGCATGTCAAGCTCCAGACATGGTTCCCTTTCCTCATTCAGGTCTACATCAATGGCCGTGAAATGATGAAACATGTCTTTGATGAAAACGACATCTCCTACCAGATGTATGATAATTCTTTTTTCGAGATCAGCGACATTGCAAAGGCACAGGAACTTGCCGACAGGTTTGATTCCAAAAGCCTGTGCAGACAGCTTGACCTCTTTGCACATAAAGTGAACCCTTATCTTGATACGATTGAAAAAACTTTCCACCAGGGATACCACTGGTGCGTGGATCAATGCGAGTACGCTACCGATGTTATGTTTAAAAGCCGGGAGGCTTTGGAGGATATTTATCCATCCCTGGTAGGCCGCGCATTTTATGACTTCCACTGTACTGATATTTTTTCCTTTCTGGGGCGTAAACTCCACCATAAGTTTCAGGGAGAAGCAGTCTCCGATTACCGTAAACGCCCGGAAGGCTGGAGGATCAAATTCAAAATGAAGTCTAATAGTATCAAGATGTATGATAAATTCAGCTGCCTGCGGGTGGAGATGACGATCAATGACCCAAAGGAATTCAAGGTTTATAAGGATGTGCACCATGAAGACGGCACTGCATCCAAACGGTGGGTTCCTATGGGAAAGTCTATCGCCAACCTGTACCGGTATGCTGAAATTTCAAAAGCTGCAAATAAGCGTTTTCTGGATTCCATGCAGAACATTATTCCGGCAAAAACCATTGAGAAGGAAATCAACAGTATCTGCACCCGAAAAAAAGTGGAAGGGAGAAGCTACAGCGGATATAATGTCTGGTCTGCCGAGACGTTTCTTCTCTTTGAGGCTGTTTCGGATGGGAAATATCTCATCCGGGGATTTACGAACCGTGAAATCCGCCATTCAATGAACAGGGATAATCCCGATTCAGCCAGGGTAAAAGGCCAGACCAGCAGGGAATTTTCAAAGTTAAGGGCGCATGGGCTAATCCGGAAAATCCCTCATTCGAGAAGGTATCTAGTCAGTGATAAAGGACGCCGTATAATGGGGGCATTGATCGAAACCAAAAGAAAAATCTATCCGGAGCTTGCAGCAAAATAAACATCCGGCCTGTTAATATTCTTTGAAAAGCCTGCCTGATGGACAGGTAGAATACTTGTGTCTTCATACAGGTTTTATTGTTTTATTTTTATGATTTTCTAAATCAATAGCATAAATCATATCATTGAGCGTCAAACCGCCGTCACTGTATTCATCACCGGAAATGCGCACATCCATCACAAAATCGTCCCCGCACCGTTTCCGAATTTCCCTGATTACTTCTAAAGTCAGGCGCAAGCGTCCATTGATATCCCCGCCGGATGAAACAGCTGCGATAAAATTTTCGTATCGTACTGGTGTACCGCATCCACTAACTTTTTCCAGCCGGGTATGTAGGAATCATCATAGATTGACATATCTCCCGGCAGATAGGTATAAACGGGTTCTACCGTTGTCACTTCTGTGATTATCAAGCCAACGCTGCCCTTTGCCCGGTTTGAATAATGCTCAATTAATGCATCTGTCACATATCCCTTCTCCGCTAAATTAGTGGACAGCGGCGGCATAAAAATGCGGTTTTTTACAGTTGTTTTCCCAATTTGAATCGGTGAAAACAAATTCGGAAACAGTTGCATAAAAATCC
>VSNY01000343.1 GCA_009774535.1 Lachnospiraceae bacterium
AATCAAAGTTTCCTGCTTGCATTTCGGGCAGTAGAGAGGGTAGTTTTTCAAAACCGTGTCTTCTCTAATTCTGTCACGGGTTTTGTTACCGCAAACAGGACAGCGTATCCATTTTTCTTTCATATACACTCCTATAATTGCTATTTATAATCTTTTAAATTACGGCAAACATCTGTATTTCCGACATTGTTAGTACATGGCAGATATTCTTTTAGCTTTTTCCTTTAGAATATTTCTCGCTTCAACAGGTTCAATAATTTCAACATATTCCCCAAAAGAAAGCAGATATAGGAAAGTCCAATCACTAAGCTGGTATCTAAAAGTCACTTCCAATGTTCCATCGTCTAATTTTTTAATGTATTTCTCTTGAAATTCATCATAGACTTTATACGCTATCTTTTCCGAAAAATGTAATACGAATATCGGCGTATTGTATTCTTCCTTGTAGGCAGGGGTAATGGAAAAATCCTTTGGTAATTCACGGTCAAATAATTGGTCTGTTATTTGAAGCTCCCTTATGCGAGACATCTTAAAAGTGCGAATATCATTTTTGCGCTTTGAATAGGCAACAAGATACCATGCATGAGATTTGAAAACCAATTTCAACGGTTCGACAATCTGATTGGTGATTGTCAATTCTGCATTAAAATAAGTGAACGTAATCACATACTTATTGATTATTGCACGTTCTAAAACCGTAATATTGTTTCGTTCCTTTTCAGGACTGCCCCAATAGGAAAAATCAATCTCTAGCCATTCGGACTGCAAATTGTGACTAAACAATCCAGCAATCTTGTTTAATGATTTATCAGCATCGGGATAATTTGATGACTTTAGAATCTGCAACGCCTGTATAATATTCTTTTGTTCTTCCTGCGTAAAATAAGATTTGTCCAGTGAAAAGCCTTGTAATAATGACAATCCTCCGCCATATCCCTTTTGTGATGTAATCGGTATTCCCGCAATCGATAGTATATTGATGTCCCTATATATCGTGCGGGTGGAAACGCAAAGTTCCTCCGCCAGTTGCTTCGCAGTTATATTCTCATGCCTTAACAAGAGAAACACAATTTGAATAAGTCTGTCTATCTGCATATTATCACTCTGCCTTTTTGTGTTTAATGGCAAGCTGTTTTAAATGATTCAAATTTTCTGAATTATCACCTAAATTTTCTTCCAGTATAGAACATGGAAATTTGCCACACTCAGCACAACTTCCATAGGGTTTCTTAACGCCACATAGTCTTATTTCACAATCACCGCACATCTTTTGTGACACCATATCAGAATGGCATCCCAAACAATACATATCCTCTTTTGAGAATTTTGTAACATCAGTTGAATATTCGTTTGCCAATTTGATTTGTTCATCTGTATTTTTGCTGATAGTAGCCAAATAAACAGGACATTCATTACAATCCAATCCACAATATGAGAAATCCATTAAAACACTCCCTCTCCTAAATATTTGTCATGCGGAACTATTAAACATTTTTCAATAGACTTCCAATAGCTGTCGTAAAGATTTTTTTGTGCTGCTCCGTAGTTCTCTTTTGTATCAAATTCCCAGTAAAGCATATACTTAACACTTTTTACGATACGGTTAATTTTAAGAGGTGGAAGCCCTTCTTTGATTTGCTCCATGTCTATGTGATACCCTCTTTTGGCGAACCGAAGCAGAAGCAATCCCTCCTGTTTTTCTAAGAGGCTTTTGGCTTCAAGCATCAGAGCTTCAAATTCTTCTACCTTTTGCGGCTTGACTTGATAAATACATATTTCAGTAAACGGCATATTCAATTCCTCCTTCATTTTAGTTATAGCATTAGGAATGTGACAACAAGCATGTCGCATTCCTCAATTTATTTACAGTGAAATGATGATATAGTTCTTTATATTCTACCATGCTGAAACTCCTTCTGGCAAATATCAACTTTAATCAGCCCTATGAAAAGAAAAGTGACAGAACTTTTACATTCTGCCACCTTGCCTATCTATGCGAAAATAATTTCCTCATTCACAATCTCCCTCGCACACGCCCTTATGTTGTTGAGCCGTCCTGAAATCCAAACTTATATAAAATCCAAACTTTTCTGAAAACAGCTTGATAATTGGGGATTCTTGCCGGAAAAAGTTTGG
>VSNY01000344.1 GCA_009774535.1 Lachnospiraceae bacterium
TTTTGGATACTGACAAAATCTTCTACATAAATAGTCAACTGCTGATAACCATCATCATCAACTATATCTTTGAAAATCTCCTGTACTGCCGCATAATCCATATAACCACAATTTGCCGGAATTTCATCAACCGTCAAGGCGTTTCCTGAACCCCCCTCCGTACCATATGCGCACACTTAAGCAGAAGTGGAAAAGGCAAAAAGTTTAGGCAGTCGTTTACGTTTAGAATTAGCACAAAAATAGGATAAATTAGCAAGGTTATCCGTCGATAAACAAAAGCAGAGAGATTGAGCGACAAAAAATGATACGATGCAAAACAAAACCGATAATTCTTTCCAATAGGAAAGCCGTGATATATGTATTTTAGTCTTCTGAGGGGGAAAAACGCCCTTTTTTGGCTAAAGTCTCACAAATAACTGCAATTAAAAGTTTACCATAAAACCAAGCTTTCACAGCCTCTTCTTTTCTTGCTGTAAATTCTCTTCCTCCAAAAATAGTTTTGAAACGTTTAAAAACTAGCTCTATCTGCCACCTCATGCGATAAATTTCTAATATCTGCTCTGTGGAAAATTCATTGCCAAGAGATGTTGCTCCAACAACAAAATGACTCCAGACCGTCTGCAGCTCACTCAAAGGTTTTCTGTTATGATTTGACTTTTTCATCTGACGCCGGCTCTTTTCTATATCTTTGGCGGATTTTGCAACAGCACAAATACGTACAGGGATATACTCTTTCTTGTTTTTTATAAAAAGATTTAGGTCAATTTTTCTTCCCGGAGTATCGTCCATTTTCAATTCTTCTGTCAAATCATATTTTGTTCCATCCTTTGTGTAAAGATTAAAACTGTTTGAACGCATACGAATCACATAGTCTCCTTTATGTTCAACAACATAGTTTATCTCACGGATTGAACAGTATCCCCGGTCAGCAACAATGATATCCTTGTCTTTGATTTTTGTGTATCGTGTAAGTGTCTCACCTTCAGAAGCAGGTGTGAAGTACAATTCTGTTGTGTTCATTGTAAACAGGTCCATCATGTAATGTAATCTGAAATCGGACCCTCTGCTGCCATTACAGGAATAATCGCTTGCATCTACCAGATTGATTTTATAGTTTTTGAGCCATTCTGGTGGTGTTACAAGAAATCCTTCCTGTCGACTAAGGTTCTCACATAGCCATTTCAGCCATGATGCACTGTTTACAATTCTCTTTTCCACCGCTGTTTTATTGAGACCTTCTTGATTTTCAGAAATTTGCGTTAGCGCAGATGTCAGACCGTATGTTCCTCCGTATGTCTGATATAGAAAATTTAGTCTCAATAACTCTTCTGGAGTTTTGATGTTTCTTCCTCGAATGAATGCCTTTTGACTTCTCGCTGCTTCTTTCCAGCCTTCCGGCATGATTTCAAGTATTTTTTCCATGTTTTCTTTATATTCTTTCATATTTCTATTATACCACACTTTTTAAGTGTGCGCATATGCCCACTACGGGTGAACTATATCCAAGCCGTCTTTCTTTGTCTCTACGGATGAAAACGGCTCCTGCGGATTCCAACGAATCTGAAAGGAGCCATTTTCATGCAAAGAAACAACGATTCAAAGAAACGCAAGAGCGGGTTCAATCCCAACCGTACCTGTTATCTCACGGCGGACGGCAAGTATTACTGCTACGAACGCTGGGACGATGGCGCAAAGTGCGTGGTCACACAGAGGCTTGAGGTCGGCAAAGACCTGTCGCTCGAACTGACTATCATGCTCGATGAGTCCGACCACGACATGGATCTGCAGGATCGCTACGAGGGCGAACTGCGCGATCCCCTGTTTGATGCCAAGGTCAACAGCTACAAGGCCGATTCCGACAACGAGGATGCGGTCGATCCTTGGGACACGCTTGCCGACAAGAGCGGCAGCCCGGAAGATGCGATGTTTGCCGAGCCGGAGCCGGAGAATCCCCAGGCGGCACAGGTGCGCCGCGTTATTGACGAGGAATGCACCGAGTCCCAGCAGGATTTCTTCTTCGAGCATTTCGGCGAGGGTACGCAGCTTGAGGAGATGCGCCAGGCTGAAGCCGAGCAGACGGGCAAGCTGCCGTCCTCCGCGGC
>VSNY01000345.1 GCA_009774535.1 Lachnospiraceae bacterium
CAGAAAATTTGACAAAAAAATACAGGCTTTATGCGGCCTGTAGGTACTTTTTGCGTTATGGAACTGTCAAAAACCCGAGCGATTGCCCTAAAAATGCCAACGAATACTTGACACATACAAAAAAAATGTTAAGATATAATTAAAAACAAAGAAATCAAAGACAAAGGAGTCGGCAATATCTGTTGCGGTCTCTTTTTTTATGCATATGGGCGTATAAGGAAGTTAGCTGCAAGGCAGCATGTGTCCAGTGGGTGCAGCGAGTAGGGGAAATTTATCCAGCCGAGCTTGTGTATGGGTGTATTTTTTCTCAGTTTGATTTCAAATGAAAGCAGACAAGGAGGCTGGTAATATGGACAGGTCCATGATGGAATTGACAGATGTATTGAACAAAGAATTTGACAACCTTGTGAAGTACTGTATGATTTCCGGGGAGTTCGACCCTGAATATTACAAGAAATATGACGTAAAGAGAGGGCTTCGTGATTCGGACGGTAAAGGTGTTTTGACTGGTTTAACGGAAATCAGTGATGTATGTGCCTATACGATAGCGGGCGGTGAGGAGGTTCCGATAGACGGAATACTGTATTATCAGGGCTATGATGTCAAAATGTTTTTAAGGAATGCAGGCGAGCGTCGCTATCTTTTTGAGGAGGCTTCCTATTTGCTGTTATTTGGGGAGCTGCCCAACAAAATACAGATGGCAAGTTTTACAGAGATCTTGAGCAGTCTGCAGGAGCTTACAGGGCAGTTTACCCGGGATGTGATTCTAAAAGCGCCGAGTGGGAATATTATGAATGCCCTGTTAAAAAGCGTGATTACGCTGTATTCTTATGATGACAATCCGGGTTCGATTGAGGTGCCAAATGTCCTGCGGCAGTCCCTGCAGCTGATTGGAAAGATGCCACTGATGGCGGTGTATGCTTATTATGCATACCGCCATATGGTAATGGGGGAGAGCCTGCTGATACGCACCCCCAAAAAAGAGTATTCCACAGCGGAAAACATTCTGTATATGCTGCGCCCCAGCGGGGAATTTACTTCTTTAGAAGCTGCGGTATTAGACATTGCGCTTGTCCTGCATGCAGAACACGGAGGGGGGAATAACTCAACCTTTACAGACCATGTGGTTACATCATCAGGAACAGATACTTATTCTGCCATCTGTGCAGCAATTTCTTCTTTAAAGGGACCCAGGCATGGAGGCGCAAATTTAAAAGTGCAGCAGATGTTTGATGATTTAAAAGCTAATGTGAAGGATTGGGAGGATGAAGGGGAAATCCAGGCATATCTTCTGGGTGTCTTGAATAAGGAGTTGTTTGATAAAGCTGGCTTGATTTATGGTTTAGGTCATGCAGTTTACACAGTTTCGGATCCAAGGGAAATTATTTTGAAGGAATTTGCGAAAAAGCTTTCCGATGAAAAGGGGCTGCAGAAGGAATTTGCGCTTTATGACAGGGTAGAGAAAATCGGGCTTGCATGCATTCGGAGAAAACGTAGGCTGTTTAAGCCAATTTGTGCTAATGTGGATTTTTACAGTGGATTTGTCTATACTATGTTGGGCATTCCCCGAGAGCTGTTTACACCAATATTTGCAATCGCCCGCATCTCCGGATGGAGCGCGCACCGTCTGGAGGAACTTGTAAATAAGGGAAAGATTATCCGCCCGGCGTATCGCTTCGTGGGAGTGCATAAAGAGTATCGGGAAGCGGAAGAAAGGGTATAATTTAAAGCGGTCTGTGCAATTCAATATAATATAATGGCCATACAAAGGAGGAAATGACAATGGAAAAGATTCAGATGAAAACACCATTGGTTGAAATGGATGGGGACGAGATGACACATATTTTATGGAAAATGATAAAAGAGGAATTGCTGATTCCTTTTATTGATTTGAAGACAGAGTATTATGATTTAGGACTTATATGCCGCAATGAAACGAACGATAAGGTAACGCTGGATTCGGCAGAGGCAACAAAGAAATATGGGGTGGCAGTGAAATGCGCAACCATTACCCCAAATGCGGCTCGCATGAAAGAATACCAGCTAAAAGAAATGTGGAAAAGCCCGAATGGGACAATCCGTGCAGCACT
>VSNY01000346.1 GCA_009774535.1 Lachnospiraceae bacterium
ACAGTGCGGCAATTTCGTTTTTATCTTCCTCCGTCACATTCCTGCGTCCCTTTGTCCGCTGGATTTCCAGATAGCTTCCATAATCGGAAAGCAGAAGGTCAAAAAGCTCTTTGGGGGTACGGCAGACCATGCCGCTGCAATAGCCGGGTAATTCCTCTATCTCGTGAAACTCCACCCGGATATATCCATACTGGTATTGCTGCCTGTTTATTCTGACGTCTAATAAATCTGATTGATTGTCACAGAATTAACCGATATAATGACATCAGCATATAGAAAGAGAAAGTTCCAGAGCACTTTCTTTTTGCAGAGACAAGTGTTCCGGAACTTTATTAAAACCATGGTTATTATATCAAAATATATAGTAAAATACAATCGGGAAGATGATTTTTTTCTGTAACCAGTGAAGAAGACAGTATCTGTCCATGCTGTGGGAACCCGCTTAAATACAGGGACCGCAGGCTGCGTGTCCATAAAGTTGCCGGCGGAGGAAAAGAATGGTATCAGATCAGGCGTTTGAAATGTACGAATGATGAATGCGGAAGGCTCCAAAATGAGCTGCCGGACTGCATGTTCCCTTATAAACATTATGATGCCGGGCTGATAGAGGATGTAGTGGATGAAGTTGTCAGCGGGGACGATCCTGAAACAGAGAATTATCCCTGTGAAGGGACCATAAACCACTGGAAATGGTGGATGAAGATGAATGAGCAGAACATAGAAGGCCGGATAAGATCATCAGCGCACCGCTTCCTGGACTTTGGGGACGGGTTCCTAAAATCCATGGGTTCTTTGCTGGAGGAACTGAAAAAGAGGATAAGCCCCGGCTGGCTGAAGGCGGCTGCCAGGTTTATATATAATTCAGGAAGGCGGTTAGAGCCGTACCCGCAGACGGCCTGACTTGTGCACCTGCTTTTGTTCGCTGTCATCTTTTTTTAAGTGTATAGTTATCTCCAGAAGGAGGTAATGCATATGCAGAAAAAAGAAATCAAAAAGTGGCAGGATGAGGAAGCGCTGAAAAGGTACCGTATGATAGCGCCGCTGCTGGATGAAGGGCTGGATGAAGGGAAAAGGCGGCAGATGCGGGAAGGAGCCGCCGAAAAAAACGGCATATCCAAAAGGAGCCTTTACCGGTATGAGGCAGGGTATCGGGACAATGGCTTTGAAGGGCTGCGCCCAATGAGCCGGACAAAGAAGAGGATGCAGAGGCTGCCGGATAACTTTGATGAGGTGATGGAGCAGGCAATGCAGCTGAAACGGGAAGTTCCAAAGCGCAGTGTGCGCCAGATCATAAAGATTCTGGAGCTGGAAGGATGGGTGGCGCCAGGGGTTTTGAAACAGTCCACAATGCACAGGCATCTGTACGAAGCGGGGCTTGGGAAGAAGCAAATGAAGCGGTATGCAGAAAAACGTGAGACGTCTTCCAGGCGGTTCTGCCGTCCGCACAGGATGGAACTCCTGCAGGGTGACATTAAATATGGACCGGACATACGGACAACGGACGGGGAATTGATAAAAACGTATTTGTCATCATTGATCGATGACCATTCCAGGTATATCGTGCAGTCAGAGTTTTATGATAACCAGAGGCAGGAGATTGTGGAGGACACATTCCATAAGGCAGTCTTAAAGGCGGGAAAGTTTGACTGTGCGTATCTGGACCATGGGGTGCAGTATACAGCTTCACATCTTGGGAAGGCGTGTGCGAAACTGGGGATCCGTATTGTCCATGCAAAGCCAGGTGCGTGCCAATCGAAGGGAAAAATTGAAAAATTCCACCAGAAAGTTGACCAGTTTATAGCAGAGATCCGTGTGGCGCATGTGCATTCTGTGAAAGAACTGAACAGTAGATGGAAGGTTTTTTTGGAACAGGAATACCAGAAAGAGGCTCATGCGGGGATCCGGGAGTATTATGAATCTTACGGCGCAAAGGTCCCGGCATGCGGGATCACGCCGGAGCAGGAATAGATGAGGGCTGCGAGGGGCCTTATATTTATAGATGTGGTGTTAGTATATAAGTGTGGACAGAAAAAGTTGAACAACCTATACTATCAAGTGAAAGAGCAAAGGAGACGTTC
>VSNY01000347.1 GCA_009774535.1 Lachnospiraceae bacterium
TTTGCGGATATGGCGGTGAATGACGAGCGGGCGGTAAGGGCGATTGAGAAGCGGCTCACGGAAACAGACCAGAGCAAGGCAAAGGCAATGGAGAAAGAACGGAAGAAGCTGAATAAACGCCTTACAGAACTTGACAGGCTGTTTTCCTCTCTCTATGAGGATAAGGTCATGGAGCGTATCACCGAGCGGAATTTTGAGATGATGTCGGGGAAATACCAGAAAGAACAGCTTGAAATCGAAGCACGGTTAAGGGAAGTAACGGAAACACTCAACAAAAGCTATGAGAAATCGCAGGGAATCCGTGACTTCCTCTCCCTTATCCGCAACTACCAAGGTTTAAAGGAACTAGACGCAACCGTTGTAAATGCACTGATAGACAAGATACTTGTTTCGGAGCGTGAGAAGTCATCAGACGGAACGGTTAGACAGGAAATCAAGATTTATTATAAATTCATCGGCTTTGTCGGTGAATTACATATCATACCCACAAAGCGGTGGACAGCGTTGCCCGCTAAACACTGTATGGTGTGCGGCGTTGAATACGTCCCCGGCTCTGGCATATCAAAGTATTGCCCTGCTTGTGCCAAGAAGATACAGAGGGAGAAGTCAAACGAGTGCAAACGCAGGAGCAGGGAGCAGAAAAGGATGGCATGTATTGAACTGTCCGCAAAAAATGACCGACTGATTTGGAACAGCGTCAAGGCAGGCTCGAAAGGCAGGGCAATATGTTCCCAGAGGTTGAAGTTTACCGCTATGTGACGGAACAGACCTTTGATGCCTACCTCTTTCAGTTGGTGGAGGGAAAGCAGAAATTTATCAGCCAGATAATGACGAGCAAAAGCCCTGTCCGTTCTGCCGAGGACGTGGACGAAGTGGCTCTCTCCTTTGCGGAGGTCAAAATGCTTGCCACAGGCGACGAGCGTTTCAAGGAAAAAATGGATTTGGATATGCAGGTGGCGAAGCTGAAAGTCTTGAAGCAGAGCTATCTTTCCGAGCATTACGACCTTGAGGACAGGATATTGAAGCACTATCCGCAGGATATTAAAAACTATGAGGAACGTATCACAGCATATGGAAATGATGCGGAGATTGCCAGACAGCATAAGCCGCAGGGCGAGGATAAGTTCTATCCCATGACCTTAAACGACGTGACCTACAAAGAAAAGGCGGATGCAGGTGAGATGCTCCTTGCCATCTGCAAGAAAAACCCGCTGTCAAATCCAGTGGAAATTGGCAGCTACCGTGGCTTTCAGATGGAGGTTTATTATGATACCGTCAACGCCAACTATTGCTTAAACCTCTGCGGGATGTGGAAATATAAAGTGGATTTAGGCATGGATGCCCTCGGCAATCTGACCCGAATAGAGAATGAGATTGCCAAGCTCCCTGCCAGACTGGAAGCCGCCAAGACCAGAAAGGAGGAAACCATCGCACAGCTTGAAACCGCAAAAGAGGAAGTAAAGAAACCATTTGCCTTTGAAGATGAGCTGAAAGAAAAGACGGAGCGGCTGAACGCCCTCAATATCGAACTGAATCTGAATGAAAAGGACAATGCTGTTATTGACGATGAGCCAGAGCAGAACGATGAGCAGCCAGAGAAAAAAAGCACAGACAGAGAGAGGTAAAATCTAGTTTGCACATTTGTATTGAGGATTTCTGGGCAGTATAATAAGTGACAGTAAGAAAAAGTCGGAGGTGAGGAACAATGTCTGATGCATTCAGATTTGAAACTTTTGTAGATGTCCACAGCAATATCTTTAATGAATACCTTGGCTCTGTCATAGCAAAGCTGTCCAGAGAAAATGAGGGATACCGTGCCATAAGAGCTGAAATTGAGAGCCTTTATGAGAAATATCCGAAAGTCTTAGGCGTGTTTGACACGGAAACATCGGCGGAACTGACCGAGGAGGAATGTGCCACACTGATTAAAGTGATGGAGCTTAGAAACAAACTTACGGATATGGAGATGCAGTCGGTTTACTTCCGTGGCTGCTATGACAGCGTAGGGTATCTGAAAAAAGCAGGGATTTTATAATGGACTGACCGAGGAAAAGGCGGTGTCGGC
>VSNY01000348.1 GCA_009774535.1 Lachnospiraceae bacterium
TTTATGGTGCGACAAGAAGTCGCAGTGTGGATTGCTTGAAAAGCTATTCTATCCATTTGGAATAACCCTACCATATTCTGCGGAAGGAGTAATCATTCTGTTGGAAAGCATATGGGACAACACACAAAACCAGACAGCCTAAAATCTGATAGAGTGTAAGGGTAAGAATGCCAAGGTAAGCGTAAAGCGAACTGTTTTTAAGAATCGTTACGTCGAATAAGCGAAATAAGGCTGACACGCTTAGACCAAAAGGTAAAGAGGTGGTTTGGAGGTATCATAAATCCGTCAGACAAATGGACACAATTCCTCTCGGTTCAGTTGACAGTACCTAAAGCATTCACAATTATCTACATTGTGAAACTTGGTAAACCCTATGTGTTCCAGTAATGAGGTATTGAGTCCGTAAGGACAAGAAATGACACAGAGGGCAGAGGAAAGGGATAAAAAGCGAATGACAGGCTGTAATGGTCTGTATAGCGGTTCAAAATTTGCCGCAGTCTGAAAAGGCGCAGACTTATCCCATGGTGTTTTATGGCAAGAAAAGAGGGCAAACCCGTGAACGTTAATTATTCAACGACGGCGCAAGCCGAGAAGTTACCGGATAGAAAGCTCGCCGCACAATGGAACAGCATAGACTGGAAGCAGGCGGAAGCTGAAATTAACGGGCTGCAAATCAGGATTGCCAAGGCAGCGCAGGCGAAGCAATGGAACAGGGTTAAAAGATTACAGTACCTTATTACACATTCATACTATGCAAAGGTGCTGGCGGTAAGGAAGGTAACGACAAATAAAGGGAAAAACACAGCGGGAATAGATAAAATCGTATGGCAGTCCCCATCAGACAAAATGAGGGCTGCCTTAGCATTAAGCGATAAAAACTACAAGGCGAAACCGCTCCGAAAGGTGTATATCGAAAAGAAAGGCAAGAAATCCAAAAGACCATTAAGCATACCGGCTATGTATGACAGGGCAATGCAGGCACTTTATGCAATGGCGTTGCAACCTGTAGCGGAAACTACAGCAGACCCAAATTCATACGGGTTCAGAAAGTACCGCTCCTGTCAAGACGCGTGTGAACACATATTTACAGCCCTGTCACGAAAATATTCACCGCAATGGGTGCTGGAAGGAGATATAAAAGGCTGTTTTGACAACATAAGTCACGAATGGCTGATAGAAAATATCCCTATGGACAAGTCTGTTCTGAAGCAATTCCTTAAATGCGGGTATGTATACGACGGAGAGCTGTATCCAAGCGAAGACGGAACACCGCAGGGCGGTGTCATATCGCCAATACTAGCTAACATGGCACTTGATGGGATACAGAAAATGCTCGCGGAAAACTTTGACACAAACCGAAAAGGCAATATATCGTCACGTGAACATAAGAAGCATAAGGTAAATTTCATAAGATACGCTGACGATTTCATCGTAACCGCGATAAATGAAGAAACAGCAACCCAAGCCAAACGGTACATAAGAGAATATCTTGCACAAAGAGGGTTACAGTTATCGGAGGAGAAGACATTCATAACAAATATAAATGAGGGATTTGATTTTCTCGGATGGAATTTTCGTAAATTCAAAGAAAAACTTATAATCAGACCATCAGACAAGTCAATCAAAAGCCTTACTGGTTCCCTCCATGAAACGATAATCCGAAAAGGAAGAGCCTTGCCGCAGAAAATAATAATTCACCAGCTAAATCAAAAACTGACAGGCTGGGGGAACTACCACAAATCGGTATGTTCAAAAGTTACCTTTCAAAAAGTTGACAGAACAGTATTTATCCTGCTTTGGAAATGGGCATGCCACCGTCACCCTCGTAAAGGGAGAAGGTGGATAAAAGAAAAATACTGGCATACAAAAGGAAGTAGAAACTGGGTGTTCGCAACAGATGAAGCAGAATTAAGAGCATTATCATATATACCAATAGTCAGGCATCCCAAACTAAAACTTTCCGAAAACCCGTACATAAATCAACAATACTTTATTGAAAGAAGCA
>VSNY01000349.1 GCA_009774535.1 Lachnospiraceae bacterium
AAGAAAGACTTAATCTTATTGTATACGCCTTCCGTATCGCGCCTGGTGGTCAGGGTAACCTCTTCACTGCTCTTCTTTAATGCGGTAATAGTCAGGCCATTTACTTCAAAAGTATTGCTGTCACCGGTATAGGTTACGCCGTTCAGTACGATTTTTGCATCCTGGCCTACTGTCCTTTTTACATCGCTGCCTGTTAACGTGTTGCTGTTATACTTTGCAACAATGTCTTTTGCTTCATTAATCTTGTTGTCCCAAGCTGTAGTTACCTCTCCGGTAAGTTTAGCGCTTGCAGTAATTACTACATTATCAGGATCGGTATCATTAATATTCAAGTAAGATTCCACATCGCTGATAGACTGTTTCGTTGCATCCAAAGCCTTTTGCTGATTTTCATAGTTTTCCAGGGCAGACATCTTCCCTTCCAGCTTTGTCAGTTCTTCCTGCTTTGCTTTCTTTTGTTCTTCGGTCAACGCAGAAGACTCATCTTTCAGTTCTTCTTTCAGCTTATCAATATTCTGCTTCAGATCCGCCTTATTGGCCAGAGCGCCCTCAATGGTCTCACCCGGATATTCCTTCTCAAATGCTTCCTTGGCTTCAGCCAATGCTTTTTCCTGGGTTTCCTTCGTCTTTAACAGATTCTCTCTCTGGCTGATATAGGATTGGAGACGGCTCTCCACATCTTTGTCAATCGCTTCCTGTCTCTGCGTTGCATCCATCTCTGCATATTTCTTATATGCTTCTATAGTGTTCGCATCATAAGAAAGAATTCCCAGCTTATTCAAAGCATTCGTGCCATCCGTATTAGATGCTGTAATTGCAAAATCATTCTTTGCACCGCTCTTGGGCGCTGCAATATGAAGCCTTTTATTCTTTTCATCAAAGTTGGCTTCCACTCCGGCATCTTTCAACTGGTTGACAAATCCCCACATAGTGGTATCTTCGGTAATCTGAATATCCGTCGTCTTGCCTCCTACAGAAACGGTTATCTTACTTCCTGCCGCAATACCCAAGTCAGCCAGTTTCGTATCTTTTGTCACATCCCCGCCGTCAGCCTTGCTGATTTCCGCACCGGTCATATATCCTGTGGTAGCCAGTTCCTCCACCTTCAGCGTCTGGGTCGCATTCATGGCATCGTCCGAACTGATTACACTTACGATGGATGAATTGGAAACATCCGTAATCTTCTTGCTGTAATCCGTGGAAAACCTCATACTTCCCAAGGTATTCTGGTATAGTTTATAAATTTTGGAGTTCAGTTCCTTCCAGGCATCCTGTTTCCATCCGGCGATTGTCTGTTTCTTCTTAACAGCATCCACCTTTGTTTTCTGTGCTTTCACCAATTCCGAAATAATGGACTCCGTATCCAGACCTGAATTCATACCTGTGATTCTAATCGGCATCTCTCTTTCCTCCTGTCTTTATCTGTGTACCTCCATGTCCGCTCTGCGCTTATTGAACAGGGCAGCCCAGGAACTGCACATTTACTTTTTAGACTTTTTAGTTGCTTTTTCCCAGACAGCTTCCGTTACCGTCTCTCATCAATCATAATCCCGGCCAATTCCCATACTTTGGCAATCATATCCAAAGTTTCCTCCGGCGGGAATTCCTTAATTATTTCCTTTGTGTCCTTATCCACAATCTTAATGGTCACCCTGTTGGTTTTCTCATGGATTCCAAAGACAGCTTCTGAATGGGGCATATTCCTGTTCAGCTGCTCAACGGCCTTCTTGATTTTATCGTTAGTGGCCTGCTGCTGTTGCTCTGCGTTCTGGTTTCCTGAGTCCTCTCCGTCTTTGCTGTTAGGCTTAGAAACGGATACGGTCATCGGATCTACATTTGTAACCTGCGCAGGAGTGGAAACTTCCTTGTTATCCACCGCTTCATTTGATTTGACCGGCTTCTGTGCGGTCTGTGACTGGATTGTCATTACACTTCCTAATGGTTCTATTGCCATTATAATCACCTCCATGTGATGTTTTTGATTTGTTACGCAACATAATGATAC
>VSNY01000035.1 GCA_009774535.1 Lachnospiraceae bacterium
ACAAAAACCGGCCTGCCCAGCGCCAGGCCCAGCCCTTTGCGCTGCCCAATCGTATAATGGGTAATCCCTTTATGCTGTCCCAATACGGTACCGTCTGCTGTCACAAAGTTTCCGGGCGGTTCGCTCTGGTGGGTACTGCGGCTGATAAATCCTGCATAATCATGATCCGGCACAAAACAGATTTCCTGGCTGTCCGGTTTGTCCGCCACTTGTAATCCCGACTGCCTGGCAATGTCCCGCACCTGCTCCTTCGTATAAATACCAACCGGAAACAGCGTGTGCTGAAGCTGTTCCTGCGTCAGATTATAAAGCGCATAGGTCTGGTCTTTGCCCGTGGACGCCGACTGGCGCAGCGTATACCGCCCGTTAGACAGCCTGGCAATCTGCGCGTAATGTCCGGTTGCGATGTAATCCGCGCCAATCCCGATGCTTCGCAAAAGCAAAGATTCCCATTTTACATAACGGTTGCAGGCGATGCAGGGATTCGGCGTCCTGCCAAGGCGGTATTCTTTAATAAAATAATCAATGACCTGTTTTTGAAATTCCTCGCGAAAATTCATGACATAATAAGGAATATCAAGCTGCGCCGCCACACGGCGCGCATCATCTACCGCCTGCAGACCGCAGCAGCCGCCTTCCTGGCCGTCCTTTTGCGTATCCTGCTGCCAGATCTGCATCGTGACGCCGATTACATCATACCCCTGCTCTTTTAATAAATATGCCGCTACGGATGAATCCACACCGCCGGACATGCCGACTACGACTTTTTCTTTCATCAGTCATCCGCCTCAATTGGTTCTTCGGAAATATCTTCCTTCGGCGGCTCTAATCCTTCGATCTCAATTTTGTTTTTCTGCGCATAATCCCATAAAGCTGCATGAATAGCCTCTTCTGCCAGCAAAGAGCAGTGAACCTTTACCGGAGGAAGCCCGTCTAACGCTTCCATAACCGCCTTGTTGGTGACCTTTAACGCCTCATAAATCGTCTTTCCTTTGACAAGCTCCGTAGCCATGCTGCTCGTAGCTACAGCCGCTCCGCAGCCAAACGTCTTGAATTTGCACTCTTTAATGACTTTTGTATCTTCGTCAATATCCAAATAAATCCTCATAATATCGCCGCATTTGGCATTTCCGACCGTTCCAACGCCGCTGGCGCCTTCGATCTCTCCGACATTGCGCGGATTGTTAAAATGATCCATTACCTTTTCACTATACATATCTTGTACTGAGCGATGCGCGCTGCTTTTCGCTCTTCCTCCTTTTTTACTCATCCTATATCATACGAATGTTACCGTTTAGACATGCTGCTGATTTTTTACAAAATCTTCATACAATGGCGACATACTGCGCAGACGCTCCACAATTGCCTTTAGGCTGTCCGCCGCGAAATCCACGTCTTCCATCGTCGTCTCCTCAGATAACGTCAGACGCAGCGAACCATGCGCGATCTCATGCGGCAGGCCAATCGCCAGCAGCACATGAGACGGATCCAGCGAACCAGACGTGCAGGCGGAACCACTGGAAGCACAAATCCCTTTTTGATCGAGCATAATCAGCAAAGACTCCCCTTCAATAAAGCGGAAGCAGAAATTAGCATTGTTCGGCAGCCGCTGTTCACGGTGTCCATTTAGTTTTGAAAATGGCACTTCCGCTAAAACACGTTCGATCAGATGATCTCTGACAGCAGCGATTTTTTTGCTGTGTTCCTCCATACCGTCCACCGCCAGCTGCGCAGCCTTTGCCATGCCGACAATTCCCGGCACATTGCTCGTACCCGCGCGCCTGGACCGCTCCTGCGCCCCGCCATGCAGATATGCACCCAGTTTGACGCTGTTTCTCATATAAAAGAATCCGACGCCTTTTGGCCCATGGAATTTATGCGCACTCGCGCTGAGCATGTCTATATTCAGCTCGTCCACCTGTACCGGCACATGCCCAAACGCCTGCACCGCATCTGTATGGAACAACACGCCGTGTTTTTTAGCGATTGCCCCGATCTCACGTACTGGCTCGATCGTCCCAATCTCATTATTCGCAAACATAATACTGATCAGGAACGTATCCGGACGAATCGCCTGCTCCAGCTGCTCCAGTGAGATCATTCCGTCTGCATCAACATCCAGGTACGTCACTTCCACCCCTTTTTTCTCCAAATATTCACAAGTATGCAGCACCGCATGATGTTCAATCTTCGTTGTTATCATATGCTTCCCTTTGGATGCAAATGCCTCTGCACACCCTTTGATCGCCCAGTTATCGCTCTCGCTGCCCCCGGCTGTAAAATAAATCTCATTCGGTTTTGCCCCGATCAAAGCTGCAATCGTTTCCCTTGCTTCGTCCACTGCTTTTTTACTCTGCTGCGCAAAAGTGTAAATGCTGTTTGGATTGCTGTAATTTTCCAGGAAAAACGGCTTCATCGCCTCAAACACTTCCGGTTTGAGCGCTGTTGTCGCCGCATTGTCCAGATAGATCAACTTTTCCATGGTAATGTCCTCCTTCATTTATAACGTAAATCCCGGAGCGCCTGACAGACACGCCGGTGTTTTATTTCCTAGTATTCCCGTAGGAATATAGTAGTTAATTGCGATAAAAAAGCAGGAAACCGTATTGCTACGCTCTCCTTTTATCATTTTGCTATAGAACACACTAATTATAACGCATTCTTTGGAAATGTCAATTGTTTTCTTACAAATTTTACAAAAGGGGGGGGGATTTTTGGGGTGCAGCGTCGTTCGGATAACTATAAACTGTATTTACAAACGCAGCCTTCCGCCTTTTGTATTTATAAAAAAACATCTGTCACTCCTTTCGTATGGTAAAATATCAGAGTAATGAAATAAAGCCCTGGAAGTTATGGAAGAAGAACAAATCAGAAAAATAATGTCCTTCTTCTGTGTTCCACAAAAGAAAGGATATGGTAACAATGTTTACAAATTTGAAAGTACGTACAAGGCTGCTGCTGCTGACAGCTGTTGCCGCAGTATCTTTATGTCTTATGGGCATGCTGAATATGAACGGCATGGATCAGTCGTACAAACAAGCCGTTTCCAGCATGAAGCAGCTGCTCCGCACAGATTACGACGAGCAATTAAAAGGCCAGGTGGAAAATGTAATCACATTGCTTGGCGAAGAGTATGACAAATTTCAGAATGGAGAATGCAGCGAAGAAGAAGCGAAAACAACAGCGGCGGACATTGTCAGAGAACTCCGTTACGGGGACGACGGATATTTCTGGATCGATACATACGATGGCGACAATGTCGTTTTGCTGGGCCAGGAGACGGAAGGAACCAACCGTCTGGAAGAAACGGACAGCAACGGATATCAGATGATCAAAGATATTATAAAAAACGGCCGCCAGGCAGACGGCGGATATACGGACTATTACTATCCGAGGGAAGATGACTCACAGTCCTATCAAAAACGCGCTTACAGCAAATCGTTCGAACCCTGGCAATGGGTGGTCGGCACTGGAAATTATATAGATGTGCTGGAAGAACACGCGATTCAGGCTAATGAACCGATCAAAAAGATTTTTGATAAGACCAGAAAAATGTCTGTTGCGGCTATTACGGCCGCTATCCTGGTGCAGATCCTTATGGCGCTTTTTATCGTGCTGGACATTGCAAAATCCTTAAAAGCGGCAACCGATCAGATGCATTGTATGGCGGCTGGTGATTACACAAAGGATTTTATGAAAAAATTCAAGCAGCGCAAAGATGATTTTGGAAATCTGGCCCGATGTATCGCAGATATGAAAACGGCTATGGTAAGCCTGATCAGCCAGGTACAGGCGGAATCTGAGACCATCAGCCTTGCCGCCGGATCTGTGAACGAATGTGTGGCAAAGCTGAATGACGATATTTCCAGCGTATCCGCTGCGACACAGCAGCTGTCCGCAGGTATGGAGGAGACAGCAGCTACGACGACTATGGCAAATCAGGCTGCCGGAGAAGTACACGCCGCCGTGCAGCATATCGCCTCCCGTTCCCAGGACGGCGCACAAGGCGCTGCCGAGATCAAAGGCAGGGCGCAAGAGACCAACCACAGAATTAAAAACGCGCAGGAAAAAGCAGCTTCTTTAAAAAAGGAAATCCAGCAGAAGCTGGAGACTGCGTTAGAAGACGCCAAGGTCATTGACCAGATCTATGAACTTTCCGGCGTTATTATGAATGTCGTATCACAGACCAACCTGCTGTCGTTAAATGCTTCAATTGAAGCTTCCAGGGCCGGGGAGGCCGGAAAAGGCTTCGCTGTCGTTGCCGGAGAAATCGGGGCGCTTGCAGAACAGTCCAGGCAGACCGTGATTCAGATTCAGGAAGTAACCCAGGACGTGACCCAGGCGGTAGAAAATCTTTCCGCAAATGCTAAAAAACTGCTGTCCTTTGTCGTGCATGATGTGACTTCGGATTATGAAGGATTTCTTAAGATCGGCGAGCAGTATGATCAGGATGGCAATCTGGTAGATACGCTGATGAGTGAATTTCGTGCGGTCGCGGAGGAATTATTTGATAATATGCAGGGCATTAAAAGCTCTATGAGCGATATTTCCAAAGCGGCAGAAGAAGGCGCGCATGGTACGACAGAGATTGCGCAGCGCGCTTCGGTGATTGCAAAAGAATCCGAAGAAGTCCTCGATCAAGTGACGAAGACAAAGCAGAGCGCGGAAACGCTGAGGGCCGAAATTGGAAAATTTCATGTAAGGGACGAAAAAAATTAAATAACTGGAAAATGTCCCGGACGCCGTTTGACAAAGCGCTGCCGCCAGTCAGACAATGTCCGGGACACCATAAAATGGAACCCCACACTATAAACTTTGTGCCAGCAGCTTTTCGACGCTTACCAGCCTGACACAGCAGGCAAATACTTCCGCCGCCTGCCGCATCTCCTCCAGCTCCGGAAATGTCGGCGCGATACGAATCACGGCATCCTTCGGATCGATCCCATATGGAAATGGCGCTCCGGCAGCTGTTAATTCGATGCCCGCTTCTTTTGCCTTTGCCACAATCGCTTTTGCACACCCCTCTAACGCCTCAAAACAGATAAAATATCCGCCCTTTGGCTTAAACCAGGAGCCGATTGCACGCGGAGCGATTTCTCTGGTAAGGATCTGATCCACGACCTCAAATTTCGGCCGGATAATTGCGGCATGTTTCGCCATATGTTTCCGTACGCCGTCCATATTTTTTAAATACCGGGTATGTGTCCACTGTTTGATCTTGTCATGCCCGATCGTCTGTACAGACATCTGCTTTAACATATCATTGCGGTTTCTTTCCGACATCCCCATCGCAGAAATGCCCGCGCCGGAAAACGTCACTTTTGAAGTCGAGCAAAATTCATAGACCATATCCGCATGGCCTGCCTGCCCGCACGCCTGCATAATCGGCAACAGCACATCACGGTCATCTTCATAAAGGTCATGCACCGCATACGCATTGTCCCAGTAAATGCGGAAATCTTCCGCGGCAGGCTGCAGCGCGGCAAAACGGCGAACGGTATCGTCCGAATAAGTAATGCCCTGCGGATTTGAGTATTTCGGCACACACCAGATGCCTTTGACCGCCGGATCTTCACAGACCAGCTTTTCTACCAGATCCATATCCGGCCCTGTCTGCGTCATCGGAATATTGACCATCTCGATGCCAAAATACTGTGTAATCGCAAAATGCCTGTCATACCCCGGCACCGGGCATAAGAACTTAACCCGATCCAGCTTACACCAAGGCGTAGAACCCAAAACACCGTGGATCATCGCCCGCGCGATCGTATCGTACATAATACTCAGGCTGGCGTTGCCATGAACAATCACCTGCTCCTGCTCACAATCCATAAATCCCGCCATCAGCCGTTTCGCTTCATCAATCCCGTCCAGACTGCCGTAATTCCTGCAGTCTGTCCCGGCTTCTGTGCGCAGAACAGACTTTGAACTGATCATATCATACATTTCCATAGACAGATCCAGCTGGTGCGGAGACGGCTTGCCTCTGGTCAGGTTCAGATCCAGGGAAAGAGCCTTTATGTTTTGAAACTCTTTTTCCAGCGCCTCTTTTTCCTGCTGCAGTTCCTCATGTGTCATTTCTAAATATGATTTCATAACATCCTTCCTTTTTCTGCTGTTATCCATCATTGTTAACAGATCCATAAGTAATCTGAACTGTTACGACAGTTCCTTTTTCTCCGTAACTATTATATGAGGAATGCTTCCATTTTTCAACAAATTTTTATTCGGCGTTTGTTCCGTTTCAATCATGCCTTTCATCGGCATTCGCATAACACTCGCAGAAGCGCGCGGCAAACGAAGGCTGTTCCCCCGCGCAAAGCAGATGGGAGACATCCCCGAAACTGCTCATACGCCACGAAGCGATGCCCTGTCTGCGCTCCTCTGTCACAAGCGTCGTTACCGAAGACGGCGCCGCGCACATCCCATGCCACAGCACCATTGGCGAAACTCCGAGCAAATGGCTAAGAAGCACGCACTCGAGTCCAAAATGACAAAAAAATGCAATCGTATCCATATTGCTGTGTGCCGCGCGGTAATAATGATTTTCCCGCACATAGCCATGTTCCGCCAATACCTGGTCTAAGGATTTTGTTACCCACTGATATTCCGCAGCGACTTCCCCTTGTACCATAGCTTCCTGATGCATCCACGCGTCTTTTTCATAAAACGCTTTTACCGCAGTCCAATCCTGCGGCAGCCAGTCCCAGACAATCGACGGCTTCTGCTGATCCGGCCGCCGGATCAGCGGCGCAAACTCCCGCAGCCACAGACATTCCTGTGCCTGCCGCTGCATCTTTTGCAGCGTCAGGCTGGCGGTATCCTTTGCCCTTCCTAACGGCGATACATAAAACTTACATATGTCCATAGCAGAAATCCGCTCTGCCAGCAGCCTGGCCTCTTTCCATCCCTGCGGGGTGAGAGAATCCGCTTCATAATCCGGATCTGCGTGCCGGATCAATAAAATCTTCATGCCCTGTTCCTCCTGTATGACCCATATACAAAATCTAAATCAGCAAATTAGCTGCTCTGAGCCTTCTGCGCACTTCCTGCCCGACCAGTTCCGCCAGTACAATTTTGGCCAGATCCCCAATCAGAAACGGCACTACACACATAGAAAGCGCGTAACCAATACTGCAGTCCATCAAAACGACAAACCATGCCGTCCCAAATGCATACAAAACCGCCGTCCCGGCAATCGTTGCCAGAAGACACCAGATTCTTTGGTAGGCCATTTTTTCCATAAGAAATCCGCTTACAAGCGTCAGAAAAATATAACCAACCAGGTAGCCGCCTGTCGGGCCAAGCAATTTCCCTGCCCCGCCTGTATATCCGGCAAATACAGGCAATCCGACAAATCCAAGCATCAGATAAATCACGCAGCTGATCGTCCCCATTTTCATTCCTAATATGTATACGGACAAATAAATAAGCAGCGTCATAACCGAAATCGGAACCGGCCCGATCGGAATAGACAATGGCCCTAACAGGCACATTACGCCTGCCATCAATGCGATAAAACACAACTGCTGAACTGCCGATACTGTTTCTTCTTTCATATTGTTAACCTCTTCTTTCTTAAGTTTGACTATTTTACAATATTCAGTATAAACAGTTTCTGGCAATTGTCAAGATACTTTTAAAAATTGTTAACTTATGCTCTATCAAAGATAACAATCGGATGGACAGGCGCTACTTCCCGATGCTCTACTGCCGTAGAATATACGATTTGCGTCTGTGTCTTTCCATATTTCTGCAGCCTTCCGACAAATTTTTCCAAAGCCTCCGTATTTGGATACACGACTTCCAGCAGCATGGCATAATCTCCCGTAATGCAGTTGCATTCAATCACATTTCTGCATTTACGCATATCGTCTAAAAACTCCTCTTTCAGCTTCGCGTCTACCGCCAGCGTAACAAACGCTTTGACATTGTAGCCCATCATTTCATGATTAATACTTGCATGAAACCCGGTAATATACCCTTCCCGCTCAAGCTTCTCCAGTCGTGCGGATGTCGCTGGTGATGATAAAAAGATTCTGGACGCGAGATCTTTTAACGTCATCCTTGCATTTTCCTGCAGCAGACTGATCATCTGGTGATCAATAAAATCTAATTTACGTTTCATACTGTTTTCCTCCAAAAAAGCAAAAAGACGCCCTGCATATCATGCAAAACGCCTTCGTTTTTTAAATATAACTATGAAATTCTTAATTTTCTTAATGGTAGCATATGGAAACGGCAGTGTCCAGTATTTTTTTTCGTACAATACAGCCGTTCAGATCCCTGGGAAACTGCTGCGCGAACCCTTCCCATCATTCTTCAGGCATCGCAACCGTATAGGCCATTTCATCTCCTTCAACCTGCGGGCCCATATAACTTTCCGCAAATTCAAAATATCCATTTGATCCCATTCTCTTTTCCCATGTCTCAACCGATTCCCGAATACGCAGCAGGCAAAGCACCGCCTCTGTATAAAGGCCATGCAGTGTATCCGGGTCTGTCAGATCAATATCAGTTTCATCGTTGATAAACGTACGGATTTCTTCATTTGTAAACGGATCAAATGCCATTAAGACCGCCTGCTCCAGCCTTTCATTCTCCTCGTTGCGGAATGCATCCAGCTCAAACGATTCGTTCGTACATCTGGATTTAATATCAAAAAGCGCCAGCGCTATAGCTTCTTTTAATCGGCGGCTGTTAGATGTCGGATATTGGCGGTGGATTTTCAGCAGATTGCTTTCGATGGTAAAGAACATCATCGTATGAAACTCTTCTTCACCCTTGTCGATTTTACCAAACTCTTTTTCCATTTGAGAATATATTTTTTCAAACTGATACTGCTGCATAAGGAGCCCTCCCCGTTTTTTCTATTTTCTTATCATACTTACTGTGCGGCCGGATGATCCCGGTAAATAGTATCTTATAGCGGATTTGATAAAAAGTCAAGAAGTTCTGTTTCGTAAATTTTGGTTTTCCCACATTCCATATTCTGCAGCCGCTTTCTCCAACATCTCCTTCGTTTTCCGGTAATTCCTGCAGTCCTGATAATCCTCTTCCCTGATTTCCAATGTCAGCGGACAATCAAACGCATAGGTTCGATACAGGCGCATCAGTTCATCCATCTTCTCCTGCTCCGAAAATGGTGTGCCATGGTTTTCCCCATATCCGTTCCCTGTAAAATCATTCAAATGGATCAGCCTGCAAATCCCCTGATGAATTTGAAAAAACCGCTCCATACTGTAATCTAACTCCCGCGGCACGTGTATGGACGGCAAAAAATCCGCCGCTTTCAGCAGCACAGACATATATTTGTCTGTCATAGCCGCATGGCAGATATCCAGCACACTGCCAACCCTTTCCCCAAACCGTTCCCTCAGATCACAGACAATCCTCGTCAGATCTGTAAAAAACCCGTTGCACAGCCTGGGACTTTCGCCCTGATGCTCCTTGTATTCCATCGGTATTACATTTTCAATCCCAAGGTCCACCATCGGAAATTCTTCAAAAAACTGCGACAGCAAAGTATCCAGCCGCCTGCGGAACAGCTCGTATTCCATAAAGTCATAATAAGAAAGGGACGTATGAATCACCACCAGAATCCGGTGTTTCCAAAGATCTGCACAATATTGTGCCAGACGGAACACGTGGCGGACAGGGCTTACATCTTCATGCTGAAAGATCTGTTCCAAATTCATGACCTGCCCGCTGCCATAAAACGGCACATGGACAGCTTCTATATTATGCATCCGAAACAATTCCTGCGGATAACAGGATTCAAAACAACTTCCCTTTTCTAAAAAATCTTTTTGCAGATGCAGCTCCAGGCCATCACAGCCGCATTTTATTTTTTCCTTTATTTCATCGGCATGAAAGGATGCTTTTGCATATATCTTTATATTGTAGTACATACTTCTCTCCTGTCACTTTTATTTTTCCAAAAAAGCAAATATTGCAAAAAATCACAAAATCAGATAAAATAGGAACGGACGCCAACCCATAAAAATCACGAAATCACAGGAGGATTACTATGTGGGATACATCATTTTATAAAAACAAAAAGGTATTCATTACCGGGCATACCGGATTTAAAGGTTCCTGGATGTGCCATCTGCTGGCGCTGTCCGGAGCGGATGTTACGGGTTACGCTTTAGAACCCCCAACCAGCCCAAGTTTATTTGAACTGTGTCATCTGTCTGACAGCATCCATTCCATAACCGGAGATATCCGGGATTTGGATCATTTAAGAAAGGCTGTTTCTTCCTGCCAGCCGGAAATCGTTATTCATATGGCCGCACAGCCTTTGGTCCGTGAATCCTACAAAAATCCGGTCTATACTTACGAAACAAACGTAATGGGAACCGTAAACATACTGGAATGCATACGTACCACTCCTGGCGTAAAATCATTTTTAAATGTTACGACAGATAAAGTATACCGTAACCGGGAATGGGAATGGGGGTACCGTGAAAATGAAGAATTAAACGGCTTCGATCCATATTCCAATTCAAAATCGTGTTCTGAACTTGTGACAGACAGTTATAAAAATTCTTTTTTTATGGATAGAGACACTGCTATTTCAACCGCACGTGCAGGCAATGTGATCGGCGGCGGCGATTTTTCCGCAGACCGCATTATCCCGGACTGTATCCGCGCTGCACAGGCCGGGCAGAACATCATCGTCCGTAATCCGTACTCCACAAGGCCGTACGAACATGTCTTAGAACCTGTAACCGCTTATCTGATGATTGCCAAAGCGCAGTATGAAGATCCCGCATTCGCTGGAAACTACAATGTAGGCCCTGATGAAACCGACTGTCTGACTACCGGAGAACTGGTTACATTATTCTGCAGCAAGTGGAAAGCGGCAGGCGGCAGCCCGGTCGAATGGATCGATCAGTATGACGGCGGCCCGCATGAGGCTGGTTTTTTAAAACTGGATTGTTCCAAACTGAAAAAAACACTGGGATGGGCGCCTGTATGGAACGTGGAAACTGCTGTGGAAAAAACGGTAGAATGGTCAAACGTGTATCTGGAACAGGGAGATGTTGCTGCCTGTATGGAAAGACAGATTGCAGAATTTTGCAAATAACATACACTTTAAAATTACATGGATGGTTACAGCTAAGGCACAAGGCTCTTCGCCAGACGCCTTAGTTGCTTACCTGATACAATGTCTACGCAAAAATGCGAACCTTATCTCCAATCACTGCAAACTCCGCCTGTTCTCCCCATTCCAGTGCCGCGCAGCCGCTGGTTGCTTCCGTTACCGCCTTTGCAAATTCTGCCTGCAGCTCAACCGGCACCATCACATGTATCGTCACTTGATCTGTATATTCCGTATCCAAAACAGGAATGCCCCGCTGCGCCAGCAGATACTGAATCTTTCCAAATCCGTTGTAATCCGTCCCGATATCCAGCATACACCCCTGCCGCTTCTCAATCACGACTGCATGGGCCAGACCTTCCTGCGTACACTTTTGATATGCGCGCACAAGTCCGCCTGTACCAAGCAGCGTCCCGCCAAAATATCTCGTTACTACCACTGCGGCATTGTGAAGATCTTCCCGCAGCAGCACATCCAGCATCGGCCGCCCGGCTGTCCCGGACGGTTCCCCATCGTCCGAGCAGCGGGTCAGCTCATGTTTTCTTCCTATTGTAAAGGCGGAACAATTATGAGACGCATCCCAATATTTTTTCCTGACTGCGCTGATAAATTCTGCAGCCTCTTCCTCGCTTTCCACGGGCTGCACCGTAGCGATAAATCTGGATTTTTTTTCGATCAACTCGCCTTCGCCGCCCTGATAGACGACTTTGTAACATTCTGCTTCCATATTCGCTTCCTCTTAAAAGTCCAAAATAACCTCATTCTCCACTGGCCCGTCTTCTTCTGTTTCCGGCGGAAAATCTATGACAGGACCTGTGTCTGCCGGCGGTTCCGTTCCCGGATCTTCTCCCTGGTCCGGCTGCTGGCCCGCATCCGGTTCCTGATCGGGACTTGGTTCCTGACCTGGTTCCTGTCCCGGCTGCTGGCCTGCATCCGGTTCCTGTCCTGGAGGAGTTCCCTCAGGGTCTGTGACCGTATCGTCTCCCTGCACAGGATCGTTCTCCAGCGGCTGCGTGATTATCGGACTTGTATGCATGGTACATGGTTTTAGATTTCCTGTATACAGATACGGCCCGTCTTCCGATCCCGGCTCACCACCGATGATCCGCACGGACGACGCATATCCTCTGCCTGGACAGTATGGCCCTGCCATCATACCAGATGTTGCGCAGACACGGACTGAAGCGTGATGTACGCACAGATCTTCCGGTACTGTTTTTTTTGCAAAATATTCCGTAATTTCCATATTTCCGCGCGGGTCACGGGTGCAGATTCCTTCCTGTACCGGCATACCTGATTTTTTACAGACTTCCGCTGTAACAATGCCCGACGGCATTTTAAATTCTTTGTTTTTGCGGCCTTCATGGATACGGCTCATCACCGAACGCCAGATCATTTTCGGATAAGAGGTTGTCCCGCCGTCCTGTTTTGTATTATCATCAAATCCTCCCCAGACTACCAGGCTGTAATAAGGAGAAAATCCCGCAAACAGAGCGTCCTTGTTTTTGGTCGTCGTCCCGGATTTTCCGGCAAGCGTCAGCCCTTCCACGTTCGCTGCCTTTCCGGTGCCGATCGTCATCACGTCCTGCATCGCATTTGTTAACAGCCACGCCGTTGTCTCCTTCACGGCTTCCTTTTTCTGCGGCTCGTTATCAATCAGCACATTTCCGTCATGATCGATAATCTTGGTATACATCCGCGGCTTGATATAAGTCCCGCCGTTCGCAATCGCCGCATAAGCCGCTGTCAGTTCCAGATTCGTCACTCCATACGTAATGCCTCCAAGCGCCAGCGCTTCGTTGCGGTCCTGATCCGTAAGCGTCGTAAATCCAAAACGATCCGTCAGATACTCAAACCCGGTATCAATCCCGATATCCGTCAGTGTTTTTACCGTAACTACATTGATCGAATAAGTGATTGCTTCCCGAATGGTCGTAAATCCCCGGTACCTGTTGTCATAATTTTTCAATGGCGTGCCGTTTGTATACGTATACGGCGCGTCGTCCTCCACAGAAGCGAGCGTCATCTGCTTCGTATCCAGCGCAGGCGCGAAAGCAGCCAGTACTTTAAACGTAGAACCAGGCTGGCGCACCGAATCCGTCGCCCGGTTCAGCGTACGATTGGCGGTCTTTTCACCCCGTCCGCCTACCATCGCCTTCACTTCTCCTGTCTTTGGATCAATCACTGTCAGCGCTGCCTGCGGCTGCAGGGTATACGTAATCGTCTGCCCGTTTTCCGGCACAGTATCCCCCTCTTCCATAATATCAGACTTATACTTTTCCACTGCCGCGTTTGCTTCCTCCTGCGATGCGAAGTTAATCGTATAATCTTTATTGGAAGATTGATAATAAGCGAGCATTGTCTGCTCATCGTAATATTTAAATTCACCATCGGCTTTTTGAACCGTCAGCGTCATGGAAAAAGACGTCTTTGGCGCCGTCGGATAATTTGCCGGATTATTGACTTCCTCGTCACAAATTGCCTGGATCTTCGGGTCTTGTGTGGAATAAATGGTAAGCCCTGTATTATAAAGTCTTTTATATGCTTCCGTCTGCGAACAGCCAAGCACTTCCATCAGATCCTCAATCACCTGCTCCGTCAGAGCATCGTCAAAATACGAATGCACACTGGACTTGTCCAGCTGTCTGGCGTTGACTTTCTGAATCCGGCTGTAAACCGGATCTTTCAGCGCTTTTTTATACTGCTTGTTCGTAATCAGCCCCTGGTCTTTCATATCGTCCAGTACTTTTTTGCGCCGCTTTTCATTTGCTTCCGGGTGGGTGATCGGATTATATCCGCTTGGATTTTTTGTAATACCTGCGATTACCGCGCATTCCGACAGCGATAATTCCGAAACGTCTTTCCCGAAATAACGCTTGGACGCAGACTGCACGCCGAGCGTATTCTGCCCCAGGTTTACCGTATTCAGATAATTTTCCAAAATCCAGTCTTTGGACTCTTCTTTTTCCAGCTGCAGCGCCAAATACTGTTCCTGAATCTTGCGCTTAAAACGGTCCGCCTGCGATTTTTCAGCCGTCCAGCTTGTAAATACATTGTTTTTCAACAGCTGCTGCGTAATCGTACTTGCCCCTTCCCGGAAACGAAACCCTGCGGCAATGCCGTTAACCCCTGCACGGATAATGCCTTTGACGTCAATGCCATTATGTTCCCGAAACCTTGCATCCTCGATCGCGATAAACGCATTCTGCAGATTTTTGGGTATTTCATCGATCGTTACATAGACTCGGTTCGAGCCGGATGCTACAAGCGTCGCCGTCGTATTTCCTTCCGAATCCAAAATCGTGGACAAATATCCGGTCGGCGTCGCGTCGATATCCTTAATGCTCGGTGAAGCGGCAAGAATCCCCTGATATGCTCCATATCCTGCACAGCCGACCGTTATGATCAGCGCAAATACAGAAAGCAGCGCCAGTTCATACAGCATCGTCGTCAGCTTTTTGGTAATCTTCCCTTTTTTAGCAGTAATTTCCCTGCGTTTTTTTCGTATTGACCTTTTACTGAAATTCATGCAAGCCCTCCTTTTATACTGCATCCAGCCTGCGCAATGCCGGGCGTCTGTCTTTTTAACCTGTGAAATCCAGCCCTTTCCGCTGTGCGGCAGGAGCTGGATTCATCTGTTTTCCTGTTAACTATTATAACAAATAATTTCCGGGTTGTAAAACATTTTTTATATGACAATGCAGGATCCCAACGTTGCACGATCCGGATATTTCTGCTATAATGCCCAAGAAAAACCATTTGCAGAAATAAAGGAGATTACCATATGACACAATCAAAACAAAAATCCCGCAACGGGGCGATTGATTTTTGGAAATTTGTCTTTTCCATTATGGTCGTTCAGTTTCATTCTTCCAATTTGACAAAAATCAAAACGACTCCCTTTGTAGGCGCTGCTATTGCGGTAGAGTTTTTCTTTTTGGTATCCGGATATCTGATGGCCGCTTCTATTTCACGTTATAAGGAAGAGGAAATTTTAATCGGCCGGGACAGCCGTAATTTTATGCTGCATAAAATAAAAGGACTTTGCCCGGAGATTTTTATTGCATGGAGCATTGGATATGTGGTGCAGCATATCGCAAAGAAAAATGTCACGGTAACTTCGCTGATCAAAGACCTGATGAGCGGCGTGTGGGACATGTTCTTTTTGCGGGAGTCCGGGCTGGAAGGGTTTAAGGCCAATCCGGCTGCATGGTATATTTCCGCGATGCTGCTGGCAATGCTTGTGTTAGTGCCGTTGTTTCTCAAAAACAGGGATATTTTCGTAAATGTATGGGCGCCGGTTCTGGCAATTGCTACGCTTGGCTGGCTGTCGAAAAATGTGGGCGACCTGCGCGGACCGACGGACTGGCTCGGGTTCTGCTACAAAGGCTGGCTGCGCGCGGTCGGTGAGTTATGCATGGGTGTTATTCTATGGGGCATCTGCCAGAAGATGAAAGAAGTGCGGTATTCCAGGCTGGCAAAATGGCTGTTTACGTTTTTGGAGCTGTTTTGTTATTTGGGCGTAATTGCCTGGTCTTACAGCCATAAAGGATCTCAGATGGATTTTGTCATGCTGCTGCTGTTTGCGGCCGGGGTGGTCGTAACATTTAGCGGAAACAGCCTGCTTTCATCATTTTTTAATAAACCGCTGGTATACTTTCTCGGAAAAGTCAGTTTCCCGGTATATCTGTCGCATAATTATTGGAGCCATGCGCTTGTCAGGATGTATCCCGGACAGACGTACGCGCAGCTGTATCCGAAATACGTGCTTGCGTCTTTCGTGACTACAGTTGTTATTTATCTGACGGCGGCGGAACTTCGCAGGATTGCACCGGCATTTTTTTCACAGTGCCGCAGATTACTGTTGGAAACGGATCAGTGACAGGCCAAAGCAAAGCCGGTGCAAAAGAATCGGCATATGGACGGCAGCGCGCTTGTATTAAGTAACGGATGCAGATGAAAACAGGGACGCAGAAGAATAAAGGAATGGCGATATGAAGATACTGGTAGTGGAAGATGAAAAGGATCTGAACCATATTATAAAAAAAGAACTGGAATCGGAAGGTTATCTGGTGGATACGTGTTATGATGGAGAGAGCGCATACGACTATCTGGTCATGGAAGAATATGACGGCGTAGTGCTCGATGTGATGCTGCCGGGTATGAACGGATTTGAAGTGCTGAAAAAAGCCCGCAGCCGCGGGGTGATCACGCCAGTGCTGTTTTTATCAGCACGCGGCCATATTGACGATATTGTGGAAGGGCTGGATATCGGAGCGGACGACTATATGATCAAGCCTTTTGCGTTTCAGGAATTATCTGCCAGAGTACGCGTGATGACACGCAAAAAAGCAGGCGTACGTGAAAATATTTACCGCTGCGGCGATCTGGTCGTGGACTGCAACGAGCATACCGTACGGCGCGGGAACACAGGGATTAATCTTTCCCCGAAGGAATTTTCCGTGCTGCTGTATCTGATCCGCAACCAGAATATTGTTGTTTCCAGGGAACAGATCGAAGCGAATATCTGGGATATGGAACATGACAGCTATTCCAATGTAATTGATGTCTATATCCGTTATTTGCGTAAAAAAATTGACGATCCATGCGAAGTAAAGCTGATCCGGACAATCCGAGGGGTGGGATATGTATTAAGGGCGGAAGAGTAAAACAAGTAACGATCGGCCGGCATATCCTGCGACTGCTGATCGCGGCATTGGCAGTGATGGCTGTGGCGATGCTGGTTTTTGTGCATATCCTGGCAAACGCTGCTGTGGATTATGATATTCGCCAGAGCCTGGAAAGGGTAGCTTATAAAAATTGGAAAGAAATCCAGGTAAATCAAGCCGGAGAGATCAGTTATAAAGAAGATTTTGTGCTGACAGAAGGAGATATTCATTTTCTTGTACTGGATACAGACGGACAATTGGTATATGGATCCTATCCCAAAGGATGCCCGCAGGATCTTCCAGTCAGCATCAAAAAAATGCATCAGGTAACAAATGACGGGGACGAATTTTATATCCGGGATATACGCAAACGTTATAAAGGAAATCATTCTATCTGTATGCGCGCCATTGTGCGCAAATCAGACGCGTACAGCAGGTATCAGATGCTGGAAGTTCTGGCTTATCTCAGTATTCTGGTCGTATTTTGTATCGCGATTTTCTGCGGGATGCTCTTATCCGGACATATTTCCGGTTCTTTAAAAGAAATGTGCAAGTCTGCGGAAATGATCGGACAAAACCGGAATATGTCAAGCCGGATGGAATATAAAGGCAGGTTTTATGAGCTGGAAGTGCTGACACAGGCAAATAACCGGATGCTTGACCGCCTGGAAGAGACCTTTCACCAGCAGGAACAGTTTACCTCAGATGTAGCGCATGAATTGCGCACGCCAGTCGCGGTTATGACCGCGCAGTGCCAATACGCCCATGGAAAGCAGGTCAGCCAGGAAGAATACCAGGAAGCGTTTGAAGTTATCGAACGCCAGTCCTGTAAGATCAGCGAGATTATTTCCCGTCTGCTGGAACTGTCCCGACTGGATTATGACCGCAGGCAAATTGAAAAAGAAGATGTAGACCTGCCGGAGCTGGTGGACTCTGTCTGTGAAGACCTGCAGCAGAAATACGAAGACAGCCTTAAGCTGCGGCTGCGGCTGGCGCCGGCACATGCGGTTGGCGATATCAGTCTCGTCATGATTGCGATACAAAATCTGATCACAAACGCTATTCGATACAGCGGCGCCTCCAGTCCGATTGAGGTGGAGACCGGCACACGGGAAGAGATGGCGTTTGTGCTGGTAAAGGATTATGGAGCAGGAATCAGAGAAGAAGATCTTGCGCATATTTTCAAACGATTTTATAAGGCGGACAAGTCCAGAAATTCGATCGGTTTCGGACTGGGCCTTCCGCTGACAATGAAAATCGCGCAAAAACACGGCGGTACCGTGCTGGCAGAAAGCAAACAGGGAGAAGGCAGCACGTTTACCCTGCTGCTGCCCCGCACAGGAGCGGATGCGGACGCAAATCAAACGAAATAGATAAATATAAAAAGGAGAATATAAAAATGGACAACGTTACAAAAGCAGCCCAGGAAGCGGAACGAAAAATTACCTGGCATCCGATGGCTGTTACCCGTGAACGGCGGGAAGCGTTATTAGGACAGAACGCGGTAACTATATGGCTGACGGGACTGTCCGGCTCAGGCAAATCTACGCTTGCAAACGCGCTGGAACAGCTGTTTGCCGAACAAGGTATGCATACCATGCTGCTGGACGGGGACAATATACGCTTCGGACTGAACCGTGATCTTGGATTTTCTCAGGAAGACCGGGTAGAAAATATCCGCAGAATCGCGGAAGTCGCCAAGCTTTTAAACGACGCGGGGCTGATTGTACTGACTTCATTTATTTCGCCCTATCGCGCGGACCGGCAGGCAGCGCGTAATATTCTGGGAGACAGTTTTATCGAGGTGTATGTAAGCACGCCATTGCAGGAATGTGAGCGGCGCGACGTCAAGGGGCTGTACCAGGCTGCGAGAAAGGGAGAAATCGCGGAATTTACAGGAATTACAAGCGCTTATGAACAGCCGCTTTCACCAGAAATTACAATCGATACGACTGGCAGAGATCTGAAAGCATGCGTATTGGAACTGGCGGATGCGTTAAAGAAACTCTGGAGCAAAAGATAAAAAATCGATAGCTGCAAAAGGGAAAGAAGGAAGGTATTTTGGGATGAAAAAAACACTTTATGTACACATTGGTACGACAAAAACGGGTACGACAGCGATTCAAAGTTTTTGTATCGATAACCAGGAAACACTGAATCAGAAGGGGTACTGCTACCCGCTGTTTCCTTATCGTTATCCGGACGTTTCTGAAAGACGCAACGCGCGTTTTCTGCTGGAAGAAGCATCCGACCGCCAGGGAGGCATTTTTCGGGAAGGCATGGATAAGATCCGCGAACTGTTCCAGACCTATGACCACATTATCGTGTCCGATGAAGGCATCTGGTCTGCGTCTTATGAGCAGCGGATTACGATGTGGCGCGCATTAAAAGCAGAAGCAAAAGAAGCTGGATTTAAGATCCGGATCATTGTATATTTACGGCGGCAGGATACGTATTTGATTTCCGGATGGAACCAAATGGTAAAAAGCGGGGTTGGCAACAGCGCAGGCACCGCATGGAAAGATTATGTAAATGATCTGGTTCATATCAATAAAATGAATTACGCAACACATTTAAAAAAACTCAGTGCGTTTTTTGGCGAAAAGAATCTGACGGTCAGACGGTTCGAGCCAAAGCATCTTACAGGCGGTACCATTTATGCGGATTTTCTGCAGACGGTCGGTCTGGAATTGACGGACGAATTCAAGATCGAGCAGCCGATGCGCAATACCAGGCTGGCAGGCAATACGCATGAAATCCAGCGCGTGCTGAACGGCATGCCGGAGATGACCGCTTCTTTCCATAGCTTTTTCAGGCAGGCGCTTTTATCTTTTGCCGATTTGTCAGGAGAGATTTACCCGAACAAGATGTTTTCCAAAGAGGAAGCAGAAGCGTTTATGGACAGGTACCGGGAGGAAAACCAGCAAGTGTCGGATGAGTTTTTTGACGGCGGAGAATTATTTGATCTTAGCTGGAAAGATATTCCGAAATGGGAAAAAGAAAATCCTTATATGCAGGACGATCTGATCAGGTTTGTCGGGGCCTGCTGTATGCGGCTGATACAGCAGAACCAGGAACTGCGCAGCCGGGTGGAGCGGCTGGAAAAAAGCCAGACCATACTGAAAAATCCGGTATACGCAATTATGAAACGAAAGGCTGCGAAAGCAAAAGAACAGTAAGTTTGAACCGGGACTGCAAACAGAAGCCGGCCCGGTTCCTGTTTCCTTTTCAACTAAAAAGGATGCTGCCTTACGCCCCGCATACACAGACCGTCAAACACAGCATCCTTTTAAACAGCAGCTTTATCAAGTTTTCTACAAAACAATCTCATTTTGCGCCAGACATTCCGTATATAAATAAGGGGTAATCTTCTCCATTACCGATGCGTCATCCGAATTACACCTTAATTTCTGCGGCTGTGTCAGGTCCAGCGCAAATACTCCCAGCAAGGATTTCGCATCCACCAACCGTCTGCCTGATCCCATGTCAAAATTCTCCTCGATTGTACTAATTACGTTCACAAAACTCCTTACCTGCTCTGCACTATTAAATTTAACAAATACCTGCTGCATAAAAACCTCTCCTTCCTTTTTTATTTTTATAGTTTCTTAATATATATTTCTTAATATATATCATCAGGAATCTTCCTGATATAGTCTTGCACCAAGTAGTCGTTTTTTATTCATCTGTTATCGATTTCACTTCTATAAAATAATATCCTATCTTAACTCATTTGTGAATTGGCATTTTTCCCAATCTTTTCCGTTTTTTTTGTATAAAATGATGAAATCCATTTCACAGTAATTTACTCTGAAAAATATGCGCGGCATTCACTGGCAGAAATCCGCAAATAGAAAAGCTGCCGACTTATGCCGGACGAATCCAAACACATCCGTGTACCCCTGATCCCACAAACTTGCGGTACAGCACACGAAAACGAGTTTGATCTGCGTCGCGGCGATAAAACTGCAGCTTCCCTTATCTGTCAGATATAATTTTTCATACTCTGCTCCCATCCCCCGATATAGAATGTAAGCAATTACATTTCATATTTTTGCATATTTTCCATACAAAGTCAATAGAATCTTTTTAAAATTTTTATATTTTTTACATTTTCATTAGAAACATCTAAAAAGATTCAGCTTTTTGCCAAATTATCCAAATTTTTGCTTGCTTTTTTTGTTACTTTCATGTATAATAAATGCAATTTCGTTGTAACTGCTTACACATCAGCGTTGCAGCCAGTCAGAAGGTGATGATCATGGCAATAACCATTTATGATATTTCACAAAAAGCGGGCGTATCGATCGCGACTGTTTCCCGGGTAATTAACGGAAGCGGAAATGTGAAAGCGTCCACGCAGCAAAAAGTCATGGATATTATCAAGCAATATGACTATACACCAAATGCTTATGCCCGTGGCATGGGACTGAATTCGATCAGAACAGTCGGCATCCTTTGCGCAGACTGTTCTGATCTGTATCTGGCAAAAGCCGTCTATCTGCTGGAACAGGATCTGCAGGCAAACGGATACGAAGCGCTGCTTTGCTGCACCGGCTATAACCCGGACGCCAGAAAAAATTATCTGAACCTGATCCTTTCCAAAAAAGTAGACAGCATTATTCTGGTAGGCTCAAACTTTATCGCTCCTACCGAAGTGGAAAATACCTATATTGCCGAAGCTGCCGAACAGGTTCCGATCATGCTTTTAAACGCAGCCTACGACCATCCAAATGTATACAGCACGCTCTGCGACGACCACGCCGCCATGTATGAAGCGGCGACTGCTATGCTGGACGCAGGCATCCGCAGGATTTTATATTTGTATAATTCCAACTCCTACAGCGGCACACGCAAGCGCAGAGGCATCGAAGACGCTTTCAAAAAGGCTGGTATTACGGACATAAAAACATATGTACGCTTTTATAACGGAAAAACGGATCCACTGAACGCTGTTGCCGATTTTATTGAACAGATTGCAGACAGCGGCGTTATCTTTGACGGCGTCATCGCATCTGAAGACGCGCTTGCCATTGGAGCGGTCAAATATGCCCGACGCAGAGGGCTTAACGTCCCTCAGGATTTGTCTGTCATCGGCTGCAACAATTCCATTTTAACAGACTGCTGCACACCGGAGCTGACTTCCGTGGACAATCGTCTGGAGACGCTTTCCCATCAGCTGGTGCAGACGCTTTTGCATGTCATCAACGGAGAAGAGATGCCGAAAAAAGCAATTTTTTCAGGAAAACTAATGAAACGCAGCACGACAAATTTTTAATTTCAGAACTTGTGAATCTATCCGAAAACGGGTATAATAAAGAAAGAGGACAAATTTTATGAAACAATTTATGGACAAAGATTTTCTGCTCTCCAACGAGACCGCACAGAAACTGTATGTGGACAATGCAGCAGACACACCTATTTTAGACTATCACTGCCATATCAATCCGCAGGAAATTTACGAAGACCGCCAGTTTGAGAATATTACACAGGTATGGCTTGGCGGCGATCATTACAAGTGGCGCTTTATGCGTTCCTGCGGCGTAGACGAGCGGTATATTACCGGCGACGCTCCGGACAAGGAAAAATTTATCAAATGGGCGGAATGCGTTGGCAAAGCGATTGGCAATCCATTGTTCCACTGGTCACATCTGGAACTGCAGAAATATTTTGATTATCACGGCGTCCTGAATAAAAAGACCGCAGAAGAAGTATGGGAACTGTGCAACAAAAAGCTGGCAGACCCTTCCATGTCTGTCCGCAGCCTGATTAAACAGTCGAACGTTACCTTGATCTGCACAACCGACGACCCTGTAGATTCGCTGGAATGGCATCAAAAAATAGCTGAAGACGCTTCTTTTGATGTGCAGGTGCTTCCGGCATGGCGCCCGGACAAAGCGATGAACCTGGAAAAACCAACCTTTGGTGAATATCTGTCCACCTTATCTGAAGTATCCGGCGTTGCTATCCGCACATTTGCAGATTTAAAACAGGCTCTGTCCGCTCGTATGGATTTCTTTGCATCCAAAGGCTGTTCCGTATCCGACCACGGATTAGAATATGTGATGTATGCGCCTGCCAGCGACGATGAAGTGGAAGCCATCTTTGCAAAACGGCTTGCCGGAAACAGCATTACCCGTGAGGAAGAACTGCAATACAAAACCGCTTTTATGGTATTTGTCGGAAAAGAATATGCAAAACGCGGCTGGGTGATGCAGCTGCACTACGGCTGCAAGCGCGACAACAATACACTCCAATTCAACAAATTAGGCCCGGACACCGGTTATGACTGCATCAACAATTATGCGCCGTCATCGGAAATCGCTGATTACCTAAACGCGCTGATTCAAACAGACGAGCTTCCAAAAACAATTATTTACAGCCTGAACCCGAACGACAATCAGGCCATCGGCACAATCCTCGGATGTTTCCAGGATTCCACAGCTGTCGCCAAAATCCAGCAGGGTTCCGCATGGTGGTTCAATGATCATAAAACAGGCATGCAGGATCAGATGATCTCGCTTGCAAACCTCGGCAATTTATCCGGCTTTGTCGGTATGCTGACAGACTCCAGAAGCTTTTTGTCTTATACAAGGCATGACTATTTCCGCAGGATTTTATGTAACCTGCTCGGCACCTGGGTAGAAAATGGAGAATATCCGGCTGACTATGAGACATTGAACGAAATTGTAAAAGATATCTGCTATAACAACGCTGTCAGATATTTTGGCTTTGACCTGGAAATACAGGCATAAAGACCATAGAAGTTTGACGCGTTTTCTATAAACTCCTAAATATTTTAAATCCCTTTGGCAGCGGAAAACAGCCAGTCCGCTGCCTGGATAGGGATTCTTTTTATTTTAAGCATCTTTGGAAAAATAAAAAACAGCCACGAAAGACCTTAAAAAGCTTTCGTGACTGTCCCTCAAGCGAATCCATAAAAACCATACATTATTTCATCACAATATTCAGCAGGACAGAACAACCTACTGTACACCTGCCTGTTTCCTTGCCTCCTGGCAAAGCTGTGTAATTTTTTCAAAATTCCCTTCAGTAATATCGCTTTTTTTGCATACCCAGCTTCCTCCAACCGCAAAAATTGCCGGAGTCGCTACAAATTCAGCAATATTTTCTGTATTTACGCCGCCAGTTGGAATAAACTGCATGTCCGTAAACGGCGCTGCCAGATTCGTGATTGCTTTCAGTCCGCCATATACGTTCGCAGGGAAGAATTTTACCACCCGAAGGCCCAGCTTGCGCGCCGCCATAATCTCCGTCGGCGTTACGCAGCCCGGCGTTACATTGATGTCGTTTTCGACACACCATTTTACCGTCTCTTCATCAAAACCCGGAGATACGATAAATTTGGCGCCTGCTTCCACAGACTCTTTGGCCTGGTCAATATTCAATACAGTACCTACGCCGACAACCATATCCGGACATTCCTTCGCCACATTGCGAATGCTGTCCAGCGCTGCCGCTGTACGCAGCGTGATCTCCATTACGTTAATGCCGCCTGCCAGCAGCGCTTTCGCTGTCGGTACCGCATCCTTTGCGTCTTCAATTACAACAACCGGAACAACGATTGACTGTTTCATGCTGTCCATTACACTCATTTTAAATTTCCTCCTGTTGATCTGCATTTACTGCTGCCGTTATCTCTGCACTCTGGCTCCGGCGCCGCCCATCACTGCTTCTACTTCTTTTTTGCTGACCATCGTCGTATCGCCAGGCGTAGTCATTGCCAGTGCGCCATGAGCCGCACCGTAATTCACTGCCTGCTCTGCGTCCTGCGTCGTAATCAGGCCATAGATTAACCCCGACGCAAAAGAATCACCGCCGCCGACACGATCCATAATTTCGAGACTATTATAATCTTTCGCTTTATAAATCTCACCATCTGCCCAGCAGATTGCGCTCCAATCGTTCACCGTAGCCGTCTGCACCTGACGAAGCGTCGTAGCAACCGCCTTAAAATTCGGATAAGTCTTCGCCGCTTCGTTAATCATCTTTTTGTAGCCGTCCAGATTCAGCGTCTTTAAATTCTCATCATTGCCTTCAATTTCAAATCCAAGACATGCCGTAAAATCTTCTTCATTGCCGATCATCACATCGACATATTTTGCAATTTCCTTATTAACTTCCTGTGCTTTTTCCAGCCCGCCGATCGCGCTCCACATGGATGGACGATAGTTCAGGTCATACGATACGATCGTGCCATATTTCTTTGCAGTCTTAATCGCTTCCAGCACGGTCTCACAGGACTGCTCGGATAAAGCAGCGTAAATCCCGCCGGTATGCAGCCAGCGCACACCAAGCTCTCCAAAAATATGTTCAAAATCAAAATCCTGCGGGGAAGCCTTTGCAATTGCCGTATTGGCACGGTCCGAACATCCAACCGCACCGCGAATGCCAAACCCGCGCTCGGTAAAGTTAATACCGTTGCGGCAAATCCGACCGATGCCGTCTGTCTTCATCCATTTGATCAAAGAAGTGTCCACACCGCCCTGATTGATAAAATCTTCCATCAGCATACCTACTTCATTATCTGCAAAAGCGGTAATTACTGCTGTATGCAGTCCGAAACATTTGCGCAGTCCGCGGACTACATTATATTCTCCGCCGCCTTCCCAGGCACGAAAAGATCGTGCGGTACGAATCCTTCCCTCTCCCGGGTCTAAGCGGAGCATCACCTCCCCGAGCGATGCTGCGTCAAATTTGCATTCACTTTCTGGCTTTAAATTTAAATTCACGTAAATTCCCTCCTGTTCTGCGGCTTCTCCTATCCGCCGTAATCTTACTGTGGCACTTCCTGCCTGATTCTATTATAAAATGATTTTTGCCTAATCTCAATGCTTTTTTAAAAATTTATGGTTTCTTCATTAAAAATTTAGAAATTGCAGCCGAAAAGCGTTACCGAAGCAATGTTTCACTATGATTAAGCACCAGCGTACTATATAAAAACAAAAAATCACATCCCGCAAAATCAATGAGATCTCCAAGCGCCTGCGGACGAATATACCGAATATCCGCCAAAATCACTCTGTCATATCCGCCAAGCAGCAGCGGTGCAAGAGAAGATGCGAACGAATCCCGGAAAATTACCAGCTGTTTGTCAGTGTCCGCATCCGGGTTTTCCATTGTAATCAGCGACAGCGGCCCGGACAAAAAAAGCTCATACGGATCTCTTCCCGCCGCCTTGTCCAGATAATAGATCGGTATTTCCGTGCCGTTTTGCCAGTCATAGACAAAATACTGATCCATCACATCCGCGGTCAGATATTGTATCGTATCCGCGGAAGTTTCCCGCGCCGCCTGTCCATAATATGCGCCATAAAAATCCCGATCCAGTGTATGCACCGTATAAGTCTGACGTATCTTCACACCCATCCTTTGTGCCAGGCGTTTTGCAACATCCACAATTCTTTCCTGCCGCCAATGCGGGTCTGTCTTATAATAGTCATCTTTTTCCAAAAGATCTGAGATCTGAATATATTCCGCAAACGCTGCCTTTTGTTCCATCATTTTTTCAAATTCCGCATAATCCATAGACAAATGCCCGCTTTGCTTTGCAAGAAAACAGTTTTTATCCGGTATCACAGACAGCCAGGCGCGTGTACCTTCTGTATGATATTTTTGATAAATTTCTTCAAACCGCTGAACCGCTTGTTCCAGCGAATGTTCCTGCAATGGATATTCCAGATCCACCAAATGGCCCTCCGCCAGATACAGCCCATTTTGGTCCCTGCGCCTGCATAAAGACACGGATGTCCATACCTGCAGCCTGCGCAGCTGCTCCCGGAATGGGAATGTATCTGTGGCAAAGTCTTCAAACTCTGTTGCAAAACGGCCGCTTTGGATTGTTTCTGTGGAAAATGGAGGACATTTTGCGAGAGGGCGGCGTTCGCTGGCGGAGTATTCCTTTTTGGGCATTAAAATATTTAGGAAAAAGCCTGCGGATAAAAAGAGGGCGGCTGAGATACATAGTATATGGCTGTTGTGGGTGGCTGATTTTTGTGAAGGGGGCTGTTGTGGCTGAGAATTTTTTACTGTATGCATGGAGCTATTGATACCTTTCCTGAATTTATATTTTTGGGGGGCTGGCTGGTAGATGACGGTTCAGCCAGGAGAAACTTATTTTTGATGTAGTATTTATGGGGTGGCTGCGCGGACGACTCTGCGGGCAATTGGCTGGGACTGGTCTGGGAGAGCCGCCCCAGTCCGCTCAATCCTATGCCGCCGGGCTGCCCTCCCGTTCCGCTGGCGCGGTCACGTCCGGGTTGCCATCTATGCACCACAATATAACTTCTATCACCACTTTGCGCAAGAAATCATTTTTGAGTTAAGACATAATTAAAATCTGAAATATAAAAATGCCTGAAACGACCCGTTCACAAGATACGCCGTAATCACCACCAGCAAACCAAGCAGCGCCACGGGTTCTATACTCCGGTATATGTTCTTTACAGTAAATATCCATCGTTCCGCGCTTCCTACTGCACACTTCATACCCCATGGCACTATTTCTGTCCGTCTTTGGCACATTATCTTCGCTTCCTGATGATTCCTCCAAATATTCCATGGAAGTACAGCCCCTGCCGCCGCGAGCAGCAACACAACTGCGTAGCTTTTTATATAATATACCGCTTCATCCGAAATCCATGCAATCCCGCCCGCTCCAAACATCCCTCTTAGATCTGAAACTGCCTGGCCTGCGTCCTGCGCATGAAAGACCACAAAACTGATCAGGATCAAAAGCAGAAAATATGCTCTTGCAAAGATCCTGTACTTTTCCAGCAGATGTTTCATCCATCCTGTTTTTTCCACGGACAACAGGACTGCAAAATACAGTCCCCATATAACAAAATTCCACTCTGCTCCATGCCAGAGGCCCGTCAGTATCCATACAATAAAAATATTGCAGATCTGGCGGCGCTGCCCCAAGCGGTTTCCGCCAAGCGGAATATAGACATAGTCCCGGAACCAGGTGCCTAGTGATATATGCCAGCGCCGCCAGAACTCTGTCATACTGCCGGACAGAAACGGATGGTCAAAATTCTGTGGCAGGCGAAACCCAAAGATCCGGCCAAGCCCTACCGCCATATCGCTGTAGCCTGAAAAATCATAATAAATAGATAGGGTGCAGCTGACCGCATAGATCCAGTAAAAGAATACTGACTTTTCCTGTGAATCCCGGAACACCTCGCATAACTCTCCCAGCTGGTCGGCAAGCAGGATCTTTTTTGCCAGACCAAGTATCAGGCGGCGGATTCCATCTGCCGCCATCTGAAAAGAATGCTGCCTTGCGGTCAGCTGGCGCGCAATATCGCTGTAGCGGACAATCGGCCCTGCAATCAGCTGTGGAAACATAGTAATATACAACGCCAGATGCACTAGATTTCTCTGGGCGGTCTCACCTCTGGATACGTCTACTGTATAACTGACCATTTGAAACGTATAAAAACTAATGCCAACCGGCAGCGCTGTGTGCAGCAGCGTCACGGGAATCCCGGTGACGGCATGCAGATTTTCAAGCAAAAAATCTGCGTACTTAAAATAAAGCAAAAACGAAAGACTAATACCTACGGATATTGCACAAAAAATCCTCCCCGTTGTGTTACCCCTGTACGTTTCCACCAATCGTCCAAATCCATAACCAAAGCAGACCGAAACGCACATCACAAAAATATTGCGCGGTTCTCCCCAGGCATAAAACACCAGACTGCACAAAAGCAGAATGCTGTTTTTCAGGCGGTTCGGGCAGAAAAAATAAAGCGCAAGCGTCACTGGCAGAAAATAATACAGAAATACAATACTGGAAAATACCATTACACGATCGGCGCTTCCGTCAGGACTTTGACATCCTGAAAAACAGACTGCGCATAAGACCGAAACGTTTCCATCACTCCGGCCTCTCCGTAAGCGGTAATCACATAAGTTCCATCCGCTTCCAGTACCGCCAGTATATCCGGCTGTCCGCACAGCCACTGCTTCTTAAGCAGCGCAGATTGTACGGCCTGCGCAAAGGCATTTTTATCCGCATTGTCTTTCAGGCGGTAGGCAGCCCCGGTAAATACATTGCCATTCATCATATGCACCATAGAAGCAGCGTCTTCCAGCTGATCCGCAAGATCTGCCGGAAGGCCGAGCGTTGCTTCCAGTTCTTCCGTTTTACTGATATCAAAACTGCCTGGCGCATCCATCACGGCATGTTCCTGATCTCCGCCATACATAGCAAACTGATCCTCCTGTGTGTAAGCTCCCGCCACTGCTTCCAGCGCCTCCAGCGCTGTCGCATATGCGGAGCCTTTGTCTTCCTGCTTCTGTCCAATGCCGCAGCCTGCGCCTGCAGCCAGAAACAGCAGCATCAGACAGAAAACGATGATTTGATTCCTGCTTTTTCTCATTCTATTCTCCTTATCTTTCATGCACATACATTTTCTGATTAGTCTTCCCGTTATTTCAAATATTACTCTGCAAAATCCAAGTGATAATAAGTAAAACTCCCCTGAATCAGCAGTTTTGCATGATCATCCGTCAATTTTGTGCAGACCACCGAAATTTTATTCCCACTTCTTTGTACTTCTGCTTCGCAATACAAATACTGCGTCCCCGCCACCGGACGCATATAATTGATGGAAGCGTCCAACGTCGTCACATGATCCCCATATGTCGCTGCCGCAATCCCCGCCAGCGTATCCGCCAATGCAAATGCACAGCCTCCGTGCATCCCTCCATAGACATTCATCAGCTGGGGCTTAAGGCGTATCCGCGCCCTGGCATATCCGTCTGCCGCTTCCAGCAGTTCCATACCAATCAAAACAGCAAACGGATTGCGGGCGACAACTGTTTTCATCTCTTCAAATTCCATGGTAAAGGATTCCTTTCCGAATAGATCAATCTTGTCATGCAGCTAATCAGCGGACTGTTCATTTGGCTGACCTGGAGCTGTCGGTTTCGTTTGTATTATAGCCGATTTTGCCTGACGCGTAAAGATGTTACTTTCGGTAACAGTTCCATGGATGATCTAAACAGTGACTGCTTTCGGCACCTGGATATCAAAATTAAGTATCCCTGCAGTTGCTTTTTTTACAATTCATGATATAATTACCTTAATCCGTGAAGCTTAATTATTATTCCATGCTATAATCGCTCTGTTTATGC
>VSNY01000350.1 GCA_009774535.1 Lachnospiraceae bacterium
AATGAGTTTCTACTTGATATTAGACGTTTAAACGTCTAATATTGGATAAAAGATGGAGGGATAGAAATGGAATATATATCGGTAAAAGAAGCATCTTTAAAATGGGGGATTTCGGAACGGAGAATACAACGCTTATGTTTAGAGGAAAGGGTAGCCGGAGCAATTAGGTTTAGCAGGGTTTGGATGATACCAAAAGATGCAGAGAAACCAGCGGATGCCCGCATAAGAGAAGAGAGGATGAAAAGACATGAATAAGGTTTTGATTATTGATGATGATAAAGAGCTTTGTATGCTTATGACAAAGTGTATTGAGCAGGAAAATCTTAGTGTGGTTGTTGCTAATGGTGGCATAGAAGGACTGCGGATATTGGAGGAAGATAAAGATAGCTGTTCACTTATTATTCTTGATATTATGATGCCCGATTTAGATGGTTTTCAAGTGTTGCAGCAAATAAGACAGACAAGCAATATTCCTGTCCTTATGCTGACTGCAAAAAGCGATGAAGAAGATAAAGTGTCAGGCTTGCGGATGGGGGCGGATGATTACCTGACAAAGCCATTTAGCATTAATGAGCTTATGGCACGGGTAAATTCCTTAATCCGGCGTTATACCCTGCTTAATCCTGTTTCCAGTTCTGGAACAGACTGCATGACGCTTCAGGGGATGACAATCGACAGACTTAACCGCCTTGTCTTTCAAGGGAATGAACAGATTGAGCTTACGGGAAAAGAATTTGACCTGCTTTCTTTTCTGGCATCAAATAAGGGCAAGGTATTTACAAAAAAGCAGATTTATACGCAGGTTTGGGCGGAAGAATATGCTTTTGACGACAGTAATATCATGTCATTTATCAGCAAATTGAGGAAAAAAATTGAACCAGACCCGGAGCATCCGTTTTACATTTTGACTGTCCGTGGCGTTGGCTACCGTTTCAACAGGGAGGCTTGACATGAGTATTAACCCATTTTTATTGATTATGTTTTGCATTGCTTTGTTGGTAATCCTGTTTCTTTTCACAAAACTCAGGCGTGTACGGGGGCAGTTGTCTATTATCGAGGAAGTGCTTGAAGATATAAAATCCGGGAACTTAAACCGCCGTATGCTGACTAAGAAAAATGATATGACAAGAAAAATCTGCTATGGCATTAATGAGATTGCAATGAACAGCCAGACACAGCTTATTAAACAAAAACAGTCTGAACAGGCGTACAAACGGTTAATGACCAGTATTTCCCATGATGTCAAAACTCCCCTTGCTTCTCTGGTCGGTTATTTGGAAGCAATCGAATGTAAGATAGTGGCAGGAGAAGAAAAAGACGAATACGTCCATGTCGCATTTGAGAAAGCCCATTACTTAAAGCATTTTGTGGAAAATCTCTTTGAGTGGGTGAAGCTGGATTCCGGAGAACAGATTTTTCACTTTGAGGCTTTGGATTTGAATGAAGTATCCCGGAATATCATAGCTGATTGGATTTCCGTTTTAGAAAGCGGTAATTTTGAGTATGAATTTGATATTCCGGAAACGGAATACCTTATGCGTATAGATGTAAATGCTTATAGCCGTATCCTCAACAATCTGCTGCAGAACGTGCTTATCCATAGCAAAGGAAATAAAGTGATATTCCGTATTTCAGAAAATGACCGGCAAGCCTGGATTACATTAGCAGATAATGGCAAAGGAATATCCCCCGATCATCTCCCGCATATTTTTGAGAGGATGTACCAATGCGACCAGTCACGGTCTGCAAAAGGAAACGGGCTGGGCTTATCTATTGTAAAAGAACTTGTGGCAGCCCATAAAGGAACGATTGCCGCTGACAGCACTCCTGATAAGGGAACTATATTTACAATATTGCTTCCAAAATCCCTGTAATAATACGGGGATTTTTCAGTTTGTCAAATTTCTGTTAGCTGTAAAAACATGAAAAAAGCAAGGTTTCGGCAAGGTTTTGGCAAGGTTAGCGTGATAGAATAGCAAATATGAAAAGGAGGTTTTGCAATGATCAAATATGTAATTGAAACAAAAAATCTTACCAAACAATACGGAACACAGAAAAGCGTTGCGGATTTGAATATCCATGTAAAGCAGGGACGCATCTACGGTCTGCTTGGCAGGAACGGAGCCGGAAAGACAACGACCATGAAAATGCTGCTTGGGCTGACACAGCC
>VSNY01000351.1 GCA_009774535.1 Lachnospiraceae bacterium
GTGGAAGGGGGCTGCGGGAGAAAGGACCGGACGGAAAGGGAAGGGGCTGGCAGGGCGGCGGTGTTTTTGCTGAGGCTTCCAATCAGATTTCACTAATGAAATGGATCATATATACGCAACCGAACGGGCCGGAAGCAACGGACATCCTGTCCTATGCTTCCTAAAACCGCCTCCATGCTAATGTCATTAAGTTAGGCTTTGTAATACCGAAGTGATCACAGCGATTGCTTCGGTATTATTTTGCTTTTTTTGAAAAAGGTATTGACAAATCATCAAAAATGTGTGGCGGAGCCCTTGATGAAAACATACCAAGGAGGACTCCATGAAACATATCACACATATTAAGGCCAGCCTTAGGAAGGCCATCAGGCACATATCCGACCAGAAAGAACAATTCGTCTGGAACAGCAAAACCGATTTTACCCGCAGAAAAAAACTCGACTTCCCTACCATGCTGCGCTTCCTTCTCCAGATGGAAGGCAGCACCATCCGCAACGAACTCACCGATTATTTTCATGACAGCCCGGACTGCCCTTCCCCTTCTGCCTTCTACCAGCAGCGCTTAAAGATAAAGCCCGATGCGCTCTATATGCTTTTCCGTACTTTTACCGCCCAGTATAAAGGGACCCGCTGGAAGGGATACCGCCTGCTGGCTGTGGATGGGTCCACGATTTATACCCCCAGGAACGAAAAGGATGCTTCCTCTTATCTCTTTAACGGCGCCGGAAAGAAGGGATGGAACTGCGTACATATGAATGCCCTTTATGACCTTATGGACGGCCTGTATGTGGACGCGGCCGTCCATCCCGGGAAGAAGCCGGGGGAGCAGGCGGCGCTGAAGCCTATGCTGGACCGGCTCAGCGACCCGGGGCATTCCATCATCATCGGGGACCGCGGCTATGAATCCTTCCAGATGGTTGCCGACCTCGAGGCCCGCGGCATCCCGTTTGTCATCCGGGTCAAAAAGCCTTCCAGCAACTGGGGGTTCCTTGCAAAGGCAGACTTCCCGGAGCAAAAGGAGTTTGACCTTCCATTCACCTGCAAAATAGCCCATGCCAATTCCTTCAAGGGAAACAAGAGCCGCGCCAGAATGCTGGGGGAGGGATACCGGCCTGGCAACCGCTGCTTTTCCTATGTTTCCAAGGACTCCCCCACTTACCACTTCCAGCCCATGAGGGTGGTCAGATGCGGCAACGACCTGCAGGAGGGGGAACCGGTATACCTCCTTACGAACCTGCCGGAAGGACGCTTTGGCTTATCGGAAATCAAAGAGCTGTACAAGCTGCGCTGGGGGATAGAGACTTCTTTCCGGGAATTAAAATATGCCCTTTCGCTGCTCCATTTCCATTCAAAAAAGATGGACCTTATGATGCAGGAGATCTTTGCAAGGCTTACCATGTACAACTTCAGCCACATGATTACCAGTCAGTTGAAGCCTGAAGTGAAACCGGGGAAAAAACACGCCCGGCAGATCAATCATACATATGCGGCAAAAATATGCAAGGAATACTTCCGCAATAAAATCGGCCCATCCCATTTGAAAGCACTTATACTGCGCCATACATTGCCCATCCGCCCTGACAGGCATTACGAACGTAAGGCCAACAAAAAGCAGCCAAGGACTTTCCACTACAGGATATCATAATTCAGATAAAATTTATAGATAAAATTCAGGCAGTGGAAACTGTCTTTTTGGCATGCAAAAAAGGGAGAAGAAAAATGCGAATTGTATGGTCTCAGTTATTCTCAAAGCCTAACTTAATGACATTAGCATGGAGGCGGTTTTAGGAAGCGCAGGACAGGATGTCCGTCGCTTCCGACCCGGCCGGTTCCGAGATTTTGCTCCATTTCATTAGTGAAATCTGATTGGAAGCTCCACAGAAAATTACCTCCCCCCGCCAGCCCCTTCTCCAGTTTTGCGCAAATCCCCCATATTGACACCCCGCTTTCTTTATGTTAGGCTAAAAATTACGGATAACGACAGAAACGGAACGAGAACGGGAAATTGATAAAAGGAAATATTA
>VSNY01000352.1 GCA_009774535.1 Lachnospiraceae bacterium
GATGATATAGCGGGCGGGGAAATTGTTTTTGACCATGACGAAAATCCGATCAATGAAATCTTAAACGGACACATTTTATTTCATACCAGGATCGGCGGATATGCCCCGGCGGAGGATATAGAAAATGTGTTTGAATTCGATCCGACAATCACGGAAGCCGCGCTGGAAGGGGGTGCTGAATAATGAAAATACCCACAGTGTTAAATAACTTTAATACTTACGGGAACGCTCATAAATACGTGGGAGTTGCCGCGGAAGTGACGCTGCCTAATTTTGAATACCTGACGGAAACAATCGACGGCGCCGGAATCGGTGGAGAGATTGAGGAAGCGATCGAGGGTTCCTTCGGTTCACTGGAAACAGAAACCACATTCCAGAATATCGGCCAGGAATATTTTGATTATATCACACAGACCGGGATCGTCACATACCGCGGATCTATGCAAATGACCGACACGGCCACACAAACGAATGATTTTCAGGGAATTGTCGTAACGACAAAGGGAAAAGTCAAATCGTTTGACCTGGGAACGCTGAAAAAAGGCGGAAAAGGGGAGCCGAAAGTCGTTCGTGAATTGACCTATTGCAAGATCACGATCGGCGGAACAAATGTCCTGGAACTGGATAAATACAACATGATCTGGAAGCTGAACGGCGTTGACCGTCTGCAAAAAGTACGAAGCCAGATATAAAAATTGATATGAAAGAGAGGAAATAAGCATGGACAATTATGCAGAAACAAGCCGGGAAGAGTATACCGGAGAAAATGCAGCAGAAAACAATCTGGAAAAAGTGGTTCCTGAAATCCCGGTGGCGCCTACACAGGAGGGGAAAACGTCGCTTCTTCCCAAAAAAGAGGGCCAGGAGGATGAATTGATCATCACATTCCGGAAACCTTTTGGTTTTGAGGGGGAAACATTCCGGGAACTTGACCTTCACGGCCTGGAAGATTTACGCGGCCGCGATCTGACAGCGATCGAAAAGGCGTTCAATAAAACGGGCGTTTCTTCATTCGTTCCGGAATCAACCACGACATACGCGAAAATTGTTGCTACAAAGGTAACGGGCCTTCCGGCTGAATTTTTCGAGGATCTTCCGGTCGGTGAGATTGAAAAAATCAAAAATGCGGTTGTGGGTTTTTTCTACAAAGACGAATAAGGCATAATTCCGGGAAAGACATACAGAAAACGGCCGTTCACTTGTCTATGGCAACTAATACCGGGATTGATTTCTTTACGGGCCTTCCGCTGGAAGATTTCCTGGACGTAGCAAAGGAGGTGGCGGAAATCGGCAAACAAAACAACATACGAACTGGCGCTAGAAATCGGAGGTAAAATACAAAGCTCATTAGAGAAATCCGTGGGCGGCGTAAATAAAAAGCTGGATTCCATTGGAAAAGCTGCAAAGACAGCAGCAAAGATCGCAACGGCGGCATTTGCCGCCGTAAAGATTGGCGATTTTATGAAGGACGCAGTTTCTACATATGCAGACTTCGATCAGGCTATGGCAAACACGGCAGCGACAGCCGGAGCCAGCGCCGAAGATTACCAGAAATTAGAAGCGGCAGCCCTGGAAATGGGGAAAAAGACAACCAAAACGGCGACAGAAGCAAGTGAAGCCCTGGGATATATGGCACTTGCCGGATGGGATGTAAACACGTCTATATCCGCATTGGAGCCGGTTCTTCGATTGTCTGAAGCCACTTCGATGGATCTTGCTACATGTTCCGATTTAGTAACAGATTCAATGAGTGCATTGGGCCTTACCGTCGATGATCTATCCGGCTATCTGGATGTGGCGTGTAAGGCCAACAATAAAAGCAATCAGACGGCGCAACAGCTGATGGAAGCATATATCGGATGTGGCGGCGTCTTAAATAATTTAGGCGTCGAAGTGGAGGATAGCGCCACGGCGCTTGGCGTTCTGGCAAACAGGGGTATAAAAGGATCCGAAGCCGGAAACAAATTAAGCACAGTTTTAATAAACCTAACATCCGGAACCGGCCAGGCCGGGGAAATGATGAAAAAGTTAGGTATTTCGGCGTTTGATTCCGAAGGGAAGTTTATAGGCTTACAAGCTACACTGGAACAGGTGAACAAAGCAACGGCCGGGCTGACAGAGGAAGAAAGAAACGCCGCACTTGCGGCAATCGGCGGAAAAACGCAGATTGACACATTAAACGATCTTCTTGCTGGATTGAATACCACGACAGAGGACGGGCGGACAGAATGGCAAGCCCTGAATGATGAATTGCGCGACGCTGAAGGCGCTATGATGGATATGGCCGGAAAAGTCACAGACACGCTTCCGGGCGCTATGGCCGTTTTCGGTTCCGCGGTTGACGACGCAAAGATCCGGTTATGTAAGATATTCGCGCCGATGGCAAAGGACGCCATTTTCGCCGTTGCTGACTACATACCGCATATTACCGAAAAAGTAACGGGATTTATTCAGACCTTATCGGGGAAAGCGGTTCCGGCGATTTCATCATTCAAGGATCGGGCGGTTGCACTGTTTAACAAAGTCCGGCCCGTACTGGAAGATATAGGCGCGAAAGGGGCGGCGGCTTTTAAATTCCTGGCAGAAACAGGACAGACAGCCCTTCGGAACGTCAAAACAGCAATAGAGGAAAACCGGCCCGCCATTGATAAGGTTATCGCGGTAGTGCTGGATCTGAAAGACAAACTTTTTGAAGCGTTTGAAAAAGCAAAACCGGCAATCTCTTTTATTGCCACACAAGCGCTTCCTCAAGTGGTGGCGGCAGCTATGAAGTTAGTCGGAGCCGCGGCCACGGTGTACCAAAAATTAAACGAATGGGGCGCGTTGAAGCCTATCATCATAGGGATCGCTGGTGCTATTGCGGCGGTTAAGATGGTGAATTTTGCAAAGGACACACTGAACACAGTAAAAGCAGTAAAGGCGCTTGTTACTGTATTTGCGGCAGAAAAAAAGGCTATGCTGGCGAATCTTGCACTAAAAATAAAGGATAAGGCGGAAACATTATACCTTCATGCTTTATATGCAAAGGACGCCATTGTAAAAGGGGCCAGCACAGCGGCAACATGGGCGCAAACCGCGGCTATGACGGCATGGAACGCAATTTGTACAGTGGGAACGGCAGTAACAACGGCGTTAGGCGCTGCATTTACATTCTTAACAAGTCCGATCGGGCTTGTCATACTGGCGATCGCCGCGATTATTGCGATCGGGGTATTGCTATACAAAAACTGGGATACGGTCAAAGAAAAGGCCGGGCAGCTGAAAGACTGGCTTACTGGAAAATTCAACGAAATAAAGGAGAATATTTCAAAAGCGGTTCAGGCGTTCGCGGATAAATTCCCGGCCGCGTTCGCTTTTATTTCGTCTGTATTCGACAGCTGGCGCCAGACGGTAGGAAATGTTATATCCGGCGTGAAACAGGTATTCCAGGGTATTATACAGTTTTTTACCGGTATTTTTACCGGAGATTGGCAAAAAGCACTAGACGGGCTGAAAAATATCTTTTCGGGCGCTTTCAAGGCGCTTTCTTCCCTTGCTATGGCGCCGCTGAACGCGCTGAAGGGCGTTGTAACGGGCGCTTTTAATGCGATCGACGTTGCGACGGGCGGAAAGCTGACCGCGATCAAGGAAAAGGCTTCCGAAGCCTGGAATTCCGTCAAGGAAACAGCCGGAAATGTGCTGACGGCCGCGAAAGATACCATAACGGAAAAACTTTCCAACATTAAAGCCGCTTATGATTCACACGGCGGCGGGATCCAGGGCATAGCGGCGGCAGCTATGGAGGGCGTAAAAGGCTATTACACGGCCGGTTATACCTTTATAAACAACCTGACAGGCGGAAAGCTGGATGAAGTGAAAGCAAAATTCACGGAAAAATTATCATCCGTAAAACAAACCGTGTCGGAAGCGTTCTCAAACGTGACTAGCACGGTAGGAAGCATGATGTCACAGGCGGCAGCCAACGCAAGATCAAACCTGGAAAGTATGAAAGCGGCGTATACATCCGCTGGCGGCGGAATCAAGGGTATTATGGCCGCTTCTATGCAAGGCATACAAAATACAGTAAGTAATGTAATGTCGGCAATCAACACAATCACAGGCGGGAAGCTGGATGAAGTCCGAAATGCTTTTCAGTCCAAAAT
>VSNY01000353.1 GCA_009774535.1 Lachnospiraceae bacterium
TCCTGATGATAAGAATGATAGGCATTATCCTGTGTGGTCTGTACACAGGACAGTCCGATCCCTCGGATATGCCTTCTTACGGGCGCACTTTCCCCGTCAAACTCTGTCAGGATTTCCCCGTTATGGTACAGGAAGGTCGTCTTCTTCCCGTTTTCTGTCAGCCCTGCCCGCAGGCCTTCCCCGTCATAGAAGTTCTCCTGCTCTCTCCCGTCCAGAGTTTTCACATAAGTCTGGCGGTTCAGCAGGTCGTAACGGTATTTACTTCTCCTCCCTTCTTCCTCTTCCGAGATGATACTGCCGTTTTTATCATAGTGGTAGGTGGTAAGGCTCCCCGCCTTTACACGCTCCGTCAGCTCGTTTCTTTCATTATAGCGGTACCCTTCTGTGACGTCAACGCAACTGCCACTGTAATGCTCTTTGAGCAGTCGGTTCCCGCACAGGTCATAGGCATACCTCTCCCCTGCGCCGTTTCTGTCCTCGTTGGTCAGGCGATTCATGGAATCATAGCGGTAAGAAACCGCCATTTCTGCCTGTTTCCCGCCGACATCCAGTCTGCTCCCTGTCTTTCCCGTCCTGTTCCCGTTCAGGTCGTAGATCATGAAGGCGTCGTAAAGCAGACCTTCCTCCGTGCCGTCACCGATGGTCAGGCGGCTGATATTACCGTCTTCGTCGTAAGTGTAACTGGTTCCGATACCGCCTTTGGTTGTGATCTCTTTGATACGGCCTGCATCTGTATAATGGTATTCTGTCAGGGTTATAACATTGCTGTCATCAGCATTTTTGATACTGTCGGCACTGTTACCCTCTTTCATACTGGTAGCAGTTCTCTATTGCATTATCCTGCCCTGTGATATAAGCCATGCCCCCCTGCTCATCCTGATGGTAAGAATGATAGACATTATCATGTATACTCTGTACACAGGACAGTCTGATTCCTCGGATATGCCTTCTTACGGGCGCACTTTCCCCTCACACTCCGCAAGGATCTCTCCGTTATGGTACAGGAAGGTAGTTCTCTTCCCGTTCTCGGTAATCCCTGCTCGCAGATCTTCTCCCTCGTAAAAGTTCTCCTGCTCTCTTCCGCCCCGTCATCAATGATTAGTCAGCTGATATTACCGTCTCTGTCATAGATGTAACTGGTTTTTATGCCACTCTTAGTTATGCCCTCTTTGATGCGCTATAATCAAACGCTTATTCCGTAGTCTCGTTATTTCTTCCAATCTCACATTTCGTACAATTTTTCACTCACCTGCTCTTTTTAATATATATTGATTCCACCCCGCCAGCGGTTTAATAATTACGCCCTCTTCGTAAGCATCTTTTGCACCAATAGTATACCAATGTTTAGGATAATAGCTACTATTTCCATTTGGAGTTACAACATAAGCACCTTTCAACAATTCTTTTTTAAATTGAGCAATCACTTTTTTCCATAAAGCATCAATATTATCTGTTGAAATGGCCCCCATACTAGATTCAATCAACTCTGTTTCATTATCTTTTCCTAATGATATAATCAAATCTCCCCTTTTCTCATTTAAATATTCGTTGTATTGTTCTCTGTTGCTAATTTTTATCAAACCTTTGCATACAATAATTTCATCATAATTTACGTTCTCCTCACAATTAAAAAGAAATATCTCTTTCGCTTCATATTCTGGAAATATGTTTATCCCAAATGCCTTTAAATTATATTGGCTAACAATATTTCTTATAAAGTTTACAGTTTCACCTCTTTTGGCATGAAATTGTATATTTATTTGACCCATAAACTACCTCATCAATCGTATCCAACAAAATGCATATCTAAACCAGCATCTTCTAAGTCATATATAGCTTCCACTTCTCTTTTTACCGGAGTTCCACCAGCTGTTGTTCGCCCGACATTTATCCCATATTGCGATCCATCTGGTCTTTCAACCAAAATGTCTGGCCTTCTTGCACTTTTTTTCCCGCCGGGTGTGTTTATTTTTCGTTCTGGAAGTTTTCCGCCACCTGCAATTACTGTGCCATCAGTTATTTGGTTACCTATTTCCTCTATCTTATTATTATGAGGCCCCGTACCCTTAGGTTTTGGTCCTCGTTTTGCATTATTTCCTACTGTATCCTCCAGACTACTATTTGCACCGCTCCCACATAATGGTTGCTTACCAGTCGCATGCCCACTCGGATCATAATAAACCACCGGGTTATTCGCGCAGTAAGCATACAGATTCAGCCCATCGCCGCGATAAGTGTCTTCCTGCAGGAACCGTCCGACTACAGGATTATAATACCTCGCCCTCATATAATACTGCCCCGTCTCCTGATCGTACTGTTGGCCTGTATACAGGATACGGTTTTCTATGGTTGCTTTCTGTTCTATGAGGTTGCCGAAAGCATCATACTGGTAGCAGTTCTCTATTGCATCCTCCTGCTCCGTGATATACGCCGTGCTCCCCTGCTCATCCTGATGATAGGCATGGTAGGCATTATTATCTAATGTCCGTACACAGGACAGTCCGTTGCCTCTGAGATACCTTCTGACGGGCGCACTTTCCCCTTCGCACTCCGCAAGGATTTCCCCGTTATGGTACAGGAAGGTGGTTCTCTTCCCGTTCTCCGTCAGTCCTGCGCGCAGATTTTCTCCGTCGTAGAAATTTTCCTGCTCTCTTCCGTCCAGTGTTTTCACATAAATCTGGCGGTTTAACAGGTCATAACGGTATTCACTTCTCCTCCCTTCTTCCTCTTCCGAGATGATACTGCCGTTTTTATCATAGCGGTAGGT
>VSNY01000036.1 GCA_009774535.1 Lachnospiraceae bacterium
ATATTGATCTTAATAATATCGCCTTCTTTGACAAGCGCAATCGGCCCGCCAACTGCTGCCTCTGGCGATACATGCCCGATTGAAGCCCCGCGGCTTGCGCCGGAAAACCGTCCGTCCGTAATCAGCGCAACAGAGGAACCAAGTCCCATGCCTGCGATGGCAGATGTCGGATTCAGCATTTCACGCATGCCCGGCCCGCCTTTCGGCCCTTCGTAACGGATCACCACCACATCGCCAGCCTGAATCTTTCCGCCCTTAATCGCCGCAATCGCATCTTCTTCACAGTCAAATACTCTTGCCGGGCCTTCATGAACCATCATTTCTTCCGCGACTGCCGAACGCTTCACAACAGAGCCGTCCGGCGCCAGGTTGCCTTTCAATACGGCAAGGCCGCCTGTTTTGCTGTATGGGTTGTCGATCGGCCGGATTACTTCCGGATTTTTATTGACCGCATCTTTGATATTTTCCCCGATCGTCTGCCCGGTTACAGTCATACAGTCCATATGGATCAGCCCAAGATCCGCCAGCTGCTTCATCACAGCATAAACGCCGCCCGCTTCATTTAAATCTTCCATATAGGTCGGGCCTGCCGGAGCTAAGTGGCAGAAATTCGGCGTCTTTTCGCTGATCGGATTCGCAAAGGAAATATCAAAGTCAAAGCCGATCTCATGCGCGATGGCTGGAAGATGGAGCATACTGTTGGTCGAACAGCCAAGCGCCATATCCACGGTCAGCGCATTAATCACTGCTTCTTTTGTCATGATATCCCTTGGACGGATATCCTTTTTCAGCATTTCCATGACTGCCATACCTGCATGTTTTGCCATCTTGATCCGCTCGGAATAAACTGCCGGAATTGTTCCGTTGCCGCGTAATCCCATACCCAGCGCTTCAGTCAGGCAGTTCATGGAATTGGCTGTATACATGCCGGAACAGGAGCCGCATGTCGGGCAGGCTTTCTGTTCATATTCCTGTACGTCTTCTTCGGTCATCGTACCCGCCGCATAAGACCCGACTGCTTCAAACATCGAAGAAAGACTCGTCTTATGCCCTTTGACACGGCCTGCCAGCATCGGCCCGCCGGACACAAATACCGTCGGTACATTGATCCTTGCTGCCGCCATTAAAAGACCTGGTACATTTTTATCACAATTCGGCACCATTACAAGCGCGTCAAACTGATGCGCAAGCGCCATACATTCGGTGGAATCCGCGATGAGATCCCTCGTAACAAGCGAATATTTCATTCCAATATGTCCCATAGCAATGCCGTCGCAGACCGCAATCGCCGGAAATACAACTGGAACGCCGCCCGCCTGCGCAACACCGAGTTTTACTGCATTTACGATTTTATCCAAATTCATATGGCCCGGCACAATTTCATTGTAAGAACTTACAATGCCGACCATCGGTTTTTTCATTTCTTCTTCCGTAAAACCAAGCGCATGAAACAGAGAACGGTGCGGCGCCTGCTGCATGCCGGTTTTTACCTGGTCACTTTTCATCATTTTATTTCCTTTCTTTTTGTGTAATCTTATTCGATAAGACGATTTCTGTCACTCTTAGATCATTCTCATTTCAGATTCTTTCACAGATCAGATCACCCATCTGTGCGGTTCCAACCTGCGTTACCTGCGACTTTTTGTCTGCCTCCTGCGGCATAATGTCAATCGTGCGATATCCGTCTTCCAGTACCTGCTTTACTGCTGCTTCGACTGCATCGGCTTCCTGATCCAGATCAAAGCTGTAACGCAGCATCATCGACGCAGACAAAATTGTCGCGATCGGATTGGCAATGCCTTTGCCTGCGATATCCGGCGCGGAACCGCCGCTTGGCTCATATAGTCCGAATTTTGTATTATTTAAGCTGGCAGACGGCAGCATGCCGATCGAACCCGTCAGCATGGATGCTTCGTCTGATAAAATATCTCCAAACATATTTTCAGTCAATATCACATCAAACTGTCTCGGATCTTTGACAAGCTGCATCGCACAGTTGTCGACCAGCATATGTTCATAAGCGATGTCCGGATAATCTTTTGCTGTCTCTTCGACAATCTTTCTCCATAAACGGGAAGAATCCAGTACATTAGCCTTATCTACGCTTGTTACCTTTTTCCGGCGTTTGCCGGCAATGTCAAATGCGCGCTTGGCGATCCGGCGGATTTCTGTTTCATTATAAGTTAGTGTATCTTCTGCCGTTAACTGGCCGTCGCGTTCTTCGGTCACGCGTTTTCCAAAATATAAGCCCCCGGTCAGTTCCCGCATAATCATCATGTCAAATCCGTCGCCGATAATATCATCTTTTAACGGACATGCCTCTTTTAGTTCTTTATATAAATAAGCCGGCCTTAAATTGGCAAATAACTGAAGCTCTTTGCGGATTTTTAACAATCCTGCCTCCGGCCTTTTGGATGGTTCCAGCTGGTACCACGGGGAGGTCGCCGTGTTGCCGCCTATCGAACCCATTAATACGGCATCGGAAGCCTTCGCCTGTGCGATTGCTTCATCTGTCAGCGGAACGCCGAAAGCGTCAATCGAACATCCTCCCATTAAAATATCTTCATAATCAAACTGATGTCCGAATACGACACCGATCTTATCCAGTACTTTTCTTGCTTCTGCTGTTATTTCCGGCCCGATTCCGTCACCGGCGATAACGCCTATATGATATTTCATATGAAAACTTCCTTTCTTTTGAATTTTATTACAGTCTGCCGTTTACTATCATATAACTTTTAGGGTGATTTTTCAACCATGAAATAAAAAACTGTCTGAAATTACCGAAAAGAGGGTAATTGGTCAGACAGTTTTTTACGTTTCGGAACAGGTATGTTTCTTCCAACTACAGGTGCAAAAGAATGATTCTATTAGAATTCATTAGAATCCATCTTTGAAAATGAACTTCTTCTGTCCCGGATAACTAACCATAACATTCCTTAAGTTGTCAGCGGCTTTGCTGTCAGCATGATAAAACAGCAATTTAACTGGCTTACGATACTTCTTGAAAAAATGTGGCCGCACCCCCATTAGCTTTAGATGATGGGTTAAGACCACAAATCTAACGGCTGCCATAACATGTATTTTCTGTTATACTCTGTTTATACACAGCCACAGATGACTGTATACAGATAGTTATCGTTCAGTGGACGTTTGTTCTGCTCCGACTGGAGCGGAACGTAGAATGCGAGGTCGGAGAAACTGGAAGATCATTGGCTTTAGATCATGGATCGTTCACATTTGTATGTATTATGCCATAGTGTATAACATATAAAAGAGGCGAGAAGGCGGTACTATGACAATTTTCATTGTTCAAAGATTATAATGCGCCAGTTTTGGTTCGTGTATAATGTTTATCAAACAAAAACGCCTGCATCAGAAGACCAACGAAAACCAGCCATAGGAGGGGGCGGGCTATCGTCCCCTCCTACAGCGTTCGCACAGCCGCAAAAACTGGCTGATCAGAAAACCATGCACAGGCAATCCTCTCTCCCGGCAGCTGCTTATTTCGCCTTCTTGCTATCCGCAACAGCCGCGGAATCCTGCGGTTTTTCAACAACGGAAATCGCCGCGCGCTGCATCGGAATCCGGCAGTTTTTATTGCTTCCAAATTCCACAATTACCGTATCGTCGGAAATATCAATAATTGTTCCATAAAAACCACTCGTTGTCAGTACCGTGTCGCCTACTTCGAGCGCCGCAAGCATGGCATTCTTTTTCTTTTGCTCCTTCTGCTGCGGACGAAGCATAAAAAAATACATAAATGCGACCAGAATAACCAGCGAAAGAATCATACTGGCAAAACCGCCTGCGCCTGCCGCAGCATCCGCAGCTGCCAGAATACGTGTTGTGATCATTTCTTCCTCCTGAAAAAATCAAAATTTGTGCCTGTAAATGCACATAAATAGTATTGTACACAAAGAAACGGAATTGGGCAACCTATTTTAGAAAAATTTTACTGAATCGTAGATTTTTTGGCGTTCCGGAATGCAAAATCTCCTCCTGCAAATATCCGTTCTTTCAAAATCATTCGCCTTCCCGAAACCCTTCCAGCTTACGCGCCTGATACGCCGCGAACGTCCCCTGATCCAGGGCATCGCGGATCTCTTCCATCATTGTATTATAAAAGTACAGATTATGCAGCACGCACAGCCGCATCCCCAGCATCTCTTTTGCCTTTAGCAGATGCCGGATATATGCACGGCTGTAGCTGCGGCATGCCGGGCATTGACAGCCTTCTTCGATCGGACGCATATCTGTTTCGTACTGTTTGTTGTACAGGTTGAGTTTTCCATGGTTGGTGTAGACATGGCCGTGCCTGCCGTTTCTGGTCGGATAGACGCAGTCGAAAAAATCTACGCCGCGGGCTACTCCTTCCAGAATATTTTCCGGCGTGCCGACGCCCATCAGATACGTCGGCTTATTGACCGGCAGATGCGGCACGGTGACGTCCAGGATCTGATACATTTCCTCATGCGTTTCACCGACCGCCAGGCCGCCCAGCGCATAGCCGTCCAGCTCCATTTCCGCAATCCGCTTTGCATGGTCTATACGGATATCTTCAAAGACTGCGCCCTGGTTGATGCCGAACAGCAGCTGGTTGGGATTGATTGTATCTTCCAGGCTGTTGAGCCGTTTCATTTCATCTTTGCAGCGTTTCAGCCAGCGCGCCGTGCGGTCTACGGAGTTTTGGACATAGGTGCGGTCCGCGCGGCTGGACGGGCATTCGTCGAACGCCATAGCAATTGTGGATGCAAGATTGGACTGAATCTGCATGCTTTGTTCCGGCCCCATAAAAATCTTTCTGCCGTCCACGTGAGAGTTAAAATAAACGCCTTCTTCTTTGATTTTACGCAGGCTGGCAAGTGAAAAGACCTGAAAGCCGCCCGAATCAGTCAGAATCGGTTTGTCCCATGCCATAAAGCGGTGCAGCCCGCCCAGTTTTTTGATCAGCGTATCTCCCGGGCGGACGTGCAGATGATAAGTGTTGGACAACTCGACCTGGGTTTTAATGCCATGTAAGTCATCTGTAGACACTGCGCCTTTGATTGCGGCGCATGTGCCTACATTCATAAAAACCGGCGTCTGGATATCTCCGTGAACGGTATGAAATACCCCGCGTTTTGCCCGGCCTTCCTGTTTTAATAATTCATACATATGTTAAATTCCTTTTTGTTACTGATTCTTGTTTACAATTCTTGTCTCGTATGCTCCGGTTGCCGTATGGATGAAGCGGACAAATAAGGACACTTTATTCTCTTCATTCAGGCTCGCCCATATTTGATCGGTAAACGCGTCGATATCTCCCGCAATGCCAACGCGCACTGGTTCCCCCTCAAAGCTTGGCAGCGGATCGCCGTCGGATTGATACGTATGGATCAAATGCCCTTCTCCAGCCAGCGGATGTTCGTATGCAAAGGTTTGGCGGCAGCAGGAATCCGGATTGCCGTGTTCGCTTTTTAAAATAGACATCGCATAGTTATAGGTGTCTTTTTCCAAATGCAGAATGCCCGAAATACGCGGTGTGTAATTTGGCGCGTCCGGCTCGAACGTCCTTGTGCGCAGCGCCTGTTCAAACGTAAGCTGCTTGTCCATCAGGCTGTAGATCGTATCGGTCTGATCTCCGTTTGTTACGATGGTCTTATTGCCAAGTACACGCACTGGTGCATAGATCACCAGGCTTGGATCGCTTAATTTTGCCGGATCGAATGCTTTTGTGCGGATGCCTTCCCCATCTTGTACGAAGATACGGTTACGGCTGTTGACGCTGCGGCCCATAATAAAATAGGCGGTCACCGCGTAAGCGCTGTCCGGGGACAGGCCGATAACGATTCCTCTGCCTGGATATGGGTTGCTTTTTAAAATTTGTTCCAAAGATGCGGTTTCCATACAGATTTCCCTCCTGTTTTTTACTTTTGTCAGTGTTGTTGCGATTCTTAAATCTTTATTTTTTTAATTTCTATTCTAAGCGGCCAAAAGAACCAACGAACGGCTCATACCAGATTATTGTACTCCTTGACGCGGGATAGAACAATCTGTTTTAGAAAAATTTACGGAATCACAGATTGTTTTTCAGAAAATGCATCAGCAGCTGAAACTCGGTTACTTTTTGATATTGCTGTTCATATTTTCGGTGAAAGATCTCATCCTTGATCGTGAATCTGACAGGCCGATCTGGCTTTAAAACTGAAGATACAGCTCCAAACTGCACTTTATCTGCATTTCAAGAAAAGCTTTCCGGAAAATTTCTATCGTCTCTTCCCTGGATTTTAGATCTGTATCGCAAAAAATTTAGAAATTTTTCCAGCAAAATCTCAAGCAAGGAACAATCCGTAATTCCTTCTGATACTAATATCAAATACTTCTCTTCACTCATCGTACATCAAATCCAATCTCATTCCGCAAGTTGGTTAATTTACTGCCTCCGTATCTTCGCGCTTTTGTTTGCTGTTCCTGGTTTTTGATATGGTATACCGCAAGATCTGCAGGCGAGTCGTTACAGTCATCCAGAATAATGTCGATCGCTTCCAGACTATGTGTGGTAAGAAAAAGCTGGACCTTCCTTTTTTCACACACTTCCAGCAGTCTGCTTATAAATTCTGCCAATGCCCGGTTGTGTATCCCTGCTTCGATTTCGTCTATCAGCAGCATGCCATCTTTGGATAGTAAGGCAGAAGTTGCAATATAAAACGCTTTGTACATACCATTGCCATAATCGGATAATGTTAATGGCTGTTTTTGCCCCGTTTTAAATAATTTAATGGTCCGATTTTTTCCGATCACCTCAAAATTAATAATATCTTTATCAAAAATCTTTAAGATCTCAATAAGCTCTCCCCGCAAATTCTGATCCAAAAGCTCATCAACATCTTTTAATAAACGCTCCGAACGATCAAATCTTGAAAAAGATATAAATTTGCATGGCACATTGATATGTTTCAATTTATTACCAATAGGATTTCCAACAGAAATCTGATAATTTTCTTTTTTTTCTTCAAATCGGATGAAAATCATATCCTTATCCTGATGGTCTGATTCATCTTCATAGGAATAGTGAAATTGCAGCTCAAAAGATTCAGCTATATTTGCAGTGTCGTCACCGCGTATCATCCGGCTTTTTTCATAAGTAATATGCGTGTGAAGCTCTTTTTGATCTTCCTTTAATTTTAAGCAAACGACAGGCTCTTTGTCAATCGGAAACAATGCTTCAAAATATTCTGCTGAAAATTTTTGATATCTCGAAATGAAGGTATCTATAAATAAATCCACATCCTCATATAATCTGGAAAAAATAACCGCTTCCAAAATGGATGTTTTTCCGCAGTTATTAGGTCCGACAAATATATTGACATTTGCCAGATCCTTTAATTCCAAATCTTCAATTCCGCGATAACAGCCAATTGTAAAATCTCTGACCATCGTTTCACCTCCGCTTCTGATGCTCCCTCCGGATATAGTCTCCTGGTTTCTATTTTTCTATTCTTTTACTGCAATTTCATGATCTTTTCATCTTTCACCTTCCCTGCGCGCGCTGCATATTTTTCCAAAATCGCAGCCCGGTTTTTCCACTGATGACATTGCACAGCCGCCCTTTTTCCACGGCATGCGAGCGCGAATAAGCGCTGCGGATCTGCCAGCAATGCCGTTACCTGCTGCGGCAGCGCCTCTAATTGCTGCAGCCCATAGTAGACAATCGTATCCAGATCTGCAAACTGCTCCCGTAAATACCTGCTGTCATCGGTCAATGCCGCCGCGCCGCACAGCATAGATGTAAAAACACGGTCGTGCGCGCCGTCTTTAAACCATGGCATCGTATTCAGAGATATTTTTGCCTGCATCGCTGCCCGTACACATTCCGCAGACGTAACCATACGCCCGGTGACAATCAGATTTTCCGGATGTCTGCATGAGATCTGTTCCCAGTCTTTGCCAAAGAGATATATTTTGACGCCGCCGTCTGCCAGCGCCTGTATCGTTTTTTCCCGGAAACAGGTGCGTACCCACAAATCGACAGCCGGCATGGAACTCATCCCTTCGCATAACTGCGCATCGCTCAGATCCGGAATTTCACGGCGTAAAAATCCCTCGATACAAGACAGCAGATCCTGATTCGGATTGTGCATAAGACTTTGTATCATCGCGTCATAGAAGTCCCTGTATTCCGGTTCCAGTCTGCTTAGCTGCTTTTCAAGATTCGCTATCGGCACATAGTTTGCCGTGAATATAAGCGGATATAAACGATTGTCCCATTCTTCAAAAGAGACTTCCTGCTGATGCTGCAGATCCGACACGTTTTGTTCCTGACCGGCCGGAAGATCCGGCACGTTCTGTTCTTGGTAACGTTCGTCTTCCAGCAGACGGTTTCCCGCAATCGGCAGAAACGCACAAGGTATTTGCGGATAAAAACGCTTCATATAAGCCACATGATCTCTGTCAATGCAAAACACCTGCATTTCCGGCAGCGGATACTGCATAGCCCGGTAATAGTAAATCGGATGATCGACTAAAATATTCAGACACCGGATGCCCAGCTGCTCCCAAATGCTGGCGGCAGGCTGGCCATAATCGTCCAGTGCATACCATTCTTCTTCTCCGCTCAGGCCAATAAAATTAAAAGTAATCAATACCGTTTCTGCGCCAGGCGACACCGTACCGGATACCGCCTGGCGCAGTTTCCAGGCGCTGAGTCCTGTTTTGGCAAGATCCATCCAGAAAATCTCATAGCCCCATGCTTCAAACGCCTCTGCCAGCTGTCTCGAAAAATATGTTAAAGTCTCTACTGCATGTTTGCAGAATACAATTCTTCCTGTCATATTGATCAATCATAAATTATGAATCATAAATCATTAATTTTTAAAACTGTGTATCGGCGCCGGAATCCTGCCGGTACGGTTAATAAACGCGCTGCAGTCATATGGATTGACCGGCATAATCGGCGCATAGCCAAGCAGGCCGCCGAACTGGGCTGATTCGCCCACGCCTTTTCCAATCACCGGGATCAAACGGACTGCCGTTGTTTTCTGGTTGATCATCCCGATTGCCATTTCATCGGCGATGATACCGGATATAGACGATGCTTTTGTGTCCCCCGGAACTGCGATCATATCAAGCCCTACCGAACAGACGCAGGTCATCGCTTCCAGTTTTTCCAGCGTCAAGGCATTTGCTTCCACCGCGTCGATCATGCCCTGGTCTTCGCTGACCGGAATAAACGCGCCGCTTAAGCCGCCGACGTAAGAAGACGCCATAATGCCGCCTTTTTTTACCTGGTCATTGAGCAGGGCAAGCGCTGCGGTCGTTCCTGGCGCGCCTGCGTATTCCACCCCGATCTCATGCAGGATATCCGCTACGCTGTCGCCGATAGCAGGCGTTGGCGCCAATGACAGATCAATAATACCGAACGGAATACCGAGACGCTTGGAAGCTTCCTGCGCGACAAGCTGTCCGACACGCGTGATTTTAAACGCTGTCTTTTTAATCGTCTCGCAAAGCACCTCAAAGCTTTTCCCGCGTGCCTGTGCAAGCGCCGTCTTTACCACGCCCGGACCGCTGACGCCTACATGGATCACCGCGTCCGCTTCCGTGACTCCATGGAACGCGCCCGCCATAAACGGGTTGTCATCCGGCGCATTGCAAAAGACAACCAATTTGGCGCATCCAATAGAATCCCGTTCTTTTGTCCGCTCCGCAGTCTCCTTGATCATCTCCCCCATCAGACGCACGGCGTCCATATCAATTCCCGTCCTGGTAGAACCAACATTTACGGAACTGCATACAAAATCCGTCTCCGCCAGCGCCTTTGGAATGGATCGGATCAGATGTTCATCCGCGGCGGTCATGCCTTTGGATACGAGCGCCGAATATCCGCCGATAAAATTCACGCCTGTTTTTTTCGCTGCCCGGTCTAATGTCCGCGCAATCGTGACAAAATCATCCGGCGTTTTGCATGCCGCCCCGCCGATCAGCGCAATCGGCGTTACGGAAATTCGTTTGTTGACAATCGGGATACAGTAGCTGTTCTCAATTTTCTGCCCGACGGCTACCAGATCCCTGGCAGTCGAAGTAATTTTACTGTATATTTTTTCATTTAATTTCTCAAGGTCTGCATCCATGCAGTCTAACAGGCTGATGCCGAGCGTAATCGTACGCACGTCCAGGTTTTCCTGTTCGATCATTTTATTCGTTTCTTCTACTTCACGTATATTTATCATGGAAAATCCTCTGCCCATCCAGGCAGTTCTTCCTTTCTATCTAGGATTGCTTCTTAAATTCTGTGCATTTTTTCAAAGATTTCTTCCTTCTGGCACTTGATCATAACCCCGATTTCTTCTCCAAGCTTGTCCAGTTCCTGCGAACACTTGGAAAATGTTACTTCGGCATCGTTCATATCCACAATCATCATCATATTAAAAAACCCATCTACAATCGTCTGCGAAATATCCATAACATTGATATTTTGTCCGGATAAATAGGTACATACTTTCGCAATAATTCCGACCGTGTCTTTACCGACTACTGTAATAATTGTTTTGTCTGGTCGTTTTACTTCGTTCCGTTCCATGCTACTGTCTCACTTTCTTCCTCTACTTTTCACAAATCTTATGCGCAGACCATCTGCGACACCTCGCTGCGGTCTGCCACATAGATCGGAAAATCATCGCCTTTGTATGGATTTTCCCCCATGGATACTTCCAGCCGTACGGTTTCGTAGGCAAGCTCCGCAAAATTGTTTTCTTTGCTTAGATGGCCGAGTACAACTGCCCCGAAGCGGTCATGCAGAAGCCTTCCCAAGAGCTGCCCGCTCAAAACGTTGGACAAATGCCCGCGGTCGCCCAAAATACGCTGCTTAAGCGGATAGGGATAACTGCCTGTCTGCAGCATACGTACATCGTGGTTGGCTTCCAGCAGCAGGATATCCAGATCCTGCAGCTTGTCCACCAGCGCGTCGTCATAGGTGCCAAGATCCGTGATCACACCAATTTTATGGCTGTCTGTCTTCATAATATAAGCAACCGGGTCCGCCGCGTCATGCGAGATCGAGATCGGATACACGGTCAGCTCACCGATCTGAAATTCCTGTTCCGGAATAATCGGATGCAGCAGGGATTCTTCGATCTTCCCCACGGATTTGACACTGCATATGGCATCCAGCGTCCCCCGCGTCCCGTAAATCGGCAGCCCGTAGCGCCTTGCCAGCACGCCGAGCCCTGCGATATGGTCAATATGCTCATGCGTCACTAAAATAGCTTCCATCTCACTTGTCTTTAAGCCAAGCGAATTCAGCCCTGTCTCAATCCGCTTTCCGCTGATTCCCGCGTCGACCAGCAGATGACAGTCCGCTGTGCCGACGCAGATACAGTTGCCGCTGCTTCCGCTTGCAATACTACCTAATTCCATGATCAGTCTTCCTTCCAGTAAATATCGATCCGGTCTCCCGGGTGCAGCGTCTGCGTATACTGCGCATCCTCACCGTTTACCTGCGTAATCAGCATCCGCCCGCGCGACTGTGTCAGATCGAACAGATAATGGTCAAAAATATCGACAAAAATAAATTCCTTTTTATTCTGCAAAAGAATCGGCTCTCCATTGATTATAACCTGGCAGGACTGTTCCTGCGGCAAGACTGGCCCCGGCTGCTGTTCCGGCTTGGAAAATACGGCATTTGCCGCCGCGCCCGGTGCGTTCGCAAGCGTATCCTTGACCACATCCATCAGCACTTCCGCATCTGCGGCAGCTGCCTTAAGACCGGCATCCTGTGCGGCTGCCCCTGTGCCTGCGGCAGACGCATCCGCCGAATGGAACTGCCCGGCCGTCTCAGGCTGCGGCTGAACAGATCCCTTTTCGCCGCCAGACTGCGTCTGCCCGGCGGTGTCCGTCCATGACTGCTGTAAAACATCATCCGGTTCCAGTCCGGCCTGCGTCAGCAAAGGTCTCCCATCCGCGTGATCCGGCAGCTGAGGCTGTCCGGTCGACTGTGGCTGGCTGTCATGCTGCGGCGGCTGTCCGCTGTCCTTCTGTCCGGCGGCCTGCGGCTGGCTGTTGTCCGGCAATAACGCTGCGGTCTCCTGTCTGCTGTCCGGCAGCAGCATCCGCCCGTCTTGCTGCGATAACTGCTGCCCTTCCGGAGCAGCCTGCGTGACTGCCGTCGGCTGCGGCGGCACTGCCGCGGCTGCTGGCTGCGGCGCCAGACGCTTCGGAGGCGCGTCCGGATATACGTCCTGCGGCGTAGAGCGGTAAGAGATCACTTTCCAGTCCACGCTGAAATTTTCATATACAAGCGCCTGTAAATCTTCCACCCGGTTATTAACCAGAATATCCGCGTCCAGATCCAGCTCCACATCCATAAACTCCGCCAGCTGTTTTACCGTATAAAAGCTTCTCGTCACTACCGCGTCATGTTCCTGGATCTCATAGGTCGGCGGCTCTAAAACGCCGTTCACTTCCACATACCGCGGACAGGTAATCAGCTTGCCGTTCACTTCAAACGTAATCGTAGAACTGTGGTATTCTTCCAGCTGTCCAACCAGATAATGCGCTTCACGGCCCGCCGTGGAAGGCTCGATCGTAATCTCGCAGTTCGGTTCGATCGGCGTATTGATCGAAGCCGGACGGTCGTTCATACGGATAATCGCAGCCTCCCCGGCTTCTCCCCGGATAATGCGCGGCCTGCCGTTCACCGTAAAGTTAATCTCACGCCCGCGCTTTGGAAACAGCTGGTCATTCGGGAATCCCGCCTGGATCGCCGCGTCGACAATCGTCAGCTTTCCATTATCATACAGCTTTAACCGTTCTCCGTTAAAGCGGACCATAATAAAATTGTTTTTCTGCTCATAATAATTCAGACAAATACCAATCGGCGTTACGAGCAGCGGATCTTTTTCGATTTCGTCCTGCAGAAACGTTACTTCCTTTAGCACTTCCGCCCCGCGCAGCGCCACGCGTTCCTGCGGCAGTTCCAGCTTTTTGGCAAGCATTTCGTCAAAACCATGCACTTTTCCGCCGCCGCCGACGATAAAGGTCGCGCTGACGCTCTGGTCGCCGTTTAATTCCCGTATTTTTGCGGCAATATCCGTCGTCATCTTATCCACTAACGGTTCGGTCAGCTTCCAGACCTCCTCTGCCTGAATCGTATGCTTTAAACTCATAATATCTTCAAATTCGATCTCGTCGTCCACCGCTGCCGACAGCTTGATATGCTCCGCCATTTTAAAATCAACGAGATAATTCTGCACAATCAGCTCCGTCAGCTCATCTCCCGCAAACGGAATCATGCCATAAGCGATAATGCTGCCGTCCCTCGTTAACGAAATATCCGACGTACCCGCGCCCACATCTACCAGCGCGATATTGAGCATACGGAAATTTTCCGGAATAGCTACATCAATCGCCGCAATCGGCTCCAACGTCATATTTGCCACTGTCAGACCTGCGAAGCCGACAGCCATATACAGGCCGTCCACAACGTCCTCCGGTAAAAACGTCACAATAATCTTTTCCGAAATCTTGTCGGCCTTATGGCTTTCCAGGTTGGAAAAAATCTCGTCGTTGATATAATATTTCATCACCGAATAGCCGACGCAGTAAAACTTGTATTTCGTATCGTTTGCTTCTTTTAATTCCTGCGCCGCTTTATCCACGCCAAGAAGATCTAACGTATGGATATGCTCTCCGGTCACTACCGTTTCCTCCGGAAACTCATATTCTACATACGTAGTAACGGTTTTTAATACACGTCCCGCAGCCGCGATACAGACTTCTGTCAGTTCCTGTCCGATCTGGTCTTCCAGCTTTTCTTTGATAATAGAAATCGTGCGCCCGACGCGGCCGATATCATGGATCTGCCCGTCCAGCATGGCTCTCGTCTCATGTTCCATGGCATATTGTGCGACTACGATAAATTCCTTATCTTTTTTATATCCTACCGTACCTACCACGTTGCGTGTACCGATATCCAGCCCGAATACGTATTGCAGCTCTTCCTCCTCTTGTCTGTCCTGTCTGCGTACACTTTCCATTTTTCTGTCTCCTTTATCATTTAACAGCTGCGCCAGCTGCAGATATACCTGTGCGATCGGCCCGTTGTTGTCGATCACCACCTGGCAGTGCCTGCGGTAATCTCCTTCCGCAAGCTGCGCCGCAAAAATCTGATCGATCTTTGCATCCGAATACCCCCTGTTTTCGATCAGACGCTGCCTGCGGTTTTCCTCTGTCACATAAACATACCACAATTCATCGCAGATCTGTCCGTAGCCGTCCTCAATCAGCAGCGCCGCTTCCAGCACAACATAGTCTGTAGATCCGCTCCTGCGCTCTTTTTCCACTTCCTTTAAAATATATTCCTTTACCGCAGGGTGGACAATATTATTCAGCCGTTCCCGCTTCTGCACATCCGCGAAAATAACCTCCGCCAGCTTCTGCCGGTTAAACCTGCCGTTATGGAGCCATATTTTTTCCTGTGAAAACTCTTTTTGCAGCCTTACATAACAGTCATATCCCGGTTCCATAATATCATGGGCAACCTCATCTGCTACCAGCGTCCTGACCCTGTAATTTTTTCTCAGATAGGCGAGTATCGTGGATTTTCCTGCTCCGACACCGCCCGTAATTCCAATAAATTTCATTCCGCTCACCCTGACCGTTTCTTAATTGATGCCTGTCTTGATGTCAATCCTGACCGTTTTCTTTCAGATGCCCGAATCAATGCCTACTTTGCTTCATACCAGTCCGCTCCCTCATGCATATCGATTTCCAAAGCAACTGCCAGATCTGCCGCATGGTGCATCTCTCGCTCTAAAATCTCAGCTACCTGCTGCGTCTCTTCCTGATACGTTTCTACGAGCAGTTCATCATGCACCTGCAAAATCAGCCTGGAACGCAGCCCTTGTTCCAGCAGCGCATCGTGTACGCGGTTCATCGCGATCTTAATAATATCCGCCGCTGTACCCTGAATCGGGGAATTCATCGCCACGCGCTCTCCGAACGAACGCTGCATAAAATTACTGGATTTTAACTCCGGCACCGGACGTATCCGCCCAAACATCGAGACAGCTTTCCCGGTTTCTTTTGCTTCTTTTACCATACGGTCCAAAAACGCTTTCACACCTGGGTACGTCTGAAAATACTGTTCGATATAGTCCTGTGCTTCTTTCCTGGAAATGCTTAAATCCTGGCTTAGCCCAAACGAACTGATGCCATATACAATTCCGAAATTAACCGCCTTCGCATTTCTGCGCTGTACATCCGTCACCTCGTCAAACGGGATATGGAACACCTGCGACGCAGTCATCCGGTGAATGTCCTGCGCTTCCCGATATGCCTGGATCAGATTTTCATCCCCCGACATATGCGCCAGCACGCGCAGCTCGATCTGCGAATAGTCCGCATCCAGGAACACACACCCTTCCTTTGGCAGAAACACCTTGCGGATCAGCCTTCCCAGTTCCATACGGATCGGGATATTCTGCAGGTTCGGCTCCGTGCTGCTTAGCCGCCCCGTCGCTGTAATCGTCTGATGAAACGTCGTATGCACCCGCCCATCCGGCCCGATAACCGCCGTAAGCCCGTCCGCATAGGTGGATTTCAGCTTCGTCAGCTGCCGGTACTCCAGGATCTGCGCCACAAACGGATATTCCGGCGCCAGCTTGTCCAATACGTCAGCCGCCGTAGAATAACCCGTCTTTGTCTTTTTCCCGTAAGGCATATGCAGCTTTTCAAATAAAATCACGCCCAGCTGTTTTGGGGAATTGATATTAAACTTCTCTCCGGCTCCCTGCCAGATTTCTTGTTCCAATTCCGTAATCCGTCCCTGAAGCTTTTCGCCGTACGCTTCCAGCGCTTTCCCTTCCAGACGGATGCCCTCTTTTTCCATATCGGAAAGCGTATAGACCAGCGGCATTTCGATTTCCTCAAACAGCCTGCGCATCCCTTCCTGTTCCAGCCGGCTCATCAAAACATCCATCGCATGATACGCTGTATACGCCGGATAGCAGACCGCCTGCAAAAACTCCTGCGGCTTTTCCTCCATCGCCTCCGGATACGGCGTCTTTCCCAGCAGCTGCACCCTGGACGGGAACAGCAGTCCCAAAGCATCCTTTGCGATATCCTCATACGGATACTCACTTTTCAAAGGATCTAAAAGGTAAGCTGCCACCGTAATGTCAAACAACTGCTTCTGCGCCGGAAGATCCACGAATTTTAACGTGCGCTTCAGATCAAAAGACGCCACCCGCTTCCCGGAAGTTAAGACTCCGGCAAACTGTCTGAGCAGTTCTTTTTCCGGGTCTTTCGTCCCCATCTGACTGGCGGGGATAAAAAAGACTTCCTTTTCTGAAACTGCCGCTGCAATCCCGCAAATCACGCCCTGGTCTTCCACCAGCTGCACAGCCGATTTTTCCGCTTTTTGCAGCCGCGCGAAAACCTGTTCTGCCTGCGCCGGACCGGTAACCAGCTGAAAATATTCCGACGCCTGGATTTGCTCTTTTACTTCCTGCCGCCCTTGAAACCTTGCCAGCATATTTTTAAATTCCAGCTTCTGACACAGTTCATAAGCCTGCGGCGTGTAAAGACTTACAAACTTCGCCTGCGCCAAATCATAGGCAATGTCAGCATGAATTTCGATGGTAACAAGTTTTTTAGAAAACAGCGCCTTCTCATAGTTTTCCCGAAAAGACTCCCGCACCTTTGATTTTGGCATATCATCAATATGCGCGTACGCGTTTTCCACACTGCCATATTGGCTGATAATCTTCACGGCAGTCTTTTCCCCAATGCCCGGCACACCCGGAACATTGTCGGATGTATCGCCCATCAGCGCTTTTACATCAATAAACTCTTCGGGGGTAACGCTGTACTTTTCTTTTACCTGGGCGGCATGGTAATCCTCCACCTCGGTCCCCGTTTTTTTTGTTTTTGGAATCCTTATTTTAATCTGCTCCGACGCAAGCTGCAAAAGATCCCTGTCACCCGATACAATCGAGACCAAAAGCCCCTGCGCTTCACAGCGCTTTGCAATCGTGCCGAGCAGGTCGTCGGCCTCATAGCCCGCCTGTTCTACAATCGTAACGCCCATCGCTGTCAGCATCTGCTTCATCAGCGGCACCTGCTCCCGCAGCTCCGGCGCCATTGGCTTGCGCGTCCCTTTATACTCCGCGTACATTTTATGCCGAAACGTCGGCTCGCTGACATCAAAAGCGACCGTCAGATAATCCGGTTTTTCTTCTTCCAGAATACGGAATAAAATATTCAAAAACCCATAAACCGCATTCGTATGCAGCCCTTCGGAATTCGACAGGTCAGGAATACCGAAAAACGCCCTGTTTAATATACTGTGTCCATCGATCAAAACCAGCTTTTCACTCATGGATGACTCCTTTTATTCTATAATCTCTTCCCCATCCTCATCATAAAGGGTAAAGAATTTCGTGTCAATCTCCGGATATGACCGTTTTAAGGAAATCGGCTTTCCACTGTGGCTTAAAAAGCAGTGTTCGCTCTGCGCCACCGCGCGCAGCTCCCCGGTCTCTTTATCCGTCATGCGGTAAACCACCCGCATTTTCACACTGTTGTAATCTACCATCCTGGCTTCGATCACGACGGTATCGCGAAAATGCACCATGCTCTTATATTCGCATTTTACCGAAAGCACCGGGCTTACAATCTCCATTTCCTCCATTGCCTTGTAGCTAAAGCCCATCTGGTCCATCAAATCCATCCTTGCCTCTTCCATCCAGCGGATGTAATTAGAATGGTGGATAATGCCCATCTGGTCGGTCTCATAGTACTGCGCAGTGTGTTCATATGGGCGAATTTTGATTTTTTCTCCTGTGTATGGTTTTATTCTGGTGTCTTTTACTGACATGCAATCACCTTCCTGATCTTTTCTTTTATTTTATTAAGTCTGTTGTATTGGATCGTAGTTCCGGTATCTTACGGTATCCTGATACTGCCCGCCATATCGTAAATGGGACAGTGGTTTTGTACATAATTGTTATTATGCCACAGTGTATGGGTAATTTCAAGATGTTCGATAAATTTCGGGGATTCGGAAGGAAACAGGAACAGGAAATGCGCGGTAATCGTTTCGCATAAGAAACATCCAAAACAGGGCGTCTCCCAACCGGAAGACGCCCTGCCTGTTTCTCCTAAATATATTCACCCTTTATATCATACCTGTTCTTCTATCGTCCTGTTCTTCGCGCTTTCAGCCTTCCACGCTCATGCTTCCACGCCGAAATGCGCAAATAAAATCCGCTCTGCCTCAGCGCTCCACAGTCCTCTGTTCCTGCTGCACGCTTCATCCAGTTTTTGGAACAATGGATCTGTCTTGCCTTTTTCTGCAAAATCTTCAATCGCAGTCAGCGGCATATCAAACTGTGTATATGTCAGCTTTTTCCCGCCTGGGATCTTCGGCAGGTTCAGCGTCGCATCGGCGATACTGTCAATACCTCCCACATGCGTTACCATGACTGCCGGCTCGATTTTTCCTTTTGCCGCCAGGTCATTTGCTTCGATCAGGTCGTCGTTATTGCCGCCCGTCGTGCCTACAATATGCTGGCTTGTATAATGTACGTCATACAGGTTGATTTCCGCTTTGAACTGGTTATCTGTCGGGCCTGCAAAGAAATTCATGCAGCCGTCAAAAGCAAGAATCTTGTCACCCAGTTCTGCCACCGCACGGTTTGGAATATAGACAAATACATCATCATAGCCCTTTCCCCCGGTTAAATCTACCAGTTCTTTCACCGGATCTGCCATTTTAGCCGTGTTGACATATAACAGTTCCACGCCGTTCTTTTGTGCATACGACTCCGGAATCACCTCTCTGGCGCGCGCCAGTTTCGCGTCGTCAATATCTGTTACGACAATGCGTTTCGGCTTATTTTTAAACTGGATGCCATAGCTGACCGCTCCAAGCCCCATCGGCCCGCAGCCGCCGAGAATAATAATATCGCCGCCTTCTTTCGTGCCGCCTGCCAGATCATGGTTCCTTTTATTCGTATGATAGTTGCCGTGATAGCCGCCGATAATACAGCTCATCGGTTCGCCGAGCGACGCTTCAAAGAAGCTTTCGCCTTCATATGGCATCAAACATCCCAATTCCATCACTTCATGCGGAATAATGCAGTAAGTACATGCACCGCCGAAAAATTCATAAGAATACCCCGGAGAAGCCAGGCTGCCCTTATAATTGAGCGCCGGCTGCTGTGCGAATTTCATGCCCGGCTTGAATTGATCCTTCCATTTGTCGCCGACTTCCACAATCACACCCGCAAACTCATGTCCAATAATAATCGGGTTTGTGTCAATATTCTGCGGCGCGCGTTTATGCTTTTTGCCCTGCTCCACCAGCTTGTAAGTAGACATGCAAATACTGTCACTCATCACTTTTACTAAAATCTCATCGTCTTTGATTGGCGGAAGTTCAAACTCTTCCAATCTTAAATCCCTTGTTCCATACATTCTGACTGCTTTTGTCTTCATAATTAGCCTCCTTTTTGAGCTGGATCTATTTTACGATCTGAAAAACTTCATATTGTTCCATCACTATTTGCTATCTCAAGATATTTTTTCAATCTCAACCTGCCGCATCAGCTCGTCAACAAGCGCACGCGTCGGCGGTTTTGTTCCGATCGTTGTCACTGCTCCAGCCGAAGTCGCAATGCACATACGCACCGTCTGCTCGTCGTCCAGATTCTGGTCCCAGGCGTATGCCAGCGCCGCTACCATAGCGTCTCCCGCTCCAACCGTCGAATGCGCCTTTACCGAAAGCGCCGGACATCTGACTTCATAACCTTCCCGCACGAACATCGCCCCGCTTTTTCCCATCGACACTGCTACGGTCCCGATGCCTTTGTTCTTTAATCCTTTCGCCACCTGCAGCAGTTCTTCCACCGAAGCCCGGTAATCATATCCCGCGAACTCCTCCAGTTCCACACGGTTCGGCTTGATCAAATCCGGCCCGGCATCCAAAGCGTTGCGAAACAGTTCCCCGTCCGCATCCAGCAGCACCTTCGCCCCATGCGCATGCACCCGGCGGATAATCTCCGCATAAATCCCCTTGTCTACGCCATGCGGAATACTGCCGGCAAGGATAAACAATGTCTCAGCGCCCGCATATTCCTCCAGCTTTTTGATCAGCTGCTCCATCTGTGCCGGCGAAATCTCAGGCCCCGGTTCGTTCAGTTCCGTAACTTCCCCAGTCGTCTCAAACACTTTCGTATTCGTCCGTGTCTCGCCTTCCACCCAGATAAAATCATGCTGAATTCCTTTTTCGTTTAATACAGACTCGATCGTCCTGCCTGCATTTCCTCCCAAAAACCCTGCCGCAACACTTGTTCCTCCAAGCTCCCGGATCGTCTTAGACACATTAATCCCTTTGCCGCCCGCGTCATATTCTACTTTTTTAATCCGGTTCAATCCGCCCCGCTCGAGCGCGTCAATATCGACCGTCTTATCAATCGCTGGATTCATTGTAACAGTTACGATCATAGTCTTACTCCTTTCCTGTCAAAATCTGATATACCGTATCCACATCACCAGTAGCCAGCCGTTCAGCCGCCGTATCATCCAGCATCTTATCCGCAATGGTAGAAAGGATATCCAGATGCTCTTCCCCCACACCTGCAATTCCGATCACCACATGCACCTCGTTCCCATCCCAGTCAATCCCCTTCGGATAGGTCATAACCGCAATCCCGGACGCCTTCACCTCTTTTTTCGCCGCTTCCACTCCATGCGGCAGTGCAAGGCCGCTGCCCATAAACGTTGAAAAACTCTTCTCTCTTTCCACCATCGCGTCTACATACGGCTGATCCACATATCCGCTATCCACCAGCATCTGTCCGACTGTCCGAATCACCTGCTCCTTAGACGCCGGTTCACAGTTTACACGGATATTCTCACGATACAGCAATTCCTTCTTTTCCACTGCCTCTTCTTTTTTCTTTTTAAAAAACATGGCCGTTCCTCCCTTTTCCTTTCTTTTCCTTTCTTTTCCAATGATATCCCAATCACTGAAACATGACTCAGGCGTTCTTTGTGCTTCTTTCATACCTGATTGCTTGTTCTGTTTCTTTCTGAGTTTATTATAATACATAGATGCCACTATTTTCAAAGTAAAGAAACAGAGATTTGTCATCAACGGATAGTGACAGTCAATAAACTTTATGGCTTTCTTCTGAAATTATATATTTTGTGGCTGCCCGGACGTGTTCGGGCCAGCGAAACGCGATTGCAGCCCGGCGGCATAGGATTGAGCGATTCGTTCGCCGCAGCGTTGCCCCAGTCCGCCCAGGGTGTATCTCCCGGCCCAGTCCCCGCCCACCGTCCGCAGTGTCGTCCGGCTCCCCACAAAAACGTACCGCCCACAGTATCGTCCGGCTCCCCTCAAAAGTACCGCCAAGGTTCCAAAATCCAACACCCCGCTCAGGAAAATCCCCCAATATATTTATTAAAATACTTCTTAAGATTCCTGGACAGCGCATTCCGGATCTCCTGCACATCCCCTTTCAAAACAACATCCATAAATTCATACTCTTCAATCAGCATACTGCTAATATATCCCATAATATCCCCATTGATCTTCGCATTCCCATCCACCGGCGCCAGCATCACAAACACGATACGTATCCCCTTAAAATAAGCATCCGCAAACGCACCCAGATCCTTCGTCATACAAATGGAAAACGCCGGGCGCATCACGCCTTTTGTCCTGGCATGAAACAATGCAAACCCAAACTCCGCAAACACCTGGCTTGCGATCTGCTCCCGCCTTAAGATGTCCTCCCGGATAATCTCCTGGCAATCCGAATATGGCGACATCTTCTCCCCGATCGCAATCAGCAGCTCCCCAAAACTGATCTGATTATCTACGCGGAACAGTTCCATATATTTGATTACCGTGTTGATCTGCGACGCGACCAGATTAATCTCTTCTAACTGCATGGAAAATTCATCCGCTTCTTTTTGCTTTTTCGGCATCCGTTCATACTTGCGGATCATATGCCGGATCTGTTCGATATCTTCGTCATTTAAAAGCGCGTTGACGAATACGGTCGGTATATCCGGCTGCTCGATCGGGATCGTGGAAATAAAAAAATCCGTGCGGCTCATAATATAAGGCGTAATATCATGCTTGCCGTAAGCTGTAATTTCCATCCTTCCATGAAACAGTTTTTCCAGTTTGGAAGACATCAGACGGGAAATGCCGATGCCGCTCGAACAGATCACTCCCGCCTGCACTTTTCGGATTTTTTCTTTCCTGCCTTCCAGCCGCACCATAGCCGCGCCAAAATGAACCGTCAAAAACCCGATCTCCTGCTCCGGCACTGCCTTTCCGGTATATGCTTCCAGCACTTGCGCTACTTTTTCACAACGGCTGTAAATATCCGGATAGCTGACCTTAATATCTTCCAACACAGGATTTTGGATCTGCATTCCATAGACCAGACGGATCAGGGTCGGCTGCAGATGTGCTAAAAGCGCCTGGATAAATCCGTCGTCCTGTTTCATCAGATACGCCTGTCTGGCATCATAGGCGTCGATCATGTCGTTGACCAGCTGCTGCAGTTCCTTATTTTCCATTTCGATCTGCGCGTCCTGGTTCCACTGGATTTTTTCATGCTTGGCGCCTTTTAAATGCAGGCAGATATAAGAAATCTCCACCTGCGGAATATCAATGGCAAATTCCCGTTCCAGCTCTTTGACGATCAGTTCGGCAAGCGCATAATCCTCATCTTCCGGCAGATCCTGCTTCCAGTTTTCATCATACTCAACCACTTCATTTTTCCGAATCCGGTTGATGGCGATGGAAATATGGATCACCAGCCCTACATAAGAATTTTCTGTCAGTGTCAGCACCCGGTTATGTCCAACACGTGTCATGCTGTCCATCACGCGCTGAACAATATCGTTATTTAAAATCTGCCCGATGCTGCTCTTTTTTAAAAAACGATACGAAGAGAGGTCATATCCGTCTTCTCCGTACACTTCTTTCATAATGCCGGTGTCAATATTTTCATCGATAAATCCGCGAATCGCCCTGCGGTAATTTTCCTCGCTGCCCGCAATGGATATGCCGCTGCCGGGCTTACGGCTGACGATCAGGCCATAATGTGCCAGCCACCCTTCGACCGCTTCGAGGTCGGCGCTGACCGTCGCTTCGCTGACCTCGAATTTACTGCTGTAATAATATAGCTTGCGCAGTCCTTTTTCCTTTAAAATCTCCAGAATCAGGCGCTTCCTGCGTTCTTCCCGGTTACTGACATCATAGTCATTCCCCGCGCTGCATGCCGCCAGAAGCCGTTTCTTTTCTTCCTCGCTGCCTTCGATCCAGATGCCAACGCCGGTCTTTGATACAAATGTCAGTTCGTAACCTTTTAACGATGCACCGACCGACTCCAGCTCCCTTTGCACGGTCCGCCTGCTGACCCCGATCTGTTCTGCCAGATACTTTACGGAAACAGCAGCGGATTCCTGCAGCAATAATTGTAAAATCTGTTTCATCCTTGTTGTCATTTCCATAAATGTGGTATCCTTTCTATCCTTACTATACTTCTATATTATGCATTCCGTTTCTTCAAATCTGCCACCAGCGTCTCATATTCCGGCGCTGCCAGGAAGTTTGTAATCAGGACAAGCTCCGCGTTCGGATTGCTGTGCGCCGCACGTTCTCCCAGTTCCTGATGCGTTACAACGATCTGTACATCCTGCGGAATCGAAGAAACCGGAGTATGAATCACTTCAATGCCTGAAAGCCCCGCGGCTGTAATCTTCTTTTTCAATACCGTAGCGCCCATCGCGCTCGAACCCATACCCGCGTCACAGGCAAACGCAATCTTTTTGATCTTGCCGCCTGCGTTTGCAGCTGCAGCAGCGCCAGATCTTGCCGGAGCTTCGGCCATTCCTTTGGACTGACGCTTCATCGCATCTTTTTTCGCCTGCGCTTCTTCCAGCGTCGTATCTTTGCCCATAAATTTCAGCAATGGCACTGAAATTATAAACGATACCGCCGCCGACAATAGAACGCCTGCAAACAAACCGATATAGCAATGCCGTTCCGCCATCATCGTGATCGCAATAATACTTCCCGGAGATGCCGTAGACACCAGGCCCACATCAAACAGGCTAAAGCACAATACGCCTGTCATACCGCCTGCAATCGCAGATAACAGCAGAAACGGATTCATTAGTATGTAAGGGAAATAAATCTCGTGGATTCCGCCTAAAAAATGGATAATAACAGCGCCTGGCGCAGAACTTTTCGCGCTTCCTTTTCCCGCGATACAATAAGCCAGCAAAATACCAAGCCCTGGCCCCGGATTTGCTTCCAGCAGGAAAAAGATCGATTTTCCGGCTTCCTGCACCTGCTGGATGCCAAGCGGCGAAAATATTCCCTGATTAATTGCATTATTTAAAAACAACACTTTGGCAGGCTCAATCAAAATGCTGACCAGCGGCAGCAGACTGTGGTCTACCAAAAAACCGACGCCCGAACTCATCATATTTGTCAGGCCATTGACAAGCGGCGTAATGCCTACCATGGAAAGCAGCGCCAATATGCCGCCGATGATGCCGATGGAAAAATTATTGATCAGCATCTCAAACCCTGCCGGAATATTCCCTTCCATCATCTGGTCAAACTTTTTAATTACAAGCGCGGAAACCGGGCCTACGACCATCGCGCCTAAAAACATCGGATTATCCGAAGCTACAATTACGCCCATCGCCGCAATTGCGCCCGTCAGCGCCCCGCGGTCACCCGCGACAACCTTGCCCCCGGTATACGCAATTAAAAGCGGCAGCATCACATGTGACATCGGATTGACCAGTTCTGCAAACGCCGCGACCGGAATCCACCCTTTTTCAATAAACAACGCTGCAATCAGCCCCCATGCAATAAAGGCGCCGATATTCGGCATTACCATGCCGCTTAGAAATCTTCCAAATGTCTGCACTCTCTCTTTCATATTCATACCTCTTTTTGTTTTCTTTTAAGCATGTTGTGACTGGCCAGTCATTTTACGGTTCCTTAACTACGTTTATTATACTTTGTAACAGGACGCTGAATCAAGAAATAGAAAAAGAGATTTGGCACTATGGGTTAATGCCAAATCTCCTGTTTTTTACAGGTTCTTACTTATTCCTGTATGCCAATAAGCAGCACACTTTTGCTCCGTTCGGTCGACAGAGCAAGACAAATTACATCATGCCGGCAATGATCACTGCATAACTGCCCGTATCTCAATCACCTCCGCCTGGAAATCCCCATGCATCCGGTTACGCAGCAGTCCCGCATGCATCAGCGTTCCGCCGGTATACTGTTTGCCGTCCACTTCGTAGAGCATCTGCTCATTGAGTCCCTGCAGACGGATTTTACGGCTTTTCCAGCCTGGCTCATGCAGCACCTGCACGAAAAATACTGCTGCGTGTAACTGGTCTTTGGACACGATCTCGTAACAGTCATACAGATGATTTTCCCGGTAAGAAGCGATCCGGTAATAATCCCCTTCCCGGATCAGCGATGCATATTTTTTATAGGCAGCAATCTGTCCCGGAACCATACTGCGTTCTTCTTCGCTGATCTTTGTAATGTCCAGTTCATAACCAAATGTCCCGGCAAGCGCCGTGATCCCCCTTGTCTGAAACGGCGTTACCCTGCCGACGATATGGTTCGGGCAGTCGGATACATGCGCGCCGATCGCAGACAGCGGATACAGCAGCTGCGTGCCTTCCTGAATCTGCAGCCGTTCGATTGCATCGGTATCGTCGGAACACCAGATCTGCGGACTGTAATACAGCATACCCGGATCAAACCTGCCGCCACCGCTGGAACAGTTTTCCAAAAGCAGATCCGGAAATTCACTGATCAGGCGTTCCTGCATCCGGTAAACCGCAAGCATATACCGGTGTGACAGTTCTCCCTGCTGGTCAGGCGCAAACGCCATACTGCCGATATCCGCAAGAGCGCGGTTCATATCCCATTTGACATATTCGATATTGGCGGAATGCAGCACACGGCTGATGCTTTCATAAATATAATCCGCAACTTCCGGCCGGCTTAAGTCAAGCACAAGCTGCTGCCTTGCCAAAGACGGTGTACGCCCTTTCCCCTGCAGCGCCCAGTCCGGGTGCGCCTGATACAGCGCAGAATCCGGCGAGATCATCTCCGGTTCCAGCCAGATACCGAACTTCATGCCAAGACGGTTGACTTCATCCACCAGAACCTTTAGTCCCCCTGGCAGCTTTTGTTCATTGACGATCCAGTCGCCCAGACTGCTGTCGTCACTTTCCCGGCGGCCGAACCAGCCATCGTCCATCACAAGCATTTCAATTCCAAGCTTTGCGGACTCCCTGGCAATGGAAATCAATTTTTCTGTATGAAAATCAAAATAAGTCGCTTCCCAGTTATTGATCAGCACCGGACGCTCTTTGTCTTTATAACTGCCGCGGATCAGATGGCTGCGGTACAGATCATGAAACGTACGGGTCATTTTTCCCAATCCTTCATCGGAATAGACAAGCACGGCTTCAGGCGCCTGAAAACTGCCGCCCGCATCCAGTTTCCAGCAAAAACGGTCCGGATGAATGCCGAGTACCATGCGCAGCGAGCCATACTGCGTACACTGCGCCTTAGCCAGAAAATTACCGGAATAGACAAAATGCATCGCGTACACTTCTCCCCTTGTCTGTGTGCAGTCCGCAGAAACCGCGGCCAGAAACGGGTGATCCTGGTGAGAAGATTCCCCGCGCACCGATTCTGTCACAAAACTGCCTGTGACCAGCGGCTGCCTGTGCATATGCCGTTCTCTTGCCCAGGAGCCAGGCAGGGAAAGTATTTCAAACGGTTCCTGATCCATTTCCAGACAGGCAGACAGCACACGCTCCAGATACACCGTTTCTGTGCCTGTATTTTCGACTTTTATACTGCGCATAACAGCGTCGCAGTCTGCAAAAACACTGTATGATAAAACAGCCTGGATTCCCGTGCAGCGATCTTCCAGCGTGACTGCCAGCGTCTCACAATTGTCGCCCCAGGTTGCCGGAAGTCCTTCCAGTTTTTCTTTGCCTTTATATATGTTGTGTCCGGCGTATACCAGCTCTAACCCATGCTGCCCTTGTGCGCTGCGGATGTCTATACAGCTCTCGCGAAAATCTCCGGTTCCGCCAAATGGATATTCCATTGGGAAGCTGTCCAGAAAAGAAAGTTTCTCACGTTGCAGCTTGGATGGCACGAACGGATATTCTTCTGTGCGCAACAGATAGAACAGGTCTGTGGAATGCAATTTTTTTCCATAGTACACATGGCCAAGGTATTTTCCGTCGGCTATGCCTATTACATAGCTGGTTGTCTTTGTGTCCAATTTGAAGATTTTTGTTTCCTTATTATATGTGATCATTTTTTTCTCCTAATCCGGATCAAACAATCTGAATACCAGAAAACTGTCAGCAATTTAGTTACTGACAGTTCCCGAAAAATTCTATTTGCAATATTCAGTCAATATTTCGATACAGCCTATTTAAGCATATCCTGTTTCAGCGCTTCCAGTTTTTGCTGTGCATCTTCTAAAGACGTGCCTTTTACCCCAAAATAATATTTAATTTTAGGTTCTGTGCCGGACGGGCGTACACAGCACCATGCATTATTTTCCAATTCATAGTATAATACGTTGGAAGCTGGCAGGCCGGTCGGGGCGGTTTCGCCGGAAACCAGGTCTTTGCGGATGTCTTCTTTGTAATCGCGCACAGCCAGCACCCGCAGACCGCCAAGCGTTTTTGGCGGATTGCTCCTTGCGTCGCTCATCTTTTCCTGAATCTGTTTTGCGCCGTCAATGCCTTTTAATGTCAGCGTTGCAAGTCCTTCTTTGTAATATCCGTATTTCTCATACATCGCAAGCATCGCATCCCACAGCGTTTTGCCCTGCAGTTTGTAATATGCCGCTACTTCGCACAGCATCATCACTGCAACGCAGGCATCCTTATCTCTTGCGTATGTCCCTGCCAGGCAGCCGTAGCTTTCTTCCAGGCCAAAGACATACTGATACGTATGTTCCTGTTCAAACAGCTTGATTTGTTCACCGATATATTTAAATCCGGTCAGTACCTCGATCAGCGCTGTGTGATAGTCTGCTGCAATTGCTTTCGCCATATCGGTCGTTACAATTGTCTCGACAAGCGCCGGATTTTCCGGCATTGTGCCTGTTGCAGTGCGTTCTCTTAAAATATATTCCGCCATCAGCATGCCGGACATATTCCCGGTAAAGCTGACGTATTCTCCGGTCTTCGTATCTTTTGCATATACGCCCAAACGGTCTGCATCCGGATCTGTCGCCAGCACAATATCTGCATCTACTTCTTTGGCCAGCTCAAGGGCCAGTGTCCATGCTTTTTCATCTTCCGGATTTGGATAGGCAACGGTTGGGAACGCGCCGTCTGGCAGTTCCTGTTCTTTGACCACATAAACATGCGCAAAGCCAAGCTCCTTAAGAACGCGGCGTACAGGCAGATTTCCGGTTCCATGCAGTGGTGTGTATACAATGCGGATATCTTTCGCTGCTTTTTGGATCAGTTCCGGATGGATGCTCTGCTTTTTCAGCTGTTCCATATACAGGTCGTCGATGCCGCTTCCGATCGTTTCATACAGTCCCTGTGCCTGCGCAGCCTGTTTGTCCATTGTTTTTACCTGAGAAAATTCTGTAACGTTTGCCACTTCCGCCAGGATATTTTTATCATGCGGCGGCGTAATCTGCGCTCCGTCTTCCCAGTATACTTTATAGCCGTTATATTCCCGCGGATTATGGCTTGCGGTAATCACGATACCTGCAATACAGCCAAGTTCCCGTACGGCAAAGGATAATTCCGGGGTTGGTCTGAGGCTTTCAAAACGGTAGGTTTTAATACCGTTTGCGTTTAAGCAAAGAGCAGCTTCATCGGCAAATTCCGGCGACATGCGTCTGGAATCGTAGGCAATTGCTACGCCTTTTTGCTGGCCGCCCTGGGATATAATATAATTTGCCAGTCCCTGGGTTGCCTGGCGTACGGTGTAGATGTTCATGCGGTTGGTTCCTGCACCGATCACGCCGCGCAGACCGCCAGTCCCGAATTCGAGACGGCGGTAGAAGCGGTCTTCAATTTCTGCGGTGTCCTGAGCGATGGACGACAGTTCTGCTTTTGTTTCGGCGTCAAAGTATGGATCGTTGAGCCATTGGTTGTAGATTTCCATGTATTCCATTGATTGGGAGTTCCTTTCTGTGTTTGTGTATGTGTTTGATTTTTGGTCTGACAGAGTTTTAGTTTCTGGTTTTGGTAGGCGGGGCGAGGGGGGAGTGGCTGCCCGGACGACGCTGAGGGGT
>VSNY01000037.1 GCA_009774535.1 Lachnospiraceae bacterium
CCCACACGCCGACTGTCTTAGTCGCAGTTAGCGATTAGTTCACCGCAGCGTTGCCCCAGTCCGCCCAGGGTGGATCTTCCGGCCCGGTCCCCGCCCACCGCCCTCAGAGTCGTCCGGGTTGATACATAAAATACACCATACGATCAATTCTGTATATCTGCAAACGTTTTCTGCAACAAGCACAATATTCCCCAAATTTCCAGAAAGACAACCGCAAAAAGTTAAATTATCACAAGAATTCAAGAGATAAACTTAAAGAAAACGTTTTCAAAATATCTTGGACCAGACGTATATTTTTATGATAGAATGCAGACATTGAAAAAGCAGTCCATAAAAAATAATCAGTCACGGAGGGATATCACATGAACAAGTTTCTAAAAAAAATACTCGCAGGCGTCGCATGCGCAGGCATTTGTCTGTCAGTGTCCGCATGCGGTTCCAAAGCAGACAGCAATAAAGCGGATTCCGGCGAAGAAAAGACAGATGTGCGTATCGCCTATTTTCCAAATATCACACATACACAGGCTCTGGTTATGAAGAATCAAAAGACACTGGAAGAAAAATGGAAAGATACATGCAGCGTTTCCTGGACCTCCTTTAATGCGGGTCCGGCGGAAATGGAGGCGATTTTTGCGGGAGAAATAGATCTGGGCTATATCGGGCCTGTTCCGGCGCTCAGCGCTAACGTAAAGTCTGAAGGGGACGTAAAGATTATATCCAATACAACCAATGCAGGAGCCGTATTGTTAAAACACAAGGATTCCGGCATCCATTCTCTGGCAGATCTGGCAGGGAAAAAGATCGCGGTTCCACAGATGGGCAATACCCAGCATCTGTGTCTGCTCCACCTTTTGTCCGAACAGGGCTTAAAAACCGTTGACGCAGGCGGCGATGTAACGGTTAATGCCAGTTCTAACGCGGATATCCTGAACCTGATCGACAATGGCAGCGTAGATGCAGCGCTTGTTCCGGAGCCTTGGGGGACGACGATTGAGAATAATGGGAATGCGGAAGTTTTACTGGATGCTGACGAAGTATTTTTAGAGGGAAACTATCCGACGGCGGTCGTTGTAGCCAGCCAGGATTTTCTTGAGGACCATCCGGATCTGGTCGAAGCGTTTTTGGAAGCGCATGAAGAGGCGACGATGTATATCAATGAAAACCTGGAGGAAGCCCGTTCCATCGTGAACACGGAAATCGAAGCGGCAACAGGAAAAGCGCTGGAGGAAGACGTGATGAATAACGCGTTTTCAAGAATGACCGTTGATACCACACTGAACAAAGAAGCGATTATGAAGTTTGCTGAAATCAGCAAAGCAGAAGGGTTTATCAGTAAAGTGCCGGAGGAAGAACATGTATTTGCAACTGAACTGCGTGAGTAAGGTATTTCGTGATACAAAAAAAGAAACGCTCCAGGATATTTCCCTGGAAGTACAAAAAGGTGAATTTATCTGTATTGTCGGGCCTTCCGGCTGTGGAAAATCTACACTTTTAAATCTGGTGGCCGGGCTGGATACGCCGTCGTCAGGAGAGATTCTCTTAGACGGCCAGCCGGTAACCGGGCCGGGTGCGGACCGGGTGGTGATGTTTCAGGAAGCGGCGCTTTATCCGTGGCTGAACGTAATCGAAAATGTCAGGTTCGGCTTAGAAGCGGCTGGTTATCCAAAGCAAAAGCAGATGGAAATTGCGAAAAAATATTTAAAAATGGTGCGGCTGTGGCAGTACAAAGATTATCCGATCCATCAGATTTCCGGCGGAATGAAGCAGCGGACGGCACTGGCGCGCGCGCTGGCGCTGGACAGTAAACTGCTGCTGATGGATGAACCGTTTTCCGCGCTTGATAAGCAGACCATTAATATCCTGCGCGCAGAACTGGAAGAGATTTGGGAAAAAACGCAGAAAACGATCCTGTATGTTACGCACAGTGTCGAGGAGGCGATTTATTTTGCAGACCGTGTCGTTGTGATGGCTGAAAATCCGGGACAGATCAAAGAGATCATACCGATTCGCTTCGCACGGCCAAGAGATATCGAAGCCAGGGAATTTACCGCGCTGCGCAGGGAAATCTTAAAACAGGTAAGCCTTAGCGCCAGGAAAAGCGTCGCTGATGAATTTGACAGCCCGGAGGTGAAGAAGGGATGAAAATGCGAAAGATTGTAGGAAGCCTGTTATTTTTGATCGGCCTGATTGCTGTCTGGCAGCTGTTGTATGTGGCAGCTACGGATTGGCTGGAATGGGCGAAACCATACGCGGTTCCGCATCCTTTGGGTGTTGCGGGGAGCATCGGAACGCTGCTTGCAAATGGGACGTTAGCTGCGGCTGTGGCAAAGAGCATGATGCGTGTGCTGATTGGATTTTTTATCTCGCTTGTGATCGGTGTGTTATTTGGCATTCTGATTATTCAGTCCGATTACTTTGCCAGAAATTTAAAACCGCTGCTGCTTGGCGTTCAGACGCTGCCGAGCATCTGCTGGGTGCCGTTTGCGATTTTGTGGTTTGGACTGAATGAAAGCGCAATTATTTTTGTCGTAGTTATGGGTTCCGTATTCAGCATTTCCCTCGCGGTGGAAAGCGGCATCAAAGAAGTGCCGCCTATTTATATCAAAGCGGCAAAGACGATGGGCGTTACGCCTGCGCATATGTATACAAAAGTAATATTTCCGGCTGCGCTGCCATCTTTTGTGGCAGGCATGAAGCAGGCATGGTCGTTTGCCTGGCGGGCATTAATGTCCGGCGAAGTGATGTCGGCGTCGGTCGGCCTTGGCTATACGCTGATGATCGGGCGCGATCTTGCGGATATCAATCAGGTAATGACGGTTATGCTTGTGATTATTCTGATTGGTATCGTAATCGATAAAGGGATTTTTTCCAGTGTGGAAAATTACCTGCTGAAACAGCGCGGATTAAAGTAACAGGAAAAGATATGCTGATCATAGCGGAAAGGAACGGAATACAGCCATGTCGCTGAAAAAAATTGCACAGATGACCGGGACATCCGTGGCGACTGTATCCAGGGTGTTAAACAATCCGGACTACCAATGCCAGGACCGGAATCTGACGGAACGCATCCGCCAGGCGGCAAGGGAGCTGCGCTATGTGCCGGACGCAAATGCCAGACAGCTTAAGATGGGCAGCCGCGGACGCCACAGCGCGCAGAAACAATTTACGATCGATATCCTTCTGGCAAGATTTCATTCTTTGGAGGAAGACCCGTTTTTTGCAGAAATGTACCGCCATATCGAGACAGAATGCCAGAAACAAAACTGTATTCCGGGACAGATGTTACATGTCCCGGATATTTCTGTTTTGGGTAAAGACAAAAAGCTGCGATCAGACGGGCTGCTCGTGCTTGGCAAATGCCCGCAGGCGGCCGCGGACGTGGTTTTGCGCAAATACCAGGGCGTGGCTGCCATCGACCGCAATCCGATGGATTACCGGATGGACGAGGTTACATGTAATGGCGCGCGGGCAGCCGTAATGGCTGTGGAATATCTGCTGGAACTTGGGCATACGGATATTGCTTATGTGGGCGACTGCACGATGGAAGCCAGATACAGCGGGTATTATGAATGCCTGTTAAATCATAAGATTTCCCTGATTTATGACTATATCGTTCCGACAAGCCAGACCAGGCAGGAAGGCAGGCAGGCTTACCATAGACTGGCTTCGCTGCAGAAACCTCCGACAGCGGTATTTTGTGCAAACGATGTGTCGGCGCTTGGATTTTTGCAGGCGATGAAAGATGGGAACAGACGGCGCAAAAAACAGGTCTACCGCCCGGCGGTAATCTCAATTGATGATATTGAAGAAGCGACACAGTTTTCACCGATGCTGACAACGATACGGATACCAAAAGGGGATATGGCGCATCTGGCGGTGCTGACGCTCAAAGACCGGCTGATGGGAGGGCATCAGGGGTGTGTGCGGATGGAACTGCCTTGTCATTTGATGGTGCGGGAGTCGGCGGGGATGTATCTTCCCTAGATACAGCAAAGGCAATGCTGATCCTATAACCGTTCCATGGGTGATCTGAACGGCGGCCACCCGATCCGTACACATGCGGCAGGGGGTATTTTTTGTTGCTTATCACCAGATGGGGTGATATAATTGCACTGTAAGATACGCTCTAACATATTTCAGTGAAAAGTCTATGGGAAATGGAGTGAGAACCATGCAGGAACAGGAAGTGAAAAAGCTGACCATGGATGATGTGGCAAAAGAACTTGGGGTATCAAAAACAACGGTATCCCGGGCTGTATCCGGAAAAGGACGGATCGGTGAAGAAACCAGACAGCGGGTGCTTGCTTATATCGCGCAGCATAATTATCAGCCCGGCGTAATGGCCAAAGGTCTTGCCGGCAGCCGTACGTATAATATCGGAATGGTTCTCCAGGCAGACCTGCTGTCTTCAGACCTGCCATTTTTTCCAAAAGTGTTAAAAGGGATCAGCGAAGTAGCCGCAAAAGAAGAATATGATGTTATTATGACGCTTGCAGACAGAAACGATTTTTCGCGGCTGTCACGCGTAATTGAAAACCACAAAGTAGACGGCCTGATCCTGATGCGGACATTACAGGACGATAAGACAGAGGAAATGCTGAAAAAGAGTGATCTCCCGTTTGTGGCAGTGGGTCTTTCAGACGATCCCAACATCTGCCAGGTGGATCACGACCACGCGGACGCCTGCCGGGAACTGACCAGTATCCTGCTGCTTAAGGGCCTGCGCAGAATTGCGGTTGTATCCGGAGATACAAATTATATTATTAATCGAAAACGTCTGGAAGGTTTTTATAAAGCGCATAAAGAACTTGGTTATACACCAGACGAATCCTTGATTTTTACAAATGTGGATTCCGGGCTGTTTGCAGCCAGGGTTACAGACCTGATTCTGATGCGCGATGTAAACTGTATTATCGGCGCAGATGATTTTCTGACCAGTCTGGTGTTGAAAAAACTGGAAGAAGAGAGCATCGCGATTCCGGAAGATCTGCGGCTTGCGTCTTTTCATGACGGTCAGCTGCTGAAAGCGGCGCGGGTTGGGATTACGGCTATTAAGTTCCATGCGGAAGAGCTTGGGAGAGAAACCTGTAAGGTGCTGCTGCGCCGGATGCGCGGAGAAGAGACGCCGCAGGTGACGAAGCTGTCTTATGAGGTGGCTATGCGGGAGTCGACAAAATAGGGTGGAACAGTTCAGATCATCTATGGAACTGTTGCCATCCGATATCATAAATTTTTATGAACAGCGATTCGTATATTGACATTATTCATTATGTATGATAGTCTAATAGTGTCTTAAATGACACATTGATCTGTTCCTATTTTTTTACCTTAAAAGTGTCCTAAATGACACTTTGACAAGCAAGGCATTGAAAAGCCATTTCTCTTAACATTTATATAAGTCCGCCCTCGTCTTTTGACCAGGGCAGCGACAGGTTTTGTATTGTATTACGCAAATTTTTGTGAATATTGAATGAATCTATTGTTATTTGGCATTGCTTATCTCATCAATTTGCAATGTTTATCGTTACCTCCTTACGTAAACGGAAATAGCAGCATCATTCAGTTTCACAAAAATTTGCGCAGTATAATACAGTTTCTTTCAGGCGGCCAAGTCGGTTGGAACACAGGAAAGTAACAAGAGCCGTAATATAATGCAGGCTGAATGCTTTCTGACCTGGCAGGCAGTGTGGATGAGATTGTAGAAGTAGTCATCCGTAAAAGTGCAGAAGTTTTCGTAACCAGCCCGGGCAGTATTGCCCGGGCTGGTTACAGGATGTCAGAGATGTTTAACCTCTGAGATTTTTACTGGAAAGAACGCAGAATTACTAAAGGAGTATAAGCTTACATATGAAAGATGGTCTGGAAGCACAGGAAAAAATATCCCTGCTGATTCCTTGTTACAATGAGCAGGAAGCATTGCCGCTATTTTACCGGGAAGCGGCTGCCGTACTGGGGCAGATGACGTATGACTATGAGATGATTTTTATTAATGACGGTTCTAAGGATCAGACGTTAGCGGTGATCAAAGAGCTGGCGGAGCAGGACCGGCGTGTCAGATATTTGTCTTTTAGCAGGAACTTTGGAAAAGAAGCCGCTATGTATGCGGGGTTTTGTCATGCGCAGGGGAATTATACAGCGGTGATGGATGCGGATCTGCAGGACCCGCCGTCTTTGCTGCCGCAAATGATGGAGATTTTGCAAAGCGGGGAGTATGATTCCGTCGCGGCCAGACGTGTCAGCCGGGCCGGGGAGCCTTTGGTGCGCAGCTGGTTTGCGCGCAGGTTTTACAAGCTGGTGAACCGGATTTCGGATGCGGATATTGTGGACGGGGCAAGGGATTTCAGGCTGATGAAAAAGAAGATGGCGGACGCCGTCGTTTCGATGGGAGAATATAACCGTTTTTCCAAAGGGATCTTTGGATGGATCGGGTTTCGTACTTACTGGCTGCCGTTTGAAAACGCGGAAAGGATTGCGGGCGAGACAAAATGGAGCTTTTGGAAATTGTTTACATATGCGGTGGATGGGATTATTAATTTTTCCCAGGTTCCGTTAAGCCTTGCGTCGTGGTTTGGGATTGTGATGACAGTAGTTTCGTTTGTGATGCTGTTATTTGTAGTTATAAGAAGGATTTGCTTTGGAGATCCGGTTGCGGGGTGGGCGTCGATGATCTGTGTGATGATCTTTATCGGCGGTATCCAGCTGTTTTGCATGGGTGTGATGGGACAGTATATTGCCAAAACTTATATGGAGACGAAAAAACGGCCGCACTATATTATTTCTGAAAGTAATGTGGAAAATACAAAGGAGGGGTTGTCCGGATGAATAAGAAGAAATCTGTCTGTATTTGTCTGCTGGCGTTTCTGGCGTCTGTTACGATTCTGGGTGTAGCGTTTGCGGCGGCGTATATTTATCCGTTTGGCAGTAAGCAGGTGCTGGCGATTGACGCCTGGCATCAGTATTATCCGTTTTTAACGGAGCTGCGCAGGAAAATCCGGGCCGGGGAGTCTTTGTTATACAGCTGGCGGCTGGGGATGGGAAGCGGATTTATGCCGATTGTGGCGTATTATCTGGCCAGTCCGCTGAATCTGCTGTTCGTATGTTCGCCGCAGCATGTATTAAGAGAAGTATTTGCTCTTATGATCCTGCTGAAAATCGGAGCGGCAGGAGCGTCCTGCGCCTGGTCGCTGCAGCTGATTTCGGGGAAACGTTTTTATGAATCTGTGCTGTTTGCCGTATTTTATGCGTTGTGCAGCTGGTCGCTGGGTTATTACTGGAATATTATCTGGCTGGATACGTTTGCAGTCTTTCCGCTTGTGGCGGCCGGGATGATGGCTTTGATCCGGGAAAAAAAGTATAAGCTGTATACGGTTTCGCTGGCTGTTTCGATTTTGGTCAATTATTATATGGGTCTTTTGGTCTGTATTTTTGCAGCGGTCAGTTTTTTTGCGCTGAGTATATTGTGGAACAAGAAAGCCGGGGAGTTTTGGGAAAGCTTTAAATCGATGGCCGTTTTTTCCGGGCTGGCGGCGCTGATGGGCGCGGTTGTGATCCTGCCGACGATTCCTGCCCTGCAAAATACTGTTTCAAAGCCGGATATTCCTTCCGGATGGAACAGTCTGCTGGGCTGGGCGCAGGGGCTTGGGCAGACGCTGGCTTATACAAAGCCGACTGCAAAAGAAGGTCTGCCGAACCTGTACTGCGGACTGCTGTGCATGCTGTTTTTGTTTGTTTTTTATCAGCTGTCTACGGTTACCAAGCGGGAAAAGGCAGTCTATACCGCGCTGGTGCTGATTTTGTTTGCCAGTACCAATATCCGTTTTTTGGATTTTGCGTGGCATGGTTTTCATAAGCCGAACCAGATTCCTTACCGGTATACGTTTATGCTGTCGTTTCTGATAGTGCTGCTTGCGTACCGGGTGTATACAGAGCTGGACGCGCTGGAACTTTCCGGCTGGAAGCGGGCATGTTTCGCGTGCGCAGGGTATCTGTGCGTGGCAGCGGCGGCGAACATTGCCGGGCAGGAGGCGGACGCGGCGGATGGCGCAGCCTGGCCTTTGGTATGGAAAAATATTGCGCTGGCGGGCGCGTATCTGATTTTGCTGCTGCTTGTTGTGTATCAAAAAATAAAACGGGTTCTTTTTGCTTTATGTCTTTCGGTAGTCGCTGGGATGGAGCTGATTCCGACAGCGCTGGCGGCGCCGGAAGCGGTCAGCGTGTCGGACAGGGACAGTTATCCGGACCGTTCCACGCAGATGCAGCAGCTGTTGGACAGGATTGCCGGGGAAGAAGAGGATTTTTACCGGGTAGAACTGGCAAAGCGCTATTCCAGAAATCCTTCGATGCTGTACGGCTACAACGGATTTGATGTGTTCAGTTCGACGGTCAATGCCAAAATGCGGGATTTGTTTGGAAAGCTTGGACTTGTGGCGGATGATAACGGCCTTTGGTATTATTACCAGAATTCTACTCCGGTGAACAATACTTTTTTAAATTTAAAATATCTGATTTCCAGAGGATCGGAGATTCCCAATCAGGAATATTTGGAGCAGGCAGCAAACGTGGAAGATGTATATCTGTATCGGAATACGGCAGATCTGCCCGTTGGCTTTATGGTGGAGGATGCGCTGGCAGATTTCCGGTTTGAAGGCAGAACGCCGTTTGAAGTGCAGAATCAGTTGTTAAAGACAGCTGCAGGCATTACGGAAAATGTATTTGAACCGCTGGATATCGCTTACGTCGGACATGAAAATGTTGATGTTACAAGATGGGACTACGGCGTTTACAGCTATGCGCCGTCCGCGGGCGCAGATGAAAAGAAAGAAGAAGAAAAAGAAGAAAAATTTTCTTTTACGTATCTGATGCCAAAAGACGGCAGCGCCTATATTTATATGAATCTGAACCTGCATGAAGCAAAGGACGCTACGGTAAAGACCGATCATCACAGCGAGTCCTACGAAATCGATAAGGCGAATATTTTTCCGGCAGGGACGTATCGGCAGGGGGAAGCGTTTACGGCGGAAGCAAGCCTGGATGCCGGAAGATCCGGTGATCTGCAGATTTATGTCAGCATGTTACAGAAAGAAGTATTTGACCAGGCGTATCAGCTGTTACAGGACGAAACGCTGCACGTAACAGGATCTGCATCCGGGAAGATCCAGGGAACGGTAACAGCAAAAAAGGACGGACTGCTGTATACTTCCATCCCTTATGAAACCGGATGGAAGGTTCGTGTAGATGGGAAAAAAGCGGATGTTACCCTGATTGGGGACGCTCTGATCGGCGTCAGGCTTGCCGCAGGGGAGCATACGGTAGAGTTTATCTATGCGCCGCTGCACGTTTTTTTAGGAGTATTGCTTTCGGCGGCCGGGGTTGGAATATTTGCGCTGATCTGCGTGATGGAACGTAAAAAAGGCGGGAAGATTACGGCATTTGCTGGAAAAGCAGGAGGGATAAGGAAAAATGTCAGATAAAAATGATAGGGGGGATCTGAAGATCAGGTATTTATGGCTGCTGCCGATTGTGCTGGAATTGTTTGTCTGTAACGCGTTATTTTGGACGGATCGGGTCACGGGAGGGGAACCGGAAAAAAATCTGATTTTATCTTCGTTTCAGGCGGAAGGTCTCGCACAGACAGAAGCGGGTGGAAATATTTTTCAGTTTACAGAAGGGGAAGAACATTATCTGGAATTTACGCAGATTGACCAGGAAGTCCGTTCTATTTATCTGGACTTTGCATTAGAAAAGGATACGGGTGCGGCGGAATCGTTTTCATGCAGTCTGTTTGCTTCTGATGACGGAGACGCTTCTTATTATCCGATTCCGTCGGATCGTATCAAACATGTGGTAGTACCTGATGTAGCTGCGACCAAATGGCTTCGGACAAGGTTTTATGGCAGACTGCAAAAGCTGAAAATCCAGTTTGATCCGGGACAGGTAAATCCGGGTGACAGTCTGGTATTATCGGCGGTCAGCATCAACCGCCCCAGAAAGCTGCGCATTTCGATCCTGCGGATTTTAGGGATGGAACTGCTGGTGGTGCTTATATGTCTCTTCCAAAGGGGCAGCAGATTTTACGGATGGTCCTATGCTGAACGCGGCAGAATCCATAAGGTTTGTATCGGGGCGGTGCTGGCGGTGCAGCTGGCGCTGCTGGTTTTGATGTTTTATACGGTAAAGCCTTATGTGGAAACATCTCTGACGGTTGGCGGCAGCCACGAGCAGTACCAGAAACTGGCGGAGGCGATTGCGGACGGGCATGTGTATCTGAATGACCAGGTGCCGGAGTGGTTAAAGCAGATGGAAAATCCTTATGATCGTAATGAAAGAGGACGGCTGGCTGCGGAGACGGGAGAGCCTTATTTATGGGATAATGTGTATTATAACGGGCATTATTATGTTTATTTTGGCATCGTTCCAGTGCTGCTTGCCTATTTGCCCTATTATTTGATCTTCCATGCAGCCCTGCCGAACACGGCGCCGATTTATATTTGCTGGTTTGTGATCTGCGCGGCGTTTGCGCGCCTGGCAGGGACAGTGATCCGGAAATGGTTTCCGTCGTTTCCTTATATTTTATATGTATGCATAGCCGCTGTGCTGCCGTTTGGAATTGGAAGTATTGCGGTGCTGCACAGGCCGACGATTTATGAAGTACCAATTTCGATGGGGGTGATGTTCGCGGTTCTGGGCCTGGATCTGTGGCTGGAGTCTGTGCAGGATGGGGAGATTCGATCTATACCTAAAATGGCTGCGGGCTCTTTGTGCATTGCGCTTGTCGCTGGATGCAGGCCGAATATGATGCTTGTATTTTTGTTTAGTTTTTTGATTTTTGGTGAAGTGTGTTTTCACAGGAAGGGATGGCTGCGCAGATTTTGGAAAGAAATGGTCGTTTTTTGCGTGCCGTTTCTGATTGTGGCTGCGGGACTGATGTATTATAACCAGATCCGGTTTGGATCTGTATTTGACTTTGGTTCCAATTACAATCTTACGTCAGATGACTTGACCAGAAGAGGATTTGATGTCGGGAAAATCGGGCTGGGATTATTTGAAATGTTCTGGAAACCATTTGCGCTGACGACACGGTTTCCGTTTTTGAAAATACAGACGGTGGAAAGCGCGTATATGGGAAAAACGATCTGCTGTTCCAATACGGGCGGGATTTTGGCGTTATGCCCGTTTTTTCTGCTGCCTGTTCTTGTACTGATCCAAAGGAAACGGTTCCAAAACGATCGATGGCTGCTTTACTTTGTCTATGCAGCACTTTTGTCAGCTGTTTTGATTTGCGCGGTAGATGTTACAGTCGCGGGTATTTATCCAAGGTATAAGGCGGATTTTAGCTTTTTCATGGCATTTGCGGGCTTGCTTTGCATAGGTATGACAGACGCCAGATTGTCAGCGGACGCCAGAGACGCGGCAAGGCTTTCGATTTTTCGGACAGCTGTTTTTTGGATTTGTATGGCTGTGGCGTTTCTGAGCTTTTTTTCGTTTTTTGTAACGCTGGAATATACCTTGTATACGGCAAACCCGCGGTGTTTTTACAATGTAAAATATTTATTTGAGTTTTGGAACTAAAGGAGAAGACATATGGATAAAATCGCTGTATTGATTCCCTGCTACAATGAAGTTAAGACAGTTGGTAAAGTGGTGGCAGATTTTAAAAAGGCGCTGCCTGAAGCGGTCGTGTATATTTATGACAACAATTCTACCGATGGGACAGACCAGGCGGCAAGAGAGGCAGGCGCTGTTGTACGGTACGAATACCAGCAGGGAAAGGGAAACGTCATCCGCAGGATGTTTCAGGAGATTGATGCGCAGTGTTATGTGATGGTGGATGGAGACGATACGTATCCGGCGCAGAATGCAAGAGAAATGGCGGACTGCATTTTAAAGCGCAAAGTGGATATGGTAGTCGGGGATCGTCTTTCTTCTACGTATTTTGAAGAAAATAAACGGCCGTTCCACAATTTTGGAAATAATCTGGTAAGGCACAGTATTCATTTTTTGTTTCAGAATGAGATTAAGGATATTATGACGGGGTACCGGGCGTTTAGTTACCGTTTTGTAAAAACATTTCCGGTGCTGTCCCAGGGATTTGAAATTGAGACAGAAATGAGCATTCACGCCATTGATAAAAATATGTTTCTGGAAAATGTGGTCTGCAATTACAGAGACAGGCCGCAGGGAAGCGAGTCCAAGCTGAACACGTTTCAGGACGGAATCCGGGTGATCCTGACGATGGTCAGGCTGTTTCGCACGTACAGGCCGATGAAATTTTTCAGTTTTATCGCGGCAGTATTGGCGGCCCTTTCGACACTGTTTCTGATTCCGGTAGTAAAGATTTATATAGAAACGAGAATGGTCCCTAATTTTCCGACGTTAATTGTATGTGGATTTGTTATGATTGCCGCGTTATATTCTTTGTTTTCAGGAATGGTTTTGCAGACGATTTATCAAAAGAACAGGCAGGATTTTGAGATGGAACTGTACAGGGTTACCAAAGAAATACAGCCTTATGCAGAATCCGGATTCTAAGGGGGTTTTTATGAAACAAAGAAAACATCTGTTATGGGCCGTGACCTTACTGATTGTCCTGGCAGTTTCCGCTCTGGCAGGCCGTTCGTCCGCAGCTGCGGCGGATCAGCCGCCAGAAGACCGTCCGGTGGAAGACGGTATGTATAAGCTGATCTGCGGCATTGATCCTGGATATGTCTGGGATATCAGCCAGGCGTCCAAAGAAGACGGGGCAAACCTGCAGCTGTATAAAGATAATGGGTCAAATGCGCAGAAGTTTCTGTTTACCTATGCAGCAGACGGATACTATACGGTTACGAATGTGAATAGCGAGCAAGCGGTCGGGTGTTTTGCAGATGAACTTTCTGACTGTGTGAATCTGCAGCAGGGATCTTTTGCGCCTGCGGAGTTACAGCTTTGGAAGCTGGAACTCAGGGAAAACGGTTATTATTCGCTGATTTGCAAAGGAAACGGGCTGGCGGCAGACGCGGCGTCCGGGACCGCGCAAAACGGGACGAATCTGCAGGCATCCGGCCCAAACGATACGCAGACGCAGGAATTCCGCCTGCTGAAAACAGAAAAACGCAAAGATGGAACGCAAAGCCAGGCAGCACAGCATTCCAAATGGTTTTATTACGGGCTGACGTTTCTGCTGCTTGGAGCAGAGGGGGTGCTTGTCATCGGCGCGGCGTCTGTTTTTGGACGAAAACGCGTCCAGGCGGATGATTGTTCGGAAAAGGGTTCTGCCTGATCTGGTCCGCGGCTCTTTTGCACCGCAACAGGAACAACAACAAATATAAAACCCCAGAGCTGCAATCTCTGGGGTGAAGTTCAACTGAAATATTTTTGTGTAATCGACTCAATTCACATAATTTCCGCAATGCGGACAATAAAGATTATGATATCCCACCTTAAGAAATCCTCCGCAATAAGGACATTTGCTAAAAAGCGCTATCATAATTATAATTCCAAACCATATCAGCAAACCTGCAGCTAATACGAGCAAACCTACTGTATTTCCAATGCAGCAGCCGATCACAAAAAACACCAAACCTAAAATGAATAGTATGGCTGATAGCTTTGCCAAAATTTTAAGTGTAATACGATTCATAGTTGCCACCTCCCTATAACGGATACCATAAGCAAAGATATTTATGATTTTTTCATAATTCCGGGCAAAAATGCCTGTACAGAGAATGCACGGAGACTGCTGATTTCATAATCAGTATGGATAAAACAAACAGGAACGATGTTTTAATTTAATCATAGTATATAACATTTTTTAAGATAATTCAACTTTCTTTTGCGCTTAACAGCTTTCCATTTTTCATCGTCTTTTCTTTCTCAAACATCCGGATCACAGTATGAATGGATGACACATCCAAAGAAACAGAGTTACACTGTTACAAAAATGTACCTTTCATGTACCCGCGCTGTAACATTCGTTTGCTAAAATCTTCTCTATCAAATAAAAACATAAATCAAAAACTATGGCTCACACAGATTAGTGATAAAGTGCCAAAAATTAAGGAGGAGACATTTATGGGAGCGATATTAAAAGCGTCTGGTTTAAAAAAATATTACGGCAGGGATGAAAGCCTTGTAAAAGCGCTTGACGATGTAAGCGTATCGATTGAGAGCGGGCAGTTTATAGCAGTGATTGGCACCTCGGGAAGCGGGAAATCTACATTGTTAAATATACTTGGAGGGCTGGATCTTCCGGATGCGGGCTGTGTGCAGATCGAAAATAAGAACCTGGAAAACATGACCGCCGAACAGCTTACAATTTTTCGCCGGAAACGGATCGGATTTATTTTTCAAAATTACAACCTGATCCCATACCTTACGGCTTATGAAAATATTGTTTTGCCGGTGCGTCTGGACAATCAAATGGAGGATCGGGAATTTTTAAAAGACATTATACACTTTTTAGAACTGGACGATAAGATGCACCATTATCCAAGCCATCTGTCAGGCGGACAGCAGCAGCGGGTAGCGATTGCACGTGCGCTGATCTCAAAACCCGCGATCATCCTTGCGGATGAGCCGACCGGAAATCTGGACAGCCAGACAGGCGAAAAGGTCGTGCGTCTGCTGAAAATGACAAGTGAAACCTTCCATCAGACAATCGTTATGATTACGCATAACCCGGAAATTGCAGAAAAGGCAGATGTAACGATCCGTATAGAAGACGGCAGAATCTGTGCATAAGGAGGCCGGACAAATGAACAGCAAAAAGGTTACAACAAATATGATATCTATTATGACCAAACGCAGTCTGGCAGCCAGCCGTATGCGCAATACGTTTGTGATGATCACAATAGTACTGGCATCCGCCCTGTTAACAGCGATTTTAATGTTTGCAGCGGGACAGAAACAGCAGGAGCAAATCGAGCTTTCCCACAGGCAGCAGGTGACGTACTATAATCTTACGGCAGAACAGGTGGAACAGTTGAAAAAAGATACGCGGATCGCCTTCCAGATCCGGATCAAATCCGGTGTTCCGACGCAAATGGATGGATTCGATGTGATACCATGCTACGCCAGTGAACTGTCTGACCAGATCCGGGTGGGGGAATTAGAAAGCGGAAAGCTGCCGCAAGCAGAAAGTGAAATTGCGGTTCAGGCAGGGCTGCTCCAAAAGATGAAGGCAGCGCCTGCAGTCGGCAGCAGTGTGACGTTTTCTTTTTATGACGGCAGTGCAGAGACGTTTACCGTATCCGGTATTTTAAAAGGAAGCAGCGAAGCAAAGCAGTATCCGGTATTTTTTTCCGAGTCTTATGCAGAAAACGGCAGTCAGCTAAAAGCAGAAGCATATGCCGTGTATGCAAAATTACATGGCGCGCAGCAAATGTATGCGGAATATTGTAAAGAGATTATGTACCAGATTGCAGGCGATGCGGGAATTGAGAGGGAATATGTCAATCCATCCAGGTCATTTTTAGATTCTTTGTCATGGAACATGCAGTCGGTAATGCTCTATGGACTGGTAGGAGCGGTGATTCTGATTGCTTGTGTCCTTGTTGTTTACGGTGTGTTTTATTTGTCTGTCGTCGGCAGAATACATCAGTTTGGACAGTTTCGCACAATTGGCATGACCAAAAGGCAGATGAAAAAGTTTGTTGCACGTGAAGGAGGCGCTTTGTTTGTGCGGTCGGCTCCAGTGGGCATTGCGATTGGCGTTGCGGCAGGATATTTGATTATACCGGGCGGTTTTCATGTGAAACATACATGCCTGATAGCGGCGGCAGTATTTGCGGTTATTTATTTGATCACGATGATCTCCGTCCGCAAACCGGCGCGTTTGGCAGCGGCTGTTTCTCCAATGGAAGCGCTGCGTTATGTGCCGCAGGACGGCATGAAAAAAGCGCGGAATAAAAAGCTGTGCCGCAGGCTGACGCCGTTTGGGTTAGGCGGCATGAATTTTTCTAAAAACCGGAAAAAAGCGGCGGTTACAATGTTTTCTCTGGCGTTAGGCGGCATCTTATTTATGACAGCAGCTACTTATATGTCTTCGTTTGACCGGGAAAATTTTGCAAGGCAGGGAAATTTTAAAGAGGCAGAATTCGATATTCAATTTTCTTCCGGGGCGATTGAATTAAATGAAAACGGAATGAGTGGTTTGCAGGCACAATCACCGCTGGGTCAGGATATGATACAGGAAATCTCTGCGATTGACGGTGTGAAAAAGGTTACGGGAATCAAAGGTTTTGGGATCAAATTTGATTATCCGAAACAGGATGAATATGATAAAAATGATATTATCTATCCGCTGAGTACAGAAGAATGCACGGAGATCAGCAGCTATTTGGAAGAAGGAAGCGCCGATCTGACAAAGCTTTTGAGTGGGGAATATATTCTGATGGCGGGCAATCATCTGGCACAGGAGATCTATGGCTGGAAATTTGCCGCAGGAGATGAAATTGTTTTACATTATTATGACGGCAGTCAGATGATTGAAAAAAATGTCATGATCCTTGGCATTTTGAACAATCAGTATCTTCTGGATAACAGCGGCTTTGAAGGCTGGTTCCTGATGCCGGAGCAGACATTGCTGCAAATGGTGTCTATGGAAAGCTTAAATTCCCATTTGCTTGTATCAACGCAAGCGGATCAGGAAGCAGCTGTCGGGGAAAAACTGGAACAGATGATTGCGGAAAAACCGAATTTTACAATGAGTACGCTGGCAGAAAACAGAATTGCTTATGCGCAGTCGTGCGATCAGCTGTTTGGGGCGATCAGCGGACTTTCGATTTTTATTATGGCGTTTAGTATTCTGAGTATGATGAATACGTTGATTACTAATATTGTGACCCGTAAACAGGAACTGGCAATGCTGGAATCGATTGGGATGAGTAAAGGGCAGATCCGGAAAATGCTGCTGGGGGAAAGTATGATTCTTGTCTTTGCTGCGGTGGGTGTGACGATGACGGCTGGAACGGCATGCGGGTATGTATTAAGCGGGATTTTGTATAAACATGGGGCATATTATATGGCGTTCCGGTTTCCGGTGGTTTTCGCGCTGGCTTATGCGGGGGTGCTGGTAGTTGTGCCGCTTGTGATTACATTTGCGTCTATGAAGAGTTTTTCCAAAGAAGCGCTGGTGCAGCGGCTGAGGGGTGTGGAAGGTTAAATGTTAAGGGTTGCCGGACGACGCAGCGGGCGGTAGGCGCTATTTCTTACTTGACGGGGCCTATGCAGGGTGGTATCCTGTATGCGACAGTGGGATTGAAATTTGTCAGCAGGATGGATTGGTATTTGACAAACGAAAGATCAGGAAAGGTATAAAAGAATGGAAGATCAGGAAAAACTAAAACAGATCAAAGAGAATATACAAAAAGTAATGATTGGAAAGCAGCAGGTCATAGACCTTGTGCTGTCCGCGCTGCTTGCTGGCGGGCACGTTCTGTTGGAAGACGTGCCGGGCACCGGAAAAACGATGCTGGCAAAAACACTGGCAAAATCCATACAGGCGGAATTTTCCAGAGTGCAGTTTACGCCGGATCTGCTGCCGTCGGATGTGACCGGACTGAATTATTTTAATCAGAAACAGGGAGAGTTTGTCTTTCGCAAAGGCCCGGTATTTGCCAATATTGTGCTGGGCGATGAGATCAATCGTGCAACGCCGCGTACCCAGTCCAGCCTTTTGGAATGCATGGAAGAAAAACAGGTCACGATCGACGGCCAGACGCGGCCGGTTGGCAATCCGTTTTTTGTAATCGCTACACAGAATCCGGTGGAGACAGCCGGGACTTTTCCGCTGCCGGAAGCGCAGCTGGATCGTTTCCTGATGCAGATCGATATGGGACTGCCGGATGCAGAGGAAGAGCTGCAGATCCTGGAGCGGTTTATTCATGCGGACCCGCTGCAGGAGATCCAGGCGGTGATGGATCTGGATCAATTAAAAAGCCTGCAGCATGCCTGCCGGGAAATCTTTGTTCATCCGTCTTTAATGGAATATCTGGTTGCCATTGTGCAGGCGACCAGAGACGCAGGAAAAACACTGTTGGGGGTAAGCCCGCGCGGGACGCTGGCATTTCTACGTGCGTCACAGGCTTATGCATTTGTGCAGGGCAGGGATTATGTGGTTCCGGAAGATATCAAGACACTGGCGGTTCCGGTGTTGTCGCACCGCATTGTACCAGCGGGAGGCAGCCCGGACAGCGGGGAAAAACGAAAGGCAATCCGTCAGGTACTGGGCGGTGTATCTGTACCAAGCGAAGACTGGAAGCGGTAAAAAACTGTCAGCACGTGCATTGCAGGTAAAAGGAGAAATCGGAATGAACCATATGCCAAAAAAATGATTCCGATCGGAATTGAAGATTTTGAGAAACTGCGAAATGAGGGATTTTACTTTGTAGATAAAACAGGTCTGATTAAAGACCTGCTTTTGCATTGGGGAGAAGTTAATCTGTTTATACGCCCAAGACGTTTTGGGAAAACATTAAATATGAGTATGCTGCGCTGTTTTTTTGAACCAGGCACAAACCAGCGTATCTTTGCCGGGCTGGAAATATCCAGGGAGCAGGAACTTTGTGAAAAATATATGGGGAAATTTCCAGTAATTTCGGTATCCTTAAAATCCATTGACGCAGGATGTTATCAAACAGCGGTTGCTATGGCTGGCAAACTTGTAAACGCGGAAACCAGAAGGCATGCGGATCTTATGGAAAGCAGCAGGCTGACGAAGCAGGAAAAGGAGATACTTGCTGCATTGATGTACTCTGAAATGCAGGAACCAGAGCTTTGTGACAGCCTGCGCGTGTTATCCGAATTATTGCGCAAACATTATGGACAGAAAGTGGTACTGCTGATCGATGAATATGATGTGCCGTTAGCCAGGGCATTTGCAAACGGATACTATGACCAGATGGTAACTTTGATCCGGTGCCTGTTCGGGCAGTCTTTAAAAACAAATCCGAATCTGCAGTTTGCTGTATTAACCGGATGCCTTAGGATTGCCAGAGAAAGCATTTTTACAGGGCTGAATCACTTAAGAGTGCTGTCCGTTTTGGATCAGCAATTTGATGCTTATTTTGGTTTTACAGATCCGCAGGTTCAGGAGCTTTTGGAATATTATGGACAGCTGGAAGCTTATGGCCGGGTAAAGGAGTGGTATGACGGTTATCAGTTTGGAAATACGCAGATTTATTGTCCATGGGATGTTATGAATTATTGTGACCTGCTGCGCGTCCAGCCAGATGCAAAGCCGCAGGATTATTGGTCGAATACAAGCAGCAATGACGTCATCAGGCGTCTGGTCAGCTATACAGGAAATGTTACCGTCAAACGGGAACTTGAGCGTCTTGTAGAAGGAGAAGCAGTGTTTCAAAAAGTGTGCAACGATCTGACTTACCGGGATCTGTACCGTTCGGTTACGAATATCTGGAGTGTTCTGCTTATGACCGGGTATCTGACGCAGCGGGGAAAACCGGACGGGGACGCACTGCGGCTTGTGATTCCGAATATGGAAATCCGCGGGATTTTTACAGAGCAGATTATGAAGTATTTTTATGAGACTGTGAAAAAAGACGGCACAGCAGTCGGACAGTTTTGTGAAGCATTAAAAAATGGCGACGCCGCGGGCGTAGAGGATCAGTTTGGCAGGTATTTGAAAAAGGCGGTCAGCATTCGGGATACGTTTGTGAAAAAACCGATGAAGGAAAATTATTACCATGAAATCCTGATGGGACTGCTTGCGTATAAGGATACGTGGGCGGTATTTTCAAACCGGGAATCCGGGGATGGGTATAGTGATATTTTGGTGGAAATGGAAGAGGAAGAGATCGGGGTGGTGATCGAGGTGAAGTATGCGGATGACGGCGATTTGGAAAAGGGGTGTATGAAGGCGCTGGAGCAGATTGAGAAAAATGGGTATGCGCAGCAGCTGGTGGATGATGGGATGCACGCAGTGATGAAGTATGGGGTGGCTTGCTATAAAAAAAGATGCAGGGTGCGGATCGCAGAATGTTAAGAAATCCGGAAGATCTTTGTGGCGTTCCCTAACGATGCTGGAAGTGGCGGGCTGAGATTACTGGGGGCTTTGTGGGCTTTTCAGACGATGCTGCGGGTGGGGACCAGGACGGGAGAGACACCCTGGGCGGACCGGGGCAGGCCCACCCATCGCCCGCAGCGTCGTCCGGCTTACCACCCACCTGCAGCTAGTACAAAACTTTATTTCCAATATCCCGTGTGCTGTTACAATCAGACACAACCACTATCGTTTTATCAATCAGGAAAGGAATAAACCGTATGGAATATAGCAATACAGAAATGCAAAATACAGAAACAGAGATCAGTTATGAAAAGAATCCCGCCCAACAAGTACACGACGCAGAACTGTCAGCTTTGGAAAGCGCAGGCTATGAGCGTGTACTTCTGGCAGGTCTGAATTGCGGGACGCCCCAGGAAGAGTTTATGCGTTCGATGGAAGAACTAAAAAGTTTGGCGCAAGCATGCCGGATGGAACCAGTGGGTGTAATTACGCAGAATGCAGACAAGGTGCATAAAGCGCTGTATATCGGGACAGGAAAGGTGCAGGAAGTCCGGGAAGCAGCCAGAATGCAGGAAGCGGATGTCGTGGTATTCGACAATGCTCTTACACCATCGCAGCTTGCGAATCTGCAAAAAGAAATAGAGAAGCCTATTATGGACCGCACAACCCTGATTTTAGATATTTTTGCGACACGCGCCAGGACGAGGGAAGCGAAACTGCAGGTAGAGTCTGCGCGGTTAAAATATTTGCTGCCAAGGCTGGCAGGGATGCATGAGGCGCTGACCAGGCAGGGCGGTACAAGCGGAAGCATGAGCAGCCGCGGTGCGGGTGAGAAAAAACTGGAACTGGACCGCCGCAGAATTGAAAAGCGGATCTCAGAGCTTGACCGTAATTTAAAGGAAGTGTCCAGGGAACGACAGGTGCAGCGCAAGAAGCGCCAGGAATCAAGGATTCCGCTGGCTGCTCTCGTCGGTTATACCAACGCGGGAAAATCCACAATTTTAAATGCAATGGTAGACCGGTATTTGCAGGATGCGGAAAAAAAGGTGCTGGAAAAAGACATGCTCTTTGCAACGCTGGATACAACCGTAAGAAAGATCTGCACAGGGAACAACCAGGACTTTTTGCTGTCGGATACGGTCGGATTTATTCATAAACTGCCGCATGGGCTGGTCAAAGCGTTTCATGCAACGCTTGAGGAGGTGGAAAATGCGGATCTGCTGCTGCAGGTTGTAGATGCTTCAGATCCGGACCATAAAGAGCAGATGCAGACGACGCAGGAGATTCTGGCACAGCTGAATACCGCCGACATTCCGATGATTACGGTCTTTAACAAAGCGGACCGGTGCGGCGAAGCAGTGGAATATCCGGCTGTCGTCACGGAAGATAAGATCTATATTTGCGCAAAGCAGACAGCGTCTTTGGAACGGCTTGTGCAGATGATTTTGCAGCGGCTTTATGCAGACCGGGTGCAGGCGGAATTTTTGATTCCGTATACGAATGGAGAGGTATTGTCATATTTTATGGAACAGGCGCAGGTAGAAGAACAGGCGTTTGAAGAAAACGGGACGCGCATTAAAGTACGGTGTCTGAAAGCTGATCAGGATAAATATCAAAAATATCTTGTTACGGATCAGGCAGGGTGAATTTATGATGTTAGAGATGATGAAAAAAGATGAATTTGATCAAGTGTTTTCGCTGATGGAGCGCAGTTTTCCGACAGATGAATACCGCAGTTACAAGGAACAAAAAGCACTGCTGGAACGGTCAGAATACCGTATTTATGTACTGCATGGGATCAAACATACAGATATCCGGGCATTTCTTGCCGTATGGAATCTTTCCGATTTTACGTTTTTGGAGCATTTTGCATCCGCGCCCGAGGTACGCGGACAGGGGATTGGCTCCGCGGCTTTGCGGGAGGCGGGGCGGTTATTTTCAGGGCAGATCTGTCTGGAAGTGGAACTGCCGGAGACGGAAATTGCGAAAAGACGGATTGCCTTTTATGAAAGAAATGGGTTTTATTTAAATGACAATCCATATTTCCAGCCGCCGATTTCCAAAGGAAAACAGAAGATTCCGCTGATGATCATGACGTCCGAAGGCCGAGTTGGAAAAGAGCGGTTTGCGGAAATCAGGGACAGGCTTTACCGCGAAGTTTATCAAATTAGCTGCGCAGAGGTTTTGGACAAAAACGCAAATAATCAATGGAGAAAGATCTATGGAATTAAAGAAACTGGGATATGAATTAACTGTCTGTAAGCTGGAATCTGCAGAGGATATAGACTTGGGAAAAGATTTTTACTTTATCGGGAAAACAGATGAAGAACTGTCTCTTGTGTGTAAAACAAAAGACACGCCAAAAGACACGATAGAATGCGAGGATGGTTTTCAGGGATTGCGGATACAAGGAAATTTAGATTTTTCGTTAGTTGGAATTTTGTCTCGGATTTCCGGTATTTTAGCTGAAAATAAGATTAGTATCTTTGCTGTTTCCACTTATAATACAGATTATATTCTTGTGAAGGATTTTGATTTTGAGAGGGCAGTATCAGTTTTAGAAGCGGCAGGATATAATATTATTTAACAGTTTGGAAAGTGTATTTTGCTGATTCAAAAAAATTACACATCACAAAGTAAAAAACAGTTGTGGCCATGTCCGTAATGTAGTATGATAATACAAATAAAAACATAAACTGCACAAGAGGAAACGATCATGACCAAGCACGCCCCAAAAACACAAAATATCATCGCTTTTATAGATACAGAAGTCAGTCCGACAGCCGACAGGATCTTAGACTACGGCGCTATACTTTCTGACGGCTGCAGTCTTCATACCAGATCTTTTTCCAAATTTGCAGCCTTTCTTCAAGACAGCTGTTATCTGTGCGGCCACAATCTTCTGGCACACGATATCCCCTATTTAAAAAAGGAATACCAACGGTCTGTCCTGGCGCCGCCGCATACGGACACCGATGCGGCCCAGCCATTTTCAGATCTGCAAAACGCCCGGATCATTGATACGCTGTATCTGTCCCCGCTGTTATTTCCGCGCAGGCCATATCATGCCCTTGTAAAAGATGATAAACTGCAGACCGAGGAACTCAATAACCCTGTCAACGATGCACGCAAAGCAGCGGAACTGTTTTATGACGCCTGCCATGCCTTTGCACAGCTGCCGCAGGAGCTTGCGGAGATTTACCGTTCCCTGCTGTGGGAAACAGACGAATTTGCAGGATTTTTCACCTATTTGGGCGGAACTGGAAAAGAAGACGCAGCCTGCCGGATCCGTCGTTTTTTTGCGGGCATGATCTGCGAACATGTGGATCTTGAACAGATTGTTTGTCACGATCCGGCAGCGCTCGCCTATTGTCTGGCTCTGATTTACGCACAGGATAAATATTCGCTGATCCCGGGCTGGGTGCATCGGAATTTTCCGCAAGTGGAGACGCTGATGGCGCGTCTGCGCGGGATTCCCTGCAAAGAGGGATGCGCGTATTGTGAAAGAGAGCTTGGTGCGGTCAGATGGTTAAAGGCGCTGTTTGGATATGACAGTTTTCGGGACTATGACGGCGTGCCGCTGCAGGAACGGGCTGTGCAGGCGGCTATCCGCCAGGAGTCTTTGCTGGCTGTATTTCCGACAGGCGGCGGCAAGTCGCTGACGTTTCAGCTGCCGGCGCTGATGGCCGGGGAGGCGGCGGGGGAGCTGACCGTTGTGATTTCGCCGCTGCAGTCGTTGATGATGGATCAGGTGGAAAATCTGAAAAAACGGGGAATTGCGGATGCGGTGACGGTCAATGGCCTGCTGAGTCCGCTGGAGCGGGCGGAGACGTTCGAGCGGCTGGAAAACGGGCTGGCGACACTGCTTTATATTTCACCCGAAATGCTGCGTTCAAAAACGGTGGAGCAGATTTTGCTTAAGCGGAGTATCGCGCGGTTTGTGATCGATGAGGCACATTGTTTCTCAGCCTGGGGGCAGGATTTTCGTGTAGATTATTTGTATATCGGTGATTTTATCAAAGAGCTGCAGGAGAAAAAAGGAATCTCTCATCAGATTCCGGTTTCGTGCTTTACGGCAACGGCAAAGCAGGACGTGATCCGCGATATCAAACATTATTTCAAAGAAAAGCTGGGGCTGGAGTTAGCGCTGTTTACAACAGAGTCGCAGCGGAAAAACCTGCATTACCGGGTGCTGCCGGGAGAAAGCGATGAGGAAAAATATGAACAGTTAAGAAGCTTAATCGAGGAGAAGGACTGTCCGACAATCGTCTATGTTTCCAGGACCAGACGTACCTGGCAGCTGGCTGACCGGCTGTGCAGCGACGGATTAAAAGCCCGGCCATTTCACGGAAAAATGGAAAGCAGGGAAAAGGTAGCGAACCAGAAAGCGTTTATGGAAGACCAGGTGCAGATTATGGTGGCAACTTCGGCGTTTGGGATGGGCGTGGACAAGTCAAATGTCGGGCTGGTTGTCCATTATGATATTTCAGATTCCTTGGAAAATTATGTACAGGAAGCAGGACGCGCCGGACGGGATGACAATCTGGAAGCGGACTGCTATGTGTTGTTTGATGAAAATGATCTGGATAAACATTTTATCCTGCTCAACCAGACTAAGATGAATATCCGCGAAATCCAGCAGGTTTGGAGGGCGGTGAAAGAGCTGTCGGGAAACCGGAGCGTGATCCGCCGTTCCCCGCTGGAGCTTGCAAGAAAGGCAGGCTGGGATGAAACGGTTATGGATCTGGAAACGCGTGTGAAGACGGCTGTGCAGGCGTTGGAAAATGCCGGATATGTAAAGCGCGGTAAAAACGTGCCGCATGTATACGCGACCAGCATTTTAGTGCCAAATATGATCGAGGCCGCTAAAAAGATCGACCAGTCCCGCAGGATGGACGATCATAACAAAGAATACGCAAAGCGGATTCTGCAGATGCTGATTTCGAGGCGAAGCATTGCAAAGGCTGGCAACGACGAAGCAGAGTCCAGAATTGATTATATTTCTGATCTTCTGGGTATTCCAAAGGCGGATGTGATCGATACCGTCCAGTTATTGCGTCAGGAAGGGATTCTTGCGGACACCAGGGATCTGACCGCTTATATCCGCCGCGACGCGAAGGAGCGGGCAAAAAACCATGCGCAGAACGAACTGAATAAATATATAGCGATTGAAGGATTTTTGCTAAAAAATGTTAAGGAAGAAGGCGGCAGTGTCAATCTCAAGGAACTGAACGAACTGGCGCTTGCGGACGGAATCCGGCGCAGTTCCGTTCAGGCTATCCGCACGGTTTTTTACTATTGGACCATTCAAAATCAGATAAAAAAAACGCTGGACGGTTCCAGTGACCGCATTACGTTTCTTCCGGAAGTGCCGCTTGGACAGCTTTGGAAAAATATGCAGCGCCGCAAAGAAGTCGCGTCTTTTCTTACCGGGTATTTGTATCAAAAGGAGCCGGAAGAGACGGATCGTCAAAAAGCAGCGGACGGGGAAGAAGTACTGGTGCAGTTTTCCGTTCTGGAATTAAAAGAAGAGTTTGAAAAAAGCAGAAATTCCAGACGGTCTGTTTCGGAAAAAGAAATGGAAGACGCGCTGCTGTATTTGTCAAAAATCGACGCCATCCGGCTGGAAGGCGGATTTTTAGTGCTGTACAACAGCATGGAGATCAGGCGTCTGATTATGAATAACAAAATTCGTTATAAAGTGGACGATTACAAACAGCTTGGCCAGTTTTACAAACAGAAAATCCAGCAGATCCATATTGTAGGAGAGTATGCAGGGCTGATGGTAAAAGACAGCGGCCAGGCGCAGCATTTTGTCAGTGATTATTTTAAAATGGATTATCAGAAGTTTCTGAAAAAATATTTTGAAGGGGAACGGCTGGCGCAGATTGGGCGCAACCTTACGCCTGCGAAATATCAGATGCTGTTTGAAAATTTGTCCGAGGCGCAAAAAAGAATCATCCAGGATAACGAATCGCAGTATCTGCTTGTGGCGGCAGGCCCCGGCAGCGGGAAGACAAAAGTGCTTGTACATAAGCTGGCGGCGCTGCTGCAGCTGGAAGATGTCAGGAGCGAACAGCTGCTGATGGTCACATTTTCCAGAGCAGCGGCTACAGAATTTAAACAGCGCCTGCACGGGCTGATCGGGAACGCGGCTTCGTATGTAGAGATTAAGACTTTTCATTCCTACTGCTTTGACCTGCTTGGTAAAATCGGCAAGACCGAAGGAATGGATCACGTGGTAGCGGATGCGGCCAGACAGATTAGAAATGGTGAAGTGGAAGCAGGCAAGATTACAAAGACGGTCGTAGTCATTGATGAAGCACAGGATATGGATGCGGACGCTGCGGCTTTGATCTGGGCGCTGATGGAAAAAAACGAAGATATGCGTGTGATTGCCGTCGGAGATGACGACCAGAATATATACCGTTTCCGCGGATCTGATTCCAAATATTTTCAGGAATTTGCGCGCCGGCCCGGCTCCGCGCGGTATGATCTGCTGGAAAATTACCGCAGCAGCCGCAGGATTGTAGCGTTTGCCAATGCTTTTGCGGCGCGTATTACAAAACGAATGAAACGGCAGCCAGTGCGTGCGGTGCATACGGACGACGGCGTGGTCAGGCTGATCCGCTGCCGCAGCAGATCTTTGGAGCAGCCTGTCGTCAGCTGTCTGATCAAACTGGCAAAAGAAACGAACAGCAATGACCAGGATCGGACAAATGGCACGATCTGCGTGCTGACCAATACAAATGAAGAAGCGCTGAAAGTGTTTGCTTTGCTGTCCTTACACAAAAAGAAAGCAAAACTGATGCAGACCAACGAAGGATTTTCGCTGGGCAGTCTGGCCGAAATCCAGTATTTTCTCCAGGTGATCCGAAAAAAGGAAAGGCAGCCTGTCATTAGCGACGCCATATGGGAAGAGGCTGTGAAAGAACTGCGCAGCCGCTATGCAAAAAGCGAATGCCTGCCGCTTTGCTGCAATTTGCTGGATACATTTGCAAAAGTCAGCCGGAAAAAATATGTTACAGATCTGGAAGAGTTTTTACGGGAATCAAAACTGGAAGATTTTTATGAAAAGGAACAGGAAACGATCGTTGTCTCTACGATTCACAAATCAAAAGGAAAGGAATTTGACAAAGTCGTGCTGTTATTAAACCAAATGCAGCTGAACGATGATGAAGACCGCCGCAGGCTGTATGTAGGGATTACCAGGGCGAAACGGGAACTGTATCTGTTCTGCAATACGGATTGTCTGGATGGGATTGCGTCAGATGGGATGGAAAGGCAGACAGATCTGACAGAATATCCGCAGACAGAAGAGATCCTTTCGCAGCTGTCGCATAGGGATATTGTACTGGGCCGTTTCCGTGGGAAGCAAAGGCAGATGCTGCAAATGTACAGCGGGATGGAACTGGATGTGGACGCGGATGGAGTCGGTCTTTCCCTGCGCGGGGAGCGGGTTGTTTCTTTTTCCCGAAAATATCTGGGCGAGATCCGCCGGCTGAACGGGCAGGGGTACCGGGCGGTGCGGGCGAAGGTGCGTTTTGTAGTGACCTGGAAGGGGAAAGAGGATAAGGAGGTGAGTGTAATTTTGCTGCCGGAGATTGTTTTTGCGCGGATGTAGCGGATATATGGAACTTGCGGCATCCTGTCAGTTGAAAAGTATTGCCTGCTGATTCTTTTCACAATTACTTTTTCGAGGTTTATTTTGGGATTGACGGATTATACCCTTGAAAATAAATAATATGTATTGTATCATTGGAAATAATAAGTGATAGAAATCTATAATTTTAGTTACTATATTCTATTCATATTTAAATCTATACATTTTACAAATACTTATAAAATAAGCTGGTTTGTAAAAAGTCCAAAAAGGAGGCAGTACAATGACACAGATTAATTTGCACATAGAGGATAAGGTTAAGAAAGAGGCAGAAGAAGCTTGTGCTGAAATTGGATTATCTTTATCAACTGCGATTAATATTTACTTAATCAAACTGGGCAGAGAGAGACGCATTCCGTTTGAAGTCTCCGCCGATCCATTTTATTCACAAGAAAATATGGATCGTCTTAGAAAGTCAGTGGCACAGATGGAATCTACAGGCGGGACAGTGCATGAGGTCAATTTCAATGATTAAATCATGGACAGATGCAGCCTGGGAAGATTTTGAATTTTGGATGAAACAGGATAAAAAATGTTAAAACGTATTCTCCAGCTGTTAAAGGATATAGATCGCAATGGATATGATGGGATCGGTAAACCAGAAAGATTAAACGGTGATTGATCATCTTATTGGAGCAGAAGGATATATGATGCAAATCGTATTGTCTATCGTATTGAAGATGGCATGATTAAAATTGTCCAGTGTGGCTCACATTATCGGGATAAATAAAAGATAGTCAAATCTGGTTAAAGCAGAAAGAAATCTAAGATCTGAACTTGGGTTATATTACGAATTCTTCAAAGTGTAAAGCTTGTTGCATGGTCAAAAGCTTTACACTTTTTGTTCAGAACTATAGTTTTTCAGTCTGTTTTTGAATGTTGAAAAGGAATGCACTTCTGCAGAAGCAGGACATTTCGGCTAAGCTGCACTAAATTATTATATGGCGATTAACATGGACTTGCACATATTTTACATAAAGATTTACTGGTACAACGTATATCACATATTTTAAATATTATATTGGTGTAACCTGTCTTGTACTTTTTACTTCCAGGACTTGCTGGTTATGACAAATGATATTCAGATGCATGTGCTTGTGATGGCGCTTTCAGAGATGATTGAAAAGCTTATTGCATAAACATTCTTGATTTGGTGGAAACGTCTTCTGGTATTCCAAACATTCCAGTGAAAGGTTCGGGACTTCATTTTGAAAGAATGAAATTTATGGAAGAAAGGATTTATAATTACGAAACTAAACAATGTTGTAGTTGGCCAACGATATGCAACAACATTTGAAAAATGCCCTCATTAATTCAT